>JAZODE010000090.1:0-18534 GCA_045596885.1 Victivallaceae bacterium
GCACACTCAGAGCGCTTTCCAGTACTGGGGGGCTTGTCTACCGCAAGCGCCTTGCTCGCGGGGGCGGCGCACCAATAATGTCTGACAGGTCTGACTTGTCTGACAGGTCCGACCAAGCGCCGCACCAGACACTCATGCACACTCAGAGCGCTTTCCAGTACTGGGGGGCTTGTCTACCGCAAGCGCCTTGCTCGCGGGGGCGGCGCATACCCGGAGCCGGTGAATTTTCAAAGGAACTTCTGTTGGGTCCTGTAGTACATGTTCCCCAGTTTGTCCAGATCTCCGGTCAAAACAAACATAGCACCGGTACGCAATGTGCCCTCTGCCTTGAAAATCTCCTGCAAAAGCTTTTGAATGGAATTGGCAGCAGGTAACTCAGTGGGGTCAACATCCCCTCTGCCGAAAGCGAAAAACATACCGTCCCTGCCCTCAGCTCCCCAGCGGATCATGGGAACACAGAAAAGCTCTTTTCTGAACTTTGCCATGTTGCCGTTGGGGGCAAACTTTTCCAGCGCAGGATTCAGGATCCAGGAACCGCAGACGATCATGGGGATCTCACGCTTCAAATAACGCTTGAAGAAATCTTTAGCCTCTTTCATGGAGTTCAAGGCATCTTCCCACCCCATACGCTGACCGCCGGGGATGTGTATGCTCGGCACAATATCCCAGGGCGCACAAACAGGTTTGAACTCACGGCGGTCAATGGTCAATGTTTCATTGATCCGGGCAAAACCGTCAGGCGAACAGGGAATACCTGTAATGAAATCCCCATCCTCTTCGATGGTGGACTCCACAACTTCATCTTTCAAAGTGACAAGCCCCCTGGCATCAAACTTCATCCCCGGAGCCGCCAGCACAGCCAGCACACCATCGCCGTTGCGGAATATCAGAGGCGCCCACTCCGGCAGACGGTGGATGAGATATTCAAAACGCCCGATACGGTAAAGTTCCCCGTCAATATGGTGGTGGAGCCAGTAGAGCTGGGAAAGAGTGTGTCCGGGAACATTGTTGTGTGACAGTTTATAGATCATCACTGTTCCGCCGATCCACTGCAGCGCATCGGCGGCATAGCGTTCCGGGATCCCGTGCTTTTTGCAATTTGCCGCAATCAGCGGCGCACTGCTCAAAGAGGCGATCAGGTAAACGATACCTTCATCTTCGCCCCATACCTTAGAACCAAGAGCAGGATTCAGCTGCAGCTTCAACACAAAAGCACCGTAATAAAGGATGAACATATAGAGGCTGTACACCTCATTGTTTTGGCACTGCTCTATGACTTTGCAGGCGCGGATAAGGATTCCTTCCTCTTCATCCGGGATCTGGAGCAAGGGAAGATATTTTTTTACATAATCAAGAGAAACGAACTCCGGTATTTTCCCTCCCCAGTTTTCCACGATTTTTTCCCAGTGGGGTTTCAAAAGCACCTGTGCTTCTTCACCAAGTTCCATACGGGAACAGAAGATTTTCAAATCCATAAGTATACCTCACATTATCTTGAAAAAGGAGCTGCAGGGAATCCCGCCTTGTTGTAAAGGTTGCAAGTGGGATTGTTCTGCCAGGCGTAACGGACTTTGACAGGTTCAGGTACCTTGCTTGAAGATACCACAACTGTCCCTTTATCAATGACGGCTTTCTCTGCCCAGAACCATTTGCCGTCTTTGCCGCAGAGCGCAAAGCCTTCAAGCTGAGTTCCGGGGGAGTTCCGTTCAAGTTTCTGCTTTTTCCCCTGCCGTTTGACCGTGTCGTAAAATTCAGGCACCGGGGCGGCAACAAGTCCGCCGTGGAGATTTTTGAAGTGGATACGCAAACTTTTGCCTTCACAAGTCACTTTTGTCACAGCAGGTCCCTCAAAGGGAACCTTTTTGCCGTAAACGTTGGCAAGAGCAATGGCAGCAAGTCTTTCACCGGGGACGGTTTTGTTGATGGGGTGGATGTCGCTTGCTTCACCCACATCTATCAAAATGGCTTCGCCGGTGCGGGGAACATCCAAAGCGGCTGTCTGTGCCGCACGGAAATGGACCCAACTGCCTTCATCGGCAGGATTCTTTGACTTTCTGAACAAATTAGGCAGATTGCACCAGTAGAAGGGCAGCTCTGCGGTTTCAAAGGCTTCACGCCAATCTTTGACAAGGGCACGCTGCAAAGCGGCGTACTCGTTGTAACGGGAAGCGTTGGTCTCTCCCTGATACCAGATGACTCCGTTGAGACCATAAGGGAGCATCGGCGCAATACTGCCGTTGAAAACACGCTGACCGTTGAAAAAATCACGGGGAGGTTTACCCGGATTTTGGGGAGCATTCAATGCTTTGCCGGCATATTTCTTTTCCTGGAAGATCTCCCATTGGGCGCCGTCCAGTTTTTCTTTGCCAAGATCAATGGGCTGAACAAAGACACTCCTGTTGCTGAGGGGATTGTAAAAACGGATCATCAGCTCATGCTTCCCCGGAGCAAGATCAGAAAGTGTAAAATTGGGGTAACGGAAATAAACCGCCTTTTCCCAGGACCAATCAGCCACTTTTTTTCCGTCGCACCAGAGGGTGAAGGGGACTCTGTGGCGTCTCATGCCGATGCGGAACCTCTTACCTTCCGCAGCAGAAACCACATTGAAAGTGCGGCGTACCCAGACCACGCCCCCCGGGATCGCACCCCCGTTGCATTTTCCCCAGACTGTTCCGGCGGGGGGAACTTTGTGGGCAATATCCTGCCGGTTGTTGGCTTTGAGCCATTTTTCAAGTTCAGCAACATATTTTTTGACAGAAGCAGGATAAAGTTTCGTAAGTCTTGAAACTTCCGCATCCCTTTTCAATGTTTCCGGCACCGCGTTTTTCAGCGCCCCCAGGCGTATCCAGGTTTCAATGGGGGATCCGCCCCAGGAGCTGTTGATCAATCCCACAGGGGTGTTGAGTTCTTTAAGGAGCTTGCGTCCGAAAAAGTAGGCGACACCGGAAAAATTCCCTACATTGGCGGAATCAGCATAGACCCAGCGTCCGTAGATCTGTTCATTGGGCTTGTCTGTACTTCTCACAGAAACATTGAAACTTCTGAGGCGGCTGCCAGCCGGTTTGGCTTTGGCTGCGGCAAAGCCTTCGCAGTTGGAAAGTTTGAAAGCCATATTGGATTGTCCTGAACAGAGCCAGACTTCACCGACAAGCACATCTTTGATAACGATATTGTTGATCTTGAGTTCAAAGGGACCTTCCGGGGAGTTTGCCAAATCAAGATAGACTTTCCAGGAGCCGTCTTTTGCTGCCGCCGTTGTACGCTTTTGTCCGTTGAACTCCACTATCACCTTCTCACCGGGATCGGCTTTGCCGAAAACGGGCACTTTGGCACGCCGGGCAAGGACCCCGTGATCCGAAAAAATCATGGGCAGTTTTACAGCTGCGCTCAAAGTAAAAGCCGCAGCTGCCGTCAGCAGCAACATCACTTTTTTCATCATACTATTCCTCAAATATATTGACTTAACAAGCCGGATCATCATATTGACTGCTCAAAGCAGACAAACGGTGAAGATCCAGTTTTCCACTGCCCAGCATGGGCAGATCATCCACTTTAATAAAATTGTCGGCGTGGGGGATCCACAGGTTCGGGATCTTCTTTTCCCTGAGCTGTTTGACCAATTCCCCGGGCTTCACCAATGTTTCATCGCAGTAAAAGACCAGCAGTTTTTCTCCGCGGCGGGCGTCACTTGCACCGCCTACAGCAATGACACGCCTGTCGGGAAGGAGTATATTATTGATCTCTCTTTCCACAAGTTCATGGGGGACCATTTCACCTGCGATCTTGCTGAAGCGGGAAAAGCGTCCGGTGATGGTGATAAACCCCTTGCGGTCCATGTGTCCGATGTCGCCTGTGATATACCACCCGTCCCGGATCACTTCGGCTGTTTTCTCAGAATTGTTGAGATAGCCCTTCATCACGATCGCCCCCTTGACAATGAGGAGACCATCGCAGTTTTCCCCCCTGAGTTCAAATGTTTCAGGGTCCACGATCTTGACACAAACGCCGGTCAACGCCGGACCGATGCTTCCCTTTTTGGCGACTTTGGTTCCCAGATCGGAAACGGAAGAAGCAATATTGATGGCAACAATGGGAGAAAGCTCGGTACTGCCGAAACCTTCAGAGATGGCAAGTCCCGTCATCTCGTAATATTTGTCAACGATGTCGGAACGCAATTTCTCTGCCCCCGCCACCGTCAGACGGATGGTCTTGAAATCCTCCGGTTTGGCACCGCGCATATAGATCTGCAAGAATCCCGGAGTGGTCATCAAAACGGTGATTTTCTGCTCTCTGAGGACCGTTGCAGCAAGTTTTGCATCCAGCGCATTGGGGATCATGACCACACGGGCGCCGGTCAGCATGGGGAGCCAGAGGCAGGTGTTCATGCCGAAAGAGTGAAATAAAGGCAGATTCCCCAGGATCCTGTCGTTCCGGTGCCAGTCGGTTGTTTTGATCACCGCTGCCACATCACCGTTGATATTGTGATGGGTCAGCATGATACCTTTGGGGTCTCCTGTGGAGCCGCTGGAAAAAATCAAAACCGCCACTTTGTTCACATCGTCCCAGCTTGCCGGAGCCAGAAGCCGCACCAGCTCACGGCTGGAAAGAATACGCAGCACCGTGTGCCAGAAAAATTTCCGACCTTTGCCGCCATACCGTTTTTTTATGTCCTCAATGAAAATCATTTCAGGCATGGGCTCCATTTTCAGTTTCTCAATAAAGGCTTTTGAAGTGATGATATGCCGGATCTTCGCCGTTTTGACGGCACTGCGGATCGACTCTCTTGAAGCCGTATAATTGAGCATGGCTGGTGTCCTGTCTGTCAGCTGGATCCCTATGATGGAAGTAACTGCCGCCACGCTGTTGGGGAGCATCACACCCATATATTCTTCATCCTGATGGCAAATGCGGCGCAAATAACGGCTGATCATGATCCCTTCGACTGCCACCTCAGCGGCTCCGGGAAGGTAAAACTCCTTTCCCTCATATTCGCCCACCACACATCTTTTGGGAAAACGCCGTCCCAAAAACAGCGCCTGAGAGTGAAAGGGCTTTTCCTCAGGCTGCGGTACAAGCTCCGTTTCAGCAGCCAGCTCAGACATGGCAATACGGATCTCATAGGCGTTGCTCTTCCGGGGAATGGGATTGCCCACCGTCACTGACGCCGGATGAGGTGAACAGCTGAAACGCCGGAATTTGAATTTGCCCCGGTAGCAGGAAAAGATACTCCCCCAGGTCATTCCGATGTGGAGCGGTATAACAGGCACATCGATCTCTTTGGGCAGCAGAAGAGACATGCCGTCTTTGAATCCTGACATGGTGCCGTTCCGGGTAATATCCCCTTCGGGAAAGACACAGACCAGCTCACCGTTGCGGAAAAGCTGCCGGGAACGCTCAAAAAAACTTTTCAGCTTTTTAGGTCCGCTGGGGACCTCGATCAACCCCACAGCTTTAAGCAGGGGGCGGATCAGGGGGATCGCATTGTAATAATCCTCATCCATCATGAAACGGACCGGGCGAGAAGTACAGGCTGTCACGAAAAGCATATCCATAAAAGAGGCGCGGTTGGCAATAAGCAGCGCCGGTCCCTCTTCGGGGATCCGTTCCCGGTTCCAGACTTTGAGCTGGTAGAAACTCAGCGTCAGCAGCTTGGTGCACATCCGCAAAAGGAACTGGGGCATAAGCAGAAAACTGATGACTCCAACGACAAAAGTCAAGGCAGCAAACCCCATTGCCGCATGAAAAACGGGGATCCGGAACTCATACATGAGAAAACTCAGCAGCACAGCAGTCAGCAGCACGATCCCGAAAGGCAGACAGAACCAGGAAAAGAAAGCGCTCCGCAATTCGTGGCGCACAAAGTATTTCTGATAGCTTTGCAAAGGCACGATCACAATTCCGGCAAAAAATCCGAAAATCAAAAGCAGTGCCCCCAGCAGCCAGGTCTCAATAATGTCATCTTTGCACAAAGGGAGCAAGCCAATGCAGAATGTGGAAATGGTCATCATCAAAGCGGCTGGCGGCACAAGTCCGATTTCCGCATTGCTGCGGCAAAGTCTGGCTCCGATTATGATACCGCCGCACGCACCGGCAAGAGGGGCGGCGATAACGGCAAACTCCCGGGTGATGTCGCCGATATGAAGACCGGAAGTCAGAGAAACATACTGGATGGCAAGGGAGGCGGCAAAAATAATTGCCCCAAACACATAACTTTCGCCGATGCCTGTCAAAAGCAGTTCCCTGCCCCGTTCTTCCCGGCGGATCACTGCAAGCCAGGTTCTGGGCAATCCGGAAAAACGCAGCTTCGGCAAAGGCGCCAGAGTGGGACGCAGACGCGTTGCCACAGAAAGAGCGATAAAGGCAATGCCCGTCAGCCAGATACCGGCACCACCTCTTGAAAAATCAAGTTCAGCGGCAACGGCAGCACCGATGGCTCCGGCGATCATACCGGCGAAAGTGGTGGTCTCTGTAACTGCTCCGGCGGTGGGGAGTGCGGACTTTTCAACTGTTTCCGCCACATAGATCCGTAATGCCGCCCGGTAAGTTGCGTAGATCATTCCCGAAAGAACGACCATCAACAGCAGCATTATCACCCCCGAAAGAGCGATTTTACCCCCTGTCACCAGAGCCAGAACCACACTGCCGGCAGCCATAAGAAGAAAGTCAGCCAGCAGAGAAAAGGTTATGGTGTTGCGGCTGGAAAAACGGGTCGTAAAATAACGGATCAGCAGAGGCATGAAAAGATAGGGCAAAACAAAAAGCGCTCCGGCAAAAAGCATGTCAAGCGCCTGTCTGGTGAATAGAGGCGCTTCACGATGTCCGACCAGAGCGACATAAGCACAAAAACAGGTCGTTATCAGTGTGCTGGTGAAATTCATCACCCCGACTGCCGGCATATCAGGAGCTTTCAGGGAATCTGTCATCTGCGTTCAACCATTCAAAAAAAACATTTTAATTTACTATAATATAGCACGCAAAGATAATTTTTTCAACCCCTTTTGCCCTCTCATCTACGGCAGCGGAAGTTTCCGCTCTTATGATGTAATTTCAAAATTCATTCAAAAAAACAGCAAAGACACTGTTTGCCCCCTTCACTTTGACAAATCCCGGAAGAGGGCTTTTTATAATTTTGAGGCAATTTCAATCAAAGTTCCCGCTTGATTTCGGTGGCGGGTAAAATCAGGCAGATGAGCTCACCTTCTTTCATCACGGGCAAATGGCTGATGCGTCCCATGATGCCGTCCATGTTGGAATATCCTGTTTCCAGGACTTCAAGTGTTTGGATATCTCTGATCTCGTAAACTTTGTCTCCTTTACGGACCTCATCATATTCACCGAAATAATAGCGGATATGTCCGGTATGGGAAGATTTGAAGGTATGAGCGGACTCCCAATAGTTCAAGGGAATGCTCCATGTGGGACGATCGGGCAGACGGTATTCCCCTTTGAGCATCCCCATCTTGATCATCAGATTGCGGATGGCATTTTTACCCAGCTCGTATTCACTTTCCTTGAGGGCATGCTGAGCAGAAAATTCAATACAAAAAGCGTACTTGCCATCCCGTTTGGCAGCCTGATAATTCAAGTTGCCTGCGGCATATTCGTCTTTGTTTTGGGAGCACTGATAGACAGCTTCGATACCGGTCAGGGCACAAAGGAAGTTGTTCTTTTCAAAATCATTGTAGATGAGGGGCTTCAACGCCTGCAGACAGTGGATATCCAGTGTCAGATCGGCATCTTCCACAAAGTTTTTCCACAGCCATGCTGTGATGTCGTAGGCAATGCCGGTACCTTTTCTGTTCCAGAGCCGATTCATATTGTACTCGGTCTGCGCCTCTCCGCGGCCGATGCCCCAGGGGGAGTAGTTGTGACGGAAGCGGGAGTAAAAATATTCATTGATCTTGGAAAGATCTTCGTGTTCCGGGTAAAATTCATAATCCATGGCAAGGGCGCCCGGATTTGCACAGGGACAGATGTGGAGAGTTCCTGCAATATCTTCTTTATCCAGCTCTTCAGCCAGTTCAGGCAAAAAACAGGGTCCGGAGTGTTCCATGCCGTGCTGTCCGGAAATAACGGTCATCACAGGACCGGGTTTCTTACCCCCAAGAGTCCACACTGTCACCTGAAAGGGATTGGAGTTGCAATCATAAAAGGTCTCACGCTGGATCTTCATCTTATCTTTCCTCAGATTTATGGGGCGCGTCCGCTGAAAAGCGCTCCCGGAGTTATTGAACTGTTTCCATGTTAATATAGCTCCAGTTTTTGGATTTACAAGTTCCCCACCACAAACAGCAGCGCAAATTTTTATTTTTGCAAAAGAGTGCCCCAACGGCACTGTTTTCCGGTTCAAAAAAAAACGCCCCGGCACATTGTGGGGGCGTCGCTTTGTACAGTTGCCGCACACAAACAGTATATCTGCGGTGGGGGACTGTATGTTGTTCATAAAAATTCTCCTCTTCACTCTTATGAACAGCTGCAGGCTGTACAAATAAACATTATACTTTGCCGGAGGATCTTTTTCAAGTCACTCCGGCATAAAAGGGGAAATTTTTTATAAAGGAAAAAATTGAAAACGAATCTCATTTCTCCAGATTTCTCTTCCGGTATTCCCCCGGAGTCATGCCGACCCCGGCACGGAAGACTTTGATAAAATATCCCGCATTGCTGAAAGCGCACAGCTGACTGATTTCATTGATGCTCAAACCATTGTTCCCTTCAAGGAGATGTTTTGCAGCACTGAGGCGCAGATCAAGAAGATACTCTTTCATGGTCATATTGAAGTTCTTTTTGAAAAGAGTGGAGCCGTAACTGCGGTTGATCCGGAGTACCTCGCAAACGCCGGAACAGTCGATATCATGCTGAAAACAGCTGTCAAGATAATCTTTGATCCGCAGCGCCAGAGGATCGTAATGGTGAAAGTCCGTTGCAGATTCTTCATCAAATTCGTAAATGACCTGAGCAATGATCGCTTCAAGCAGGGGACGACACCGCTCATCACGGCATTTTGGGTCGTGAATGATCGACTCCAGAGAGTTGACCATCTGACGCAAAGCACTTCCTGCCGGGTGCCGGGAATGGCAGTAAATATTTTTGACCAGCTTCCCATTCTCTAAAACGGCATAGTTGAGTCTTATGAACTGCAAATGGAATATCAGAGAAAATCCGCAGTAAGAAGCTTTGTTGATGCCGATAACTGAACTGAGGGCATTGGCGCCGCCAACAAAAATATCATTTTCAGAAAAATCACGGTTCGTGACCACGCCGTCGAAAGCGGCTTTCAAAGTCAGATTTTCAACGCCGTATCCATAGCTGCATATCCTCACTGAAAAACTGCGGTCACGGTACAGAATGGTCCCGGGCATGAAAAAGGCATAATGCAGACGCTTCTTGCGGACATCGGAAAGCATATTGCACAATTCCGGTCTGAAAAGTTCGTAAGAAGACCTTTCGCCTGCCCATTGAACAACCTGCGTTATGATTTTTTTCATTTGTAAACTCCCTCTGGATCCGACTGCCGGATAATATAGCTTCTTTTTACAAAAATTGCCAATAAAAAACACAAAAAAAAGGAAAGAGAGACGAAAAAAATCCACTTCCAACAAATTTACCATTGCCATAAAATTTTTCATATTGTCATTCTGCTGATGCGGTGTTATAGTATAGCAATTTCCCGAACAGAACTTAAAAATAAGGACAAGCCTATGTCAGAAACATTGTTGCAGCACACTCAAGGCAATCCCCGGAATTCAGAGGGAGCTTTTGAAAGACTCAAAGATGGAACGCTCGTCTTCGCTTACACACGTTACAACGGCGACCACTGGGACGATGAATGTACCGCAGACATTTGCCTGATCCGCTCAAAAGATGGCGGTCTCAGCTGGAGCGAACCGGAACTGGTGGTCAAAAACCGTCACCAGAATGTCATGTCCGTTTCCCTGCTGCGGCTGCAGGATGACCGGATCGCCATGGTATATCTGGAAAAAACCATGATCGGTGATACACAATGGATCGACTGCCGTCCTCTGGCAAAGTTCAGCTCCGATGAAATGGCAAGCTGGAGCGAAGCGGTGGATCTTGCCGGTTCCCCGCCCTTCTACATGTGCTGTGTCAACGACTGTCTTGTGCAGGTAAAAAGCGGCCGTATCTTCTGTCCCGGTTCATTCCACCGTTACAAAAGCCACCCCAGAGATTTTGGGGCAGGCATCGGTGTTTTCTTTTACTCAGATGACGGCGGCGCGACCTGGCAGCAGACCAGAGAATGCTGCTATCCGCCTCAATGGCTCAGTTCCGGATTCGCTGAACCGGGACTCATTGAACTTGCTCCCGATCACCTGATGGCATGGTTCCGTGCCGGGGGCGGATGCCAGTACAAAAGTTACTCTTACGACAACGGCATGACCTGGACCACAGCGATCCCGGCAACGGAATTCAGATCTCCCGGCGCTCCTCTTTCCATGAAACGCAATCCTGCCAACGGAGACCTGTACGCTGTGTGGAACGACTATCACCCTGACCGCAGTGTCCGCTTTGAACCGGGCGTCATGGGCAGAACGCCACTGGTCCTGGGGATCAGCTCAGACAATGGAACCACCTGGCGCTATCATGTCCTCGAAGACTCCCCTGTCCACGGATTTTCCTACACCGCCATGTTCTTCAACGGCGACGACCTGCTTCTGGGATACTGCTGCGGCGGTCTGGCGACCTGCAAATCTATGCTTCAGGATCTCAAGATCAGAGTCATCAACTGGCGGGAGCTTGACAGCAAATAAAATTTGCAAGAAGCTGCAGGTGCATGTATATTAAACTGCAGCGTTGCTGCAAATCATCCTTTTCACACATTATCTCAAGGAGTTTTTCAATGGCAAATATTCTTGAACGCTTTTCTCTCAAAGGTAAAGTCGCCCTTTTAACGGGCGGCGCCGGACTTTACGGCAGACAGATTACCCAAGCACTTGCTGAAGCAGGAGCCATCACCTGCATTGCTTCACGGAATCTGGAAAAACTGCAGGAAACAGCCCAAGGTTACGACAACATCTTTCCCTTTGCCATGGATCTTGAAAGTGAAGATTCCATCCGGGAAACCGTTGCTGAGATCATTGCAAAGTTCGGTAAAATCGATATTCTTGTCAACAACGCCGTGACCCGCTGCGCCTGTGCCTCGTGGGATCTTTCAATGGAAGAGTTTGACAAAAGTCTTCATGTCAACGCCTCCTCTCTTTTTCTTCTGACCAAACTTGCGGCAGAGGACATGAAAAAACGCCATGAAGGCTCCATTATCAATGTGGGGTCCTACATGGGTATGCGGGGCATGAATATGACCAACTATACCGGGACCGATATGTATTCCGGCGACCAGTGGCCCTCCCCGGTCTATTTCTACGAAAAAGGGGGCATGACCAACTTTACCCGTTTTGCGGCTTCTGTGCTGGGTCCGGAGGGGATCCGGGTCAACTGCATCAGTCCCGGCGGATTCCAGACCCCCAACCATCACGAGCGCTTCATCAAGCAGTACAGCGCCAACACCCTTCTGGGGCGCCTTGCCAACAGCACCGATCTGCAGGGAGTGATCATTTTCCTTGCCTCTGAAGCCTCAGCATATATCACTGGCGTCAATATCCCTGTTGACGGAGGTTACACCGCAAAATGAATTTTTCACGACTTCTTCTGGGAACGGTCCAATTCGGACTCAATTACGGCATCGCCAATACCCAGGGCAAGCCCTCCTTTGAGCGGGTCAAAGCCATATTGCGGACTGCTCTTGACAACGGGATCACCTCTCTCGACACAGCCGCCGCATACGGCGACAGCGAAGAGGTTCTGGGCAAAGCCCTTGCCGAACTCGACATTGCAGAACGCATGACCATCGTCAGCAAGGTCCCCCCCATTCCTGCAGAGTGTGATCCCCTTGAATTCATCACCAACTCTGTGACCACCTCATTGAAACGCCTGCAGCTGCAGGAAATCCCCCTGATCCTTTTCCACAATGAAAAAGATTGGTGTTATCATGAAGAATTGGAAACACTCATTGCCAAAGGCATGATCAAAGCTGCCGGTGTCTCTCTTGATTCACTTGAGTGTGCTGATACAGCCGATGCAGCGCCATACGTCCAGCTTCCCTGCAATGTATTTGACCACCGTTTTGATGAAAAGATCAAAGGACACAAAACAGGACAAATTTTCATCCGCAGTGTCTATTTGCAGGGCATGGCGGTCATGCCTGAAGAAAAGATCCCCTTCCCTGAACTGCTGGCTTACAGAGAAAAACTTGAGTCTTTCGGACTCCCCATGCAGGAGCTTTGTATGCGCTATTTGCTCTCCTTCCCCGGCAAGGTCAGTGTGCTGACCGGTGTGGATACTCCGGAACAGCTGTTGGAAAATTGCCGCATGGCAGCACTGGGAGCATTGCCGGAAGATCTGCTTCAAAAAGTTACCGAGACCGTTCCATTGCTCCCGGAGCGCCTGATCCGCCCCAAATTGTGGAATACAAAATAAAGGTTTATAAGATGCCAACGCTTGAAGAATATAAAAACCGGATCGCCTCTCACTTTAACACCCCAAACTCAAAGCCCTGGACCTGGGTCTTTTACGGGGACTCCATCACCCACGGTGCTGCCCACACCCACGGGTGGCGGAGCTTCCCTGAGATCTTTCACGAAAGGGTCCGCTGGGAACTGAAACAGAGTGCAGATGTCATCATCAACACCGCTTACAGCGGGCAGACCGCCATGAAACTTTCGGAAAAAGAATATTTCCAAAGTCATGTCAGCCGCTTTGCGCCGGATGCGGTATTTCTCCTTGTCGGAACCAACGATATCGTCAAAACGGAAGGCGGAGCAGAAGGATTCCGCAACTGTCTTGAATCCATCGTGGAGCAAATCGTGGCTCTTGATGCAGTCCCAGTGGTGCAGAACTATCCCCCCATCGCTGAATCCCTCAATCCAAGCTACATCAAGCGTTA
Organism: Victivallaceae bacterium; assembly: GCA_045596885.1. GTDB lineage: Bacteria > Verrucomicrobiota > Lentisphaeria > Victivallales > Victivallaceae > UBA1784. Next base: position 12,959 of record JAZODE010000090.1, read on the forward strand.
CGAAAATATGCCCGCCTACAACAAGGTCATTGAGGAAACGGCTCAAAAGTACAACGCCATTTTTGTGGATCACTGGAGTCACTGGAAAGCCCGCGCCAACACAGACCGTCTGCTGAATCAATGGCTGGGAGAGACCATCCACCCCGGGAGTCGGGGACACTTTGAAATGGCGATGACTCTTTTCAAAGCCCTTGATATCCACTCAGAGGATTCCGCCTGCTGCCGGATCTTCAACTGAACACGCAACGCCTTACACGGCAAGTCCCGGAAAGAGCTCCGGGACTTTTTTTAGTATGCTCAGCTGAATCTGAGCACCTGAGGCATGAAGGTTTCCAGACGCAGAGCAACTTCGATCTCTTTTTCGCCAATGAAGCTGAACTCAACTTTTTCCCAGTTGCCTTCCGGAGTAAGATACTCCAAACATTCAAAGGCTCTGTCAACAAAAAGTTCAAATGAGTCAAGCTGGTCAGTTCCCAGATTGAAAAGGACGCCGATCATGGAGTTGTCAGGGAGTATGCCGCCTCGCATATACATGTCAACATCCCCCGTGTAATAAAGGGGAAGTCCCGCTGTGGTACTGATAAGACGGACGATCTGGCGTTTGCGGTTTTCGCAGAGGAATCCGAAAGCGCTCAGGGTGCCTATTGAGGGGGGCGTTCCGGCAAAGACAATGACCGTTCCTCCAAGTCTGTTGCGGAACATGGTGCATCCGGGAGCGATAAAATCCCGCTCCACACTCTGATTGTAGGGCGCATGGAAGATCTTTGAATCCACCGTTGCCCCGAGAAGTTCCAATTTGCACAACTCTTCCTGAGGAGCTGTCATGCCTTCCGGGAGCATCTCCCCCGTTGCCGGGGGAAGATCCCACTCCAGCACCCGGACGCCCAGATGATCTTCGTATCCCTTGTCGCAAAGGTACTTTGCAGCCTTTGAGTCAAGGACGAGGACGCCGGAAAGAAGTTTCTCAAGCTCTTCATTACTGAAAGCACGCACCTGAGTTCCGTTCATAAAAACGGCGCCCCCCGCTTTTTTACTGAAGTACATGGGGATCCCCATACGCTCCAGCATGAGCATGTGCCAGGATTGCCCCCAGACACGCTCCACAGGATTGTATTCAAAGCATGGCTCCTGGGGCAGAGCAAAACGGGCTCCGAACCAATCAACGGTACGCCCGAATCCTGCAAGTTTACGGTAAAACCCCTGATGGCAGCTGAGGATCTTGCGGTAGGCTTTGGCACTTTTCCACTCGTTGCCGCAGAGCCGTGAGATCCAGTGTTTGGCGCCGTCACAGCCTTCAAGAAGGGAACCGCTGTAATGGGCGTGGAGACTTGCTGCACTGGTGCTGTAACGGTTATGGGGACAGGTATCCGTTTCTGTAAGAACGATCCCGGTCTTTTCACGGATCGCCGCCAGCTGGATCGCGGCACTCTGCATGACGCCGGAGAAAAGCTGAGGACCGCGCTGATTGTAGAAGCCGCAGTTGATACGGATCAAAGAGGGATTCCCCCGTCCTGCAAAGGCTTCGGCAATGGGCAGAGCATGGCGGATATCGATTCCACAGGGGCAGTATCCTCCGGGGATAGAGGGATCGACCTCATCCACCCCCTGCCGCATACGCTTTGCCATATTGACCAGAGAATCACACTGCATCTTATCAAAGATCCGTGCCAGACGGCGATCTTCTTCAGAACTGCCATTCAAATACTCCCGCAGCTCCTCAATAGTAAGATCAAGTCCCGTCAGGCGCTTGAATTCTGCCAAATGCAGCGGGCAGGCACAGCCCCGTCCGGCACGCCCCAGAAGGCGGAAATCATCGTCAATGAGCATGAAAGCCGGATGCGCCGAAGCAATGGTCTTGCACACATTGTAAAAGTGCTCCTGCACCCCTTCATCAAGAGGGCAGCAGACCTGCCTTTCTTTTTCATCCATCATGCCGATATAGTTCTGGTAGGGATTCTGCCGGTTGAGGATATAACCGTGCCCCAGAGTGGACTGCAGCAGTACGCCGCCTGAAATGCCGTCCCCGGCAAGGCGCTCCTGAAAGCGCATAAATCTTTCGGTCAGCTCTCCTGCCTTATCCACCGGGGGATCCCCCTCAGGGACAAGAGTCATGTTGAAAAGGGGCACATTGATCACCCCGGAACGCACCAGCTCTACGATATCATCGCAGATACGGTCAAGGTTTGCCACATCAAGTGGAACAATGTTGAAGTTGAACATGATTTTCTCCAATTTGAAACACTGCGTCCTTTTACATTTACCAGGCACTTGCAGGATTCGGACGCCAGGTAGGACCATCCCATCTCCTTTTAGAGTACTTATAGTCCGGGGCAGCACTTTCCTTGGTCAGGACGGCGTGTCCGTCAGTATAAAGGATCCAGGCAGCTCCATTGTGACGGAATCCCATCAAGCGGTCCATATCTGCAGACTTTGTTCGCTCAGGGAACCAGCGGCAACGGTAATCAAAGAAACCTGAGCCTGCACTGTCAGCCATAAAAATAAGCAGGGAAGGTTTGGCAATCGTACTGAAACGTATGGCTCCTTCAGTACCCGCCATTCGGCTGGAAACTCCAATACTCATAAAGAGCTCGTTGAGAGAGTGCGGTCTGTTGCCCAGCGGCCCCGGCACATAATTCCTGTAAGTAAGGTGTCCCTCTGTCACTGCGGGACAGAGCAATTTATTGCGATAAAGTTTCAGCTCCCCCGAAACAGTACGCTTGGTCATAGCCCCCAGATACTCATTGCTGCTTCTGTGCCTCCAAAGTTCTTTGTAAACGTACCAGGAAGAGTTGGTCTTGTAATAGTTGAAATAGTTTGTTGCAGAGGTCTTCCGGAAAGGCACAAAACCTTTGTAGTCGTTGATATAGATCCCCAAATACTTCCCCAGAGTGTTGAAGTTGCTTCCGCAGCTGGTTCCCTGCGCTCTTGCCCGCGCCTGCTGCAAGGTGCGCGGCAGCATGGCAGCCAGTATGGCAATTATGGCTATAACGACAAGAAGCTCTATTAAGGTGAAGCTGTACAGCTTCACCTGCCCATGGGCAGGTGGATACCTTTTTTCGCTGCCATCTGAACGATTGCAGCAAAGATGTAACCTTTTCACAAGCAGTTCGATCAGGGTAAACAAATAATTTTTCCGTTTGAAAGCAGCTGTACGAATAAAGGTCTCATTGTGGTACTTCATAAGAAAAACTCCATCAGGTCAAGTTTTTTGTTTGTGATTTAATTGATTGACTCTGTACTAATGTACTCTCTTGTTTCCACTTTTGCAAATTATACGGCAAGATTATCTGATTTTTTCCAAAAAATTTCATGGATCAATGTTTATCCGGAAGCACAGTTTTTTCTATTCAGCGGTTGAACTGCACGAATCTGCTGCAGCGTCCCCCCCTGTTTTGCCACTGGCAAAACGGGATTCCCGGGGCATATCAGCAGCCAATACATAATTTGGAAACATCAGCTTTTTGGGGATAAATTTATAAAATCCGTTTCAAACTGGTACGATCTGCCAACACGCCCGGCAGAGAAATACTTTCAACGCTCAAGGGTCCTGATTCATAGATCTTCTGCAGCATGAGCACCGATTCCTTCCCGATACGGTAAACATCTTCACGGATGGAGCTCAATCCCTGACGGCGGGCAGCGGGCCATGAAATATCATCATAGCTGATGATCCCCACATCTTCCGGGATCTTCAAGCCATATTGGGCGCAGGATTCAAAAAGCCTTCCAGCCCGGTAGTCTCTGAGGGTGAAGAAGGCTTCCGGGCGCTGACCGGCAGGAGCTTTGAGCAGCGTGGAGATCGTCTCCTGCAAAAGCTCATCTTCCCCGCACAGGATCCGGGAGTCGTCAAACTCTACCCCTGCCTCATCCATAACCTCCCGGAACCCGGCAAGAAGTTCCTTGTAGATGAAACGCTCCAGACTGCCGCCGTAAACAGCCATATTCCGGTACCCCCGGTCCAGCAGTTCTTTCCCTGCCATGGCGCCGATAGCACGGTAATCCATGCGTACACAGGGCAGCTGCAGATCCTCCTCAAGATTGGCAACGACGCAGGGGATCCCGCTGTCGAGCAGCTGACGGATAGACACATCTGAGGCGGCTTCAAGAAAAATGATCCCCTGAATGTCACCTGCGTTATAGCGCTCCAAAAGTTCCTTTTTGTCAAGTTCCATGGGGGGAGATGACAGAATCACCTCGGCATAGATATCATTGGCTCCGGAACAGATCCCTGCCACAAGCCCCATGCCTTCGTATCCTTCGGCATTCATACGGGAGGAGAGGCGCAAAAGGATCCTTTTCAGCCTGCGTTCCTCTCTTTTAAAAAGCCGCCATCCCCGTTTGGGGACCTTGTAGATGATCTTTTCGTCCCCCAAAGTCTTCAAGACACCCCGGATGATCGCTCTGCCTACCTGCAATTCTTCGGCAAGCTGCCGCTCAGGAGGAAGAAAAGTGGTCTTTTCAAAGGCTCCTGAGAGGATTTTTTTTCGCAGCTTTTCTGCGACAGCAGTGTTGGCAGGGCGGGACATGAAAAGAACGCCTTAAATCACAAGCCGAGAAGTTTGGAAATATTTTCTCTGGCAACTTTCCGGAAAATTTCTTCCGATATCTTCTTTTCATCCCGGAGCTTGATAAGGAAATAAGCAAGTTTTGCATTTGCATCCGTCGGCTCAAGGCACACATCCATACCGAAACAGAGTCGATCCTGAAACTCCGTAAGAAATTTCACTGCGTACTCCTCATCACGCATGAGAGCATTTGCCCCTGATCCGGCAGAGAGGTCCCCGTAAAGGTTGGGGAAACGGCGCATCAGTTTTGGGACACTCCCTTCTTTGACCTTCCCCTTGGGATACCCCGCACGGTCATAGACCATATCCAGTTCTCCGATTTCAGCCCAGAAGGTCTGACTGTGTCCCAGCATCTTCAAGTTGGGGAATTTTTGCAGTGTCTCAGCCAATCCGGGGAGTCCCGGTTCATCGTAAACGCCGTAACATCCCCCCAAACGGTGCGCCAGGTGGAATGTCAGGGGAAGACCGCATTTTTCCACAGCACGGAAGAAATTCTGCATGTGCGGATCGAAAAAGGGCAGATTGAAGGTCACTTCGCCTACACCTTTGAATCCCATCTCTTTATACTGTTCAAAGAGCAGCTCCAAAGGAGCGCCGGGGTCATAGCTCATGGCGTAAGGATGAACATTGCAGAAGGGAATGAATCTGCCGGGGAACCGCTCCGCAGCTTCAAGGATATCTTCATTGGGCTGAGGGGGATAAAATTCAGGGCCCAGCAGAGGCATAAGCACCCCTTTTTCGATTCCGTGCCGGTCATAGAACTCCAGCAATATTTCCGGCGTCACCCATTTGCGTCCCCCTTTGGGACCGTAGACAGGACTTTTGCGGTAAGCATGGGCGTGGACATCGATAAACATAATGGCAATTCCTTCTTTTTCCGGAGTTATCACCCGGTGGACTTTTAACAGATTTTAGAGGTAATTTCAAAAGTCATTCAAAAAATGGCAAAGATGCCATTCGCAAAGAGCTGCAAAGGGTAGTTTGAGGTTGCTACCTGTAAGGTAACAGCCG
>JAZODE010000091.1:0-94343 GCA_045596885.1 Victivallaceae bacterium
TGTCTTCCTAAGACCGCTTGGCCTCCGACTTGGATGACGCTATTGTGGTGGTGGAGAATGTGAGCCGTCTCATAGAAGAGGAGGATATGGAGCCCCGGGAGGCTGTCCGGAGATCCATGGAGGAGGTCACGGGACCTGTCATAGCTACTACTGCGGTGCTGCTTGCCATGTTTGTGCCCATCTGTTTTCTCCCCGGCATCACCGGAGTCATCTTCCGTCAGTTCGGCGTGACCATCTCTGTTGCTGTGGTCATTTCAAGCATCAACGCTCTTACATTGAGTCCTGCTCTCTGCGCCATGCTGATGAAAAAAGGCGCTTCCGGCGGAAGCAATTTTATTCTCTTCCGCTGGTTCAACAGCTTTTTTGACTGGCTGACAGAAAAGTACGGAAAAGCTGCTGATTTCTTTATCCGCCATTTGACCGCTTTGATGGTGGTGCTGGCGCTTCTGTGCTGGGGATGCTGGCGATTCTACGGCGTACTGCCCGCAGGATTTATCCCCGAAGAGGATCAGGGGGCTTTGTTTGTCAGTGTTCAGCTGCCGGAGGCGGCGTCTCTGGAACGCACCTCTGCCATTGTCAAACGCCTTGATGAAAAGATCCGTCAGATCCCCGGAGTCGCAGACACCATGAGTGTCCCCGGATTCAGTATCCTGACCTCTTCTCAGGCATCTAATAATGCCTTTATACTCGTTACGCTCAAGAATTGGAGCCAGCGTCAGACGCCGGGACTTTCCCAGAATGAGATCCGCGCCAAACTTCAGGCGTTGGCAAAAGATGAGCCAGGCGCTCTGGTCATGGCATTCGGAACTCCAGCCATCCCCGGTATCGGCAGCACGGGCGGTTTTTCCTTTGTGATCGAAGACACCACCGGGACCCATCCGGCACGGCTTCAGGCGGCTGTTGACAAGGTCTGTGCCGAAGCCCGGAGATCCCCCGCCATCGGCGGCGCTGTTTCCTCTTTCCGGGCTGCGACTCCGCAGGTATATCTTGAGGTGGACCGGGAAAAGGCGATGAAGCTCGGCGTGACCATTTCAAGTATCAACGCCGCACTGCAGGCTCTGACCGGAAGTACCTATGTCAATGATATCAACAAGTTCGGTAAAGTTTACAAAGTCATGCTGCAGGGGGATTCCATCTACCGTGAAAATCCCAATCAGCTGTTGAGTTTCCGGGTGCGCAACAGCCGGGGCGAAATGGTGCCCCTTTCCACTCTTGCCAGAGTCGAACGCCGTTTTGCGCCTCAGTATCTGAACCGTTTCAACCTTTACGCCAGCGCCACTGTCAACGGCGCTCCCGCTCCCGGATACAGCTCCGGCGAGGCGATGAAAGCGATGGAAAAAATCGCCAGGGAAAATCTTCCTCCCGGCATGAAGTTTGACTGGACTGACATGTCCTATCAGGAAAAGGTGGCAGGTGTCCCTGTGAAACTGGGGGCTGTCGAAATCCCCTCCATGGCGGTGATCATCGCATTGGCACTGCTCTTTATGTATCTTTTCCTGGTGGCTCAGTATGAAAGCTGGATGATCCCTGCGGCAGTGATCCTTTCTGTGCCGGTGGCGTTTTTCGGATCTTTATTCTTCCTCTGGCTGGGGGGCGTGGAAAACAATCTTTACACCCAAGTGGGATTTATCCTGCTTTTCGGCATTGCCTGTAAAACGGCGATCCTTATTGTGGAATTTGCCAAGGTGCAGCACGAAAGCGGCAAGTCCATTACCGAAGCGGCGCTGTTCGCCGCCAAGCTCCGGTTCCGGGCGGTGCTGATGACGGCACTCTCCTTTGTGCTGGGAGTGCTGCCTCTGGTTCAGGCAACCGGGGCAGGCGCCGCCAGCCGTGTTTCTCTGGGGACCGCTGTTTTCGGCGGTATGCTGGTGGCGGCGGTGGGAGGCACTTTGCTGATCCCCGCATTTTATACAGCTGTTCAGAAACTTGTTGAAAGCTGCTGCGGGAGAAAGGAACAAAAATGATCCTCCATATCTGCTGTGCTCCCTGCGGAGGGGGCTGTGTTGAGCGTCTGAAAGAAGAATCTCAGGAGACGGTGCTTTTCTACTCCAATTCCAATCTCAACTCCCGTGAGGAGTTTGAGCGCCGTCTTGCCTGTGTCAGAGAGCTTGCGGAAAATCAGCAGATCGAACTTGTGGTCGATCCCTACGACCATGAAAGCTGGCTGCGTGCCGTGAAAGGGTACGAAAATGAGCCGGAACAGGGGGAGCGCTGCCGGCGCTGTTTCAATTTCTCCCTGAATCGGACGGCTCTCTTTGCAGAAGGAGAAAATTTCTGCACCACTTTGACCGTGAGCCCCCGCAAACGGTCAAAGGTGATCTTTGAAATCGGTTCGGCATGGAACAACTTTGTTCCTGAAGACTTTAAGAAACGTGACGGATACCGGCGCAGCTGTGAAATTGCACGGCAGTGCGGGTTCTACCGCCAGAATTATTGCGGCTGTGAATTCAGCCTGAGAGATAGTGGAGGAAATGATGCAAACGATTTATCTTGACAATAACGCAACAACGGCCGTCAGACCGGAGGTGTTGGAAAAAATGCTTCCCTTTTTCTGTCAGCGTTACGGCAATCCTTCAAGTATCCACACCTTCGGCGGCAGCGTCGGGGAGGATATCGAAGAAGCCCGGCGGCAGTGTGCCGAACTTCTGGGCGCCCGGTTCCGGGATAAGGATAATTGTGCCAGCGAAATCATCTTTACCAGCTGCGGCACCGAAAGTGACAACAGCGCCATCAACGCCGCTCTCCGTGCCCGTCCCGGAAGAAAAAAGGTGGTCACCAGCGTGGTGGAACACCCCGCTATACTTCACTATTGTGATGAATTGATCCGCCGGGGCATCGAGGTGGTGAAGGTCCCCGTGGATGAACGGGGCAGACTGGATATGGATTTTCTGGAAAAAAGCGTTGATGAAAACACCGCCCTTGTTACCTTGATGTGGGCAAATAACGAAACAGGAACCATCTTCCCCATTGCCGAAGCGGTGAAGATCGCCCACCGTGCAGGTGCTCTCTGCCACTCAGATGCAGTTCAGGCGGCAGGTAAGGAGCTCATTGATGTGGATGCACTTGATATCGACTTTCTCAGTGTTTCCGGGCACAAACTCCATGCCCCCAAAGGTGTCGGTATCCTTTTTGCCCGCAGGACCATTCCTTTTGAGCCCTTTATCTGGGGCGGACATCAGGAGCGGATGCGCCGGGGCGGTACTGAAAATGCCGCATCCATCATCGGATTGGGGGAAGCCTGCCGTCTGGCACGGTTGGAGCGCGAAGAGTGTCAGCTCAAGATCGCAGCTCTCAGAGACCGCCTCGAAGCTCAAATCAAAGAGCGGATCCCCTGCATCCGTATCAACGGCGACCTGGAACACCGGTTGTGCAACACAAGCTCTGTGAGTTTTGAGTATATTGAAGGGGAGTCCATCCTCATGCTCCTTGATATGAACGGCATTTGCGCTTCCAGCGGCTCCGCCTGTACCACAGGCAGCCTTGAGCCCTCTCATGTGCTCCGGGCGATGAATGTGCCTTATACTGCCGCTCATGGAACGATCCGTTTCAGTCTTTCTGCTGCCAATACAGCGGAAGAGATCGACTTTACTGTCAACTGTCTGGTGCCCGTTATCGACCGGCTCCGCCAGATTTCACCTTACTGGAAAGAAAACAAATGAACAAGATCAAAGATGCCGAATTGAAATTCCCCCGGGATTGGGAGTACCGTATTATTATCGCTGAAGCCGCAAGACCCATTGCTGAAGAGCAGATCGCTGAGATCCTCATGGGGCGGGAGGTCGCTGTTTCTGCCGGTGAAAGTTCCCGCAGCGGTGCTTATGGGACTATCGTTATCCGGCTCAGAGTGCAGTCAAGATCTGAGATGGAAGAACTTGGCGGAAAGCTCTCAAAAGTCACAGGAGTTAAGTTTTTGCTCTGATTTTTTGCAAAATATTTGGATTTTGATTTGCAATTTCACTGTTTTGGTGATAAAGTTAGTGCGTGACATATTTTTTTGCAAATTATTTTATGAAATTTGAAGGATAATTGAGACATGAAAGCCATCAACATCGTATTGAGTATCTTGATTCTTCTGCTTTCAGCAGTTGCTGCAGCTTTTTCCTACTTTCTCTTTGAAAAGCGGAGCCAGTTTGTTACCGGTTGGGGCAAAATGGCAGCTGTGATCAATCAGAGTGCCCAGAAACTTGATGCCGGGAGCGGTACAAGGGTCGCTTCTGAGTTGACCGTTTCCGCTCTTGCACATGAGAATTATGAGAAATTGGATTCCCTTGTGGGAAAATTGCCTGCTCAGGCAGCCAGCATCATCACAGAGAGAGATTATCTTGCAAAGGCTTTGATACAGGTCAACAGCCGTGTTGGTAATCAGGGCAACAAAGTCAATGTCGCCGCCTTGCAGGGGGTCGATACTTACAAGAACAATGCCGACTCCGTTGTCAGCGGTGTCACCACCGTTATCAACAACCGCAACCGGAGTTTTGCCAATCTGCAGCAGGTTGCCAAAAAGAGTTTCGGTGTCGACATCGACAGAAACCAGCTGGTCAACGGTGACGCCCGTGCACTGGCTCCTTTGAGTCAGAAACTCGATCAGGTGCAGACCCGTATCAGGATCTACGACAGATTCATTGCCAGTCTCTGCGGCAATTTCAGAGTAGCCTTCAACGCAAACCAGCCCGATGCCAATATGAAAGCTCTTGACAAGGCTGTGAAGGCTCATGTTGTGGACTACAACAAGAGAGGTCAGGACATCAGAAGACTCAACTCTCAGAAGAAGGCTCTTGAAGATAAGCAGAAAAAACTTGAAGGGATAATCGACAGCCAGAAAAAAATGATCGCTAACCGCAACAGTCAGATCACCAGTTTCCAGCGTGCTTTCGGTCTTTCTGCTTCCCGTACAGATACCACTCCCTGGCTTGCCGGTTCAGTGGAAGCCCGCAAGGCATTCTCCGCCAAAGTCATCTCTGTCAACGCCAAGTATGGTTATTTCGCCATTGATGCCGGTAAATACAGTGTTGTTCAGCAGCCTATCGGCAACCAGGTCGTTGAAATCAATCCCAATATTGAGGTTGCTCTGCCTTTGAATGTCTGCCGCGTCAGAGGCGATAAAAGAGAATTTATCGCCCGTGTTCAGATTTCTCAGGTCGGTGAGACCACCTCCATCGCCAATATCCCTCTTGATGCCAAGACCATCAAGGTGGGTGATATCGTGACCGTTGCCATTGATAATCCTGCAGCACCTGCCAAGGAATCTGTCAAGGCTAAGGCTCCTGCCAAGGCTAAGGCTCCTGCCAAGGCGGTCCGGAAAAGCGCTAAACGTTGAAAGATAACCGGGGAATCCTCTCATGTTCAATTCAAAGTTTTTTACTGCAGTCATTGTGCTGACATTTCTCGCACTGGGCGCAACAGTTGCTTTTCAGGCACTTGAAATGCAGGAGTACAATTTGTTCAACACTTTGCAGCAGCGTTTTTTCCCTTCCAAGTGAGCCGTACAGCGGCAGCGTGAGAAATGAAGAACCTTGCAGATCGTAATCTAAGGGAGCATACAGGCATCGCAGTGATGCTGGTGCTCCTTTTTTTATTTGCCGCCGGATGCACCGAATATGAACGCGCAGGTTTCAGTGCCATTCCGCAAAATTCCCCTGCGGGATGGGAAATAGCTCCTTACGGAGATTTAAGGAATTGATATTTCCGCTTGAATGGGCGGAATCATTTTTAAGGAGAAAGAGTTATGGTTATTACTACCCCCCGTATCGGTATCAGACCGACCATCGACGGCAGACGCAAAGGCGTCCGTGAATCCCTTGAAGTCCAGACCATGAATATGGCAAAGGCTGCCGCAGAACTGCTTTCCGCCAATCTGCGTTACCCCGACGGACGCCCCGTTGAGTGCGTTATAGCTGATACCACCATCGGCGGTGTGCAGGAAGCTGCCGCCTGTCAGAAAAAGTTTGCCGAGTGCGGCGTTACTGCCACTCTGACCGTTACTCCCTGCTGGTGCTACGGCTCAGAGACTATGGATATGGACCCCCTGACTCAGAAAGCTGTCTGGGGTTTCAACGGCACAGAGCGCCCCGGCGCTGTCTACCTTGCCGCTGTTCTCGCCGCTCATGCCCAGAAGGGCGTGCCCGCTTTCGGTATCTACGGGCGTGAGGTCCAGGATGCCACCGACACCTCTATCCCTGCCGATGTGGCAGAGAAGCTCCTTGCTTTCGGACGCGCTGCCGTTGCCGCCGGATGGATGCGCGGCAAATCCTACCTCTCTGTGGGCAGCGTTGCCATGGGTATTGCAGGCTCCATCGTCAATCCTGAACTCTTTGAGGATTACTTCAACATGCGCTGTGAATCTGTGGACAGCTCCGAGATCATCCGCCGCATGGAAGAGGGCATCTATGACAAGGAAGAGTTTGAAAAAGCTCTTGCCTGGGTCAAAGCCAACTGCAAGGAAGGTGCCGACAACAATCCTGAAAAGATCCGTCACAGCCGCCAGCAGCTTGACGGTGAGTGGGAGTTCGTCGTCAAGATGGCGATGATCGTCCGCGATCTTATGCAGGGCAATCCCCGCCTTGCTGAAATGGGATTCCGTGAAGAAGGCGACGGACACAACGCCGTTGCCGGTGGATTCCAGGGACAGCGTCAGTGGACCGACCATTTCCCCAACGGCGACTTTACCGAAGCCATGCTCTGCAGCTCCTTTGACTGGAACGGCATCCGTGAACCCATGGTGGTCGCCACTGAAAACGATGCTCTCAACGGCATCATGATGCTTTTCGGACACCTGCTTACCGGTACCGCCTCCGGATTCTCCGATGTCCGTACCTTCTGGAGCAAGGAGTCAGTCAAACGCATCACCGGCTACGATCTGCCTGTCCCCGGTCTGATCCACTTGCTCAACTCCGGCGCCACTACGCTGGACGCTACCGGTGAGTGTACCCGTGACGGCAAGCCTGTCATGAAACCCTTCTGGGAGATCACTGAGGCCGAAGCCAAGAAATGTCTTGATGCCACCCAGTGGCGTCCTGCCGGTGTGGAGTATTTCCGCGGCGGCGGTTTCTCCTCCAACTTCATCAGCAGAGGCGGTATGCCCATCACTTTGAGCCGTATGAACCTCATCAAAGGACTGGGACCCGTCATCCAGATCGCTGAAGGTTACACCTGTGAACTCCCCGCTGAGGTCCACGATGTTCTCAACAAGCGTACTGACCCCACCTGGCCCACCACCTGGTTTGTGCCCAATCTGACCGGCAAAGGTCCCTTCACTGATGTGTACAGCGTCATGGCAAACTGGGGCGCCAACCACGGAGCCTTCAACTACGGACACATCGGTGCTGATATCATCACCCTTGCCTCCATGCTGCGTATTCCTGTCTGTATGCACAACGTGCCCGAGGAAAAAATCTACCGTCCTGCCGCCTGGAACGCCTTCGGCATGGACAAAGAGGGAGCGGACTATCGTGCCTGCGCCAACTTCGGACCTCTCTACCGCTGATCTTCACTTTGTTGACAGCTGCGCTGCTTTCTCCGTCAGGGAGAAGGCAGCTTTTTTGTTTTTGAGGTAAATTCAAATATCATTCAAAGTTTGACAAATTAAGAACAGAGGAGTCGTTTTAAGCCCTTTGCAAAAACTTTTCCGGAAACATATTTGACATTGTATGGTACAAAGTATTATACTAAGTTCCAAAGATGAAAAAGTTATGAACATCGGGTCGAAAAAAGAGCGTCTTTACGCAGAGTTGAAGGTGGGGATCCTGGAAGGAAAGTTCAGGAAAAAATTCCCTCCTGAGCCTGAGTTTGCCCGGAAACTCAAGGTCAGCCGTAATACACTGCGGAGTGTTTACTCTCTTCTCGAAGCAGATGGGCTTATTGTGCGCCACTCCGGGAACGGTACTTTGCCATGCCGCAGGGCTGCCGGTGTCAGAAAGAATGTTCTTTTCGTTTATACGATCTACCCTAAACATTTTACCGTTGACTTTATCACCCCTTCCATTTTGCAGGGGGTGGAAAAAGCTCTCCCCCCTGAGTGGGGGCTTGAAAGCTGCCCTGTTTCCCATCTGAAGGAACTGCCTGTGGAAAAGGCTCTTCAGATCCTTAAAGCCCGGAATATCTGCAGCATCGTATTGCAGGACTCTCACTTTATCGGTAATGAAGTGATCCTGCAAATCATCCGCAAATCGGGTATCCCTGCAGTGATCTGCTACTGCAATGTGGAGGACTTTGAGACCACGGAAATGCCTGTGGTTGCCAAATCCATCAGGCAGGCGTGGCTGGCGGGACTGGATTTTCTCCGGGACTCAGGACATGAAAAAGTGGTTACTCTCAATTCAGAATCAGAAAAAATAAGAGAGCAGTTTTCTCTTGAAGAATACCTTGCCGCACAAAAACAAAGAGGACTTTCACCCGATCCTGAATTGATATTGGATCTTCCTCTTGACGATGAGGTGATCTTTGAAAGTTTTAAAAGGCTGAAAAAAGAATATACTGCAGTTTACTGTTACTCAGACTTTTACGCCCAGTCGCTCTACCGGGCGCTGAACAAACTGGGACGGCGTGTTCCTGAAGATGTTTCTGTTTTAGGTTTCTGCGGTTTTTGCGGCGGAGCATATTTCAATCCGCCCCTTACCACAGTGGAGCTGGATTATCCGGGTATCGGAGAACAGGCAATGGAAATATTGAAAATCTCTGCTGAATGGTTCAATAAAGGGAAAGCTCTGCTTCCTGTGAAATATACCACTTTTACGATTCGTAAACGGGAAAGTTTTTTACAACTGAAATAAGGGATCACAACTATGAAATCTGCAACCACCAAATGTTCCTCTGCTTCTTTTACTCTCATCGAACTCCTTGTTGTTATTGCCATTATTGCCATTCTTGCTGCCATGCTGCTGCCTGCGCTGCAGCAGGCACGGGAACGGGCGAAAACCACCTCCTGTGCCAACAATCTGAACAGTATCGGCAAAGCGATCAGCATGTATGCCGATGACTATAAAGATTTTATTCCGGCTGAACCCAATACGACTGCCAACTCCCCATGGGCAAACGATGGCACCGGTACTCTGGCTCCCTATCTTGGAACTTTGAAAGAAAGCAAAAATATCGGTATGGTAACTTCTACCGGACGCTCCCGCTTTGCCTGTCCCGCACAAGGTCCCCATATATGGACTTACACTTATATGTATAACGGGTATTTTCAGGGGGAAAAAGGACCGGACTATATAAAATACCGCAAGAGAAATATGATGCCCCGTTCCAGCCGTACCTTTGTTGTTTCGGGAGGAAACAATGTGCGGGTATTCTACAACGAAGCCAATAAATTTGAGTACCGTCACATGGACAGCAGCAATGTCCTTTTCGTTGCCGGCAATGTTCGGCTTTTAAGCAGAGCACGGTTGCCTCATTACAGTTCCGGCAAGGTGGGCTATCATTCTGAAGCGTGGCGTTCCTACTTCTGGTTCCCCTTCAGAGATGCCGGTCTTCCCATTTATGATCTGACTGTTTACTGAATCCGCAAAAGGAATTTTTTACTATGAAATCACTCTGTTTTATATTGACATTTTTTGTACTGCTTACCTGCGGCGCCTGGCAAATAGATTCCTCTTACAAGATCGTCATCCCGGAAAATCCTGTGGATAAAACCGTGTTCCGCTCTCTGAAAGAAGCCGCAGAAATTCTGCAAAGCGCCCTTGCCAAAGGCGGCATCAAGGTCAAGATAACAACTGCCTCCAAAGCTGTTCCCGGAAACAAAAGTATCTTTCTGGGGTTTCCTGACGGCAAAAAATATACCAAATTCAATGGTTCTTTGCGTATTGAAAAAAGGGATATCTATATCACGGGGAACGATTATCCCGGTATGTACAAGCCGGGGCCCCGGAATTCGCCCCATATTTACTATCTGGGAACATACACCGCCCTGGCTTTCTTCATGCAGGAGTATCTCGATTGCAAATTTCTTCTGCCCTGTAAAGAGGCGATCTTTCCCGTCAGGATGCCAAGCCTTCCTGAAAAGCTTGATATGACTGTCAAGGCTCCTCTGGAATTTGCCTCAGGGACTCCTGCGCCCTTGCGTCTTTATGAATACGCCACAGCCAACTTCGGACGGGGCGGGACCCATGTTTACGGCGGACACTCCCATGATAAAGCCATCCCCCAAAGCAAATACGGAAAAAGCAATCCTGAATACTTTTCTTTTGCCAAAGGCAAGCGTTACAGCAACATCCATTACCACGGACATTGTCTTTCCAATCCGGCAGTGGAAGAGTTGATCTACCGGAACCTCCTTGAGCGTCTTGATAAGGGCGCTGAAATGGCAGAACTGGGGCAATCCGACGGAAACATCCCCTGCGAATGTAAAAGCTGCTTTGCCATGCCCGGCGGCAAAGACCCCGGGGAAAGACTTTGGCTCTTTCACCTGAAACTTGCCAAACGCCTTGAAAAAGACCGTCCCGGGAAAAAGGCTCTCATCATCTGCTACTGGCCCAATCTGGATCCTCCAAAGAGCATCAGAAAATTTCCCGCCAATGTAACTGTGGAGCTGACCCGTTATGAAAAAGAACACCTTGACAAGTGGCGCAATTATCAGGTCCCCGGCGGCTTCTATGTCTACATCTACAACTGGGGATTCTATCAGGCAGAAGGTTTCACCCCTAAAAACTGCGATCCCGGATTTCTTGAAGAGCAGGTGCGTCTTTTTCAGAAAATGGGCATCAAAGGTCTTTACCGCTGCGGCTATCGGGATCTTTCCGGACTTGAAGGACCTGCCTATTATGTCTACGGTCAGCTCTGGCACCGTCCCCAAGCCACGGGAGAAGAACTTTTCAGAGAGTACTGTTCCCGTGTGTTCGGCAAAGCAGCTCCTGAAATGACCGCTTTTTACCGTCTTCTCTACTCCCGGCAGAAATACAGTATCCTCCCCGGAGGCGAAACCCGCTGGAGTCATTTGTGGCGTGCCAAAGGGAAAGTGGGGGAACTGCCTCTCAATCAGGGACACCTGGTCAGACGCTATCCGCCTCAGATCATCGCACAGTTGAAAGCTCTTCTTGCCCGGGCTTACCCCAAGATGACCACACCCGCTGCAAAGTGGATCAGACCTTACATTGAAAAGGAGTTCCGCTATCTTGAGTGTACGGCGCAAATTGCCAACTGTATGGATCAGCTCCGCAGCAGAAATAATCGTGCCGCAGGTGAAAAACTGCTTTATTTCATCGCAGAGAGAAACAGGGCTGTAAAAGCTCTGACAACACTTCCGGAGCTCAAACATCGGGGTGCTGCCATGCAAATCGGCGGCAGCATGTATGCCATATTGACCTTCCCTTATCACATCGATGCAGAATTTCTTCTTGCCAATAAGATCCCCCTTTGCAACCGTACCATCAAAGCTGACGGTAAACCGCAGCTCCTGATAAAAGACAAAGGGCACAGCCACCCTGTGACGGTCTCTGTCACCACCGATGAGAAAAACCTCAAGGTGCGTTTCACCTATCCCCTTTATAAAAAGGCGGAACTGGGTGAAGACAAACTCAATTTTTACATTGAAGACAGCTCCGGAAAGCTTTGTAAGTTTCAAGTCTGGCTGACACCCACAAGGATCTTTGCCTCCCATATCCTCAAGAGCTCCACCGCCAACGGAGGAGAGATGGAAGTACGAAAACCTTTCAACCCCAAGGGCGCCAGATTCACCTTCAAAGACAATGCTCAACAGCAAGCTGAAGCGGAGTTCTCAATTCCCTTTTCCCTGCTGGGGGGAAAGATCGCTCCGGGGACAAAGAGAAAATTCAACGCCTCCTGCCTGCGTTACCGCCCCGGCAACAACAAGAAGCAGGAAGGCTTCGCCATCTGGGAGCCCAACATGGGGAAAATGAATTGGAAACAGGAAATGGACCGTCAGGGGACATTGGAATTTTAAGGAGAATCAAAGCAAATGAAAAAATCTCTTTTCATCCTCTCAGTATTTGTCATATCAACCATTTCTGCCTGGCAGATCGACTCATCGTACAAAATCGTCATTCCTGAAAAGCCCTATGACCCTTCGGTAAAAAAGGCTCTCAGAGAAGGAGCGGCGTGTCTGCAGAATATCCTCAGGCAGAAAGGAATAAAACTCCCCATCGTGACCGCCAGTCGTCCGGAGTCCGGTAAAAAAAGCATCTTTATCGGATTCCCTGATGGGACGAGGTATAAGAATTTTTCAGGCTCCATCCGCTTTGACAAAAGGGATATCTATATTGCAGGCAACGATGTTCACGCCAAGGGGAAGAAGGGGAAACACAACAACTTCCGTTCTTACTTTCTGGGGAGCATCAAAGCCCTGACCCGCTTCATGGAGCTTTATCTCAATGTGCGCTTCGTTCTCCCTGATGCCAATGGTATTGCCATATTGCCGGGATCACTCCCCGAACTCCCGGAAAAGAAGTATGTTGCTGTCGATCCGCCTTTGATCTTCAGCACCGGGTGCTGGACCGACATGATCTATGAATACGCCAACAACTGCTACGGCAGGGGCAGTATCCACTGCTACGGGGGACACTCCTGGTACAGTGCGGTCCCTGTTGCCAAATATGGCAAAAGCAATCCTGAATACTACGCTGTCCTCGACGGCAGACGGGCACCTGATGTGCACTACTGGAGCTTGTGCATTTCCAATCCCGCCGTTCAGGAGTTGATCTACAAAGAGATGCTCAAACAGCTGGATGACGGCGCTGAAGCTGTCGAACTTGCTCAAACAGACGGATACCGTGAGTGTGAATGTGCCAAATGCAAAAAACTTTACAATGTTGACGATCCGGCGGAAAGGCTCTGGATCTTCCACACCACCCTTGCCAAACGCCTTATGAAAGACCGTCCCGGGAAAAAGGTGATGATCATTGCCTATTCCCCCACCTTTGCGCCCCCGAAAACCTTTTCTGAATTCCCCCCCAATGTGATCGTTGAACTTGCCCGTTACGATGAAAAGGATTTTCAGCAGTGGCAGAAGATAAAAGTTCCCGGCGGATTCATCACCTACATCTACAACTGGGGATACTATCAGCCCGGCGGTCTTACGCCGAAATTTTCAACCAGACGCGCCGCCGAACAGGTTCGCCGTTTTATGAAATACAATGTCAAGGGCGTTTACCGCTGCGGCTTCGGCAATATTTACGGTCTTGAAGGTCCCGTCTACTACCTTTTCGGAAAACTTTTCGATGACCCAAACCTTGATGTGGAAAAGACCGTTTCAGAGTACTGCATAGCCGCCTTCGGCAAAAATGCCGCTCCCGCCATGAACAACTTTTTCAAACTCATTGATGAAGCAGTTGATAACTTTGTCACCGGGTACCACAGCGAAAAAACAGCTCTGTCTTCACGGCCTGAAAGCCTTCTTTCAGCCATGTGGACTCCTCAACACCTCAAGAAGATGGAAAATCAGCTCCTCATTGCAGAAAGAGCAAAAAAGAGTCCTGTTGAAGAAAAGCGTCTTGCCATTACAAGATACCAGTTCAATTACATGAAAAATCTCATGCAGATCCAATTTGCCTATCAGGCATATTCACTGACCCCCTCAAAGGAGCTGCTCAAGATCATTCTCAAGCTGTTGGAAGAAAGGGCGCTTATCGGCAAGCAGGCATTCAAAGGCAGCAAAAAACTCACCTTCCCGGGATTTCCTCATATCTTCTATCTGGGAGCTCCCGCCAACAAATTCGCCACCAACGGCACCCTCAACGCCACATTGGCGGCACCCTACACCTGGAACACCAGAGCGATCCGTGCCAAAAGTGTTCTGCCCGGCGTGTCTGTCAAAAAGATGACTGTTCACAGGATCAAGGGAAAAGCGGGCTTGGATTTCTCTTCCGGCGTCTGGAAAAATATTCCCTGGGAAGAGCTTTCTGAGATACAGCTCAATCCTCTCAAGACCAGAAGCCGTTTCAAAGTGGCATACGATGGACAGAATCTCTATACAGCCATTGAGTCGGATCTTGCTGATATCAAGAGCTATCTGCCTCTTGGCAAGGATGGCAAATGCTGGCAGTTCGACTGTGTGGAAATGGTGGTGGACCCATGGGGAACACGGGAAAAATATTTCCACTTTGTGACCAATCCGGTCGCCAACTCTTTTTATGAGTCGGCAGTGGGGCTGATTGAAGATCCTCTGCATCCTCTCTTCCGCAGCATGGATCCCTCATGGAACGGTAAATGGAGTTATCTTTCCAAACGCAAAAACAACACCTGGTCTCTGCTTTTTATCATTCCCTTCAGTACTCTCGGGAAAAAAGCTGTGCCGGGAGATATGTGGTGCTTCAACATTTGCCGTGAAGCCTTTGAAAAAGGCAACACCCAGCCGGAACTTTCCTGTTGGTCGCCCTGTTTTGAAGCCTTCACATTTCACGAAAAATCCACCTTTGGTGAACTCTATTTTCAGTGATCCTCCCCCTTAAAAAAGGCTCTGTTTCCTTCAGCACGGGTAAAATGACTTTTTTTTCCGGAATCTTTTTACCTGTCTTCAGCGGAACCAGAGCCTTTCTGTTAAAGAGGCTCTATAATATTTAAAACTATTCATAACAGTTTTGTGTTCTTGAATACAACGAAAAAATTATTTTTTTTATGAAAATTCATGCTTTTGGGGTTGCAATTTGCAGTTTTTTAATGTATACTCTCTCTGAACATCTTGTATGATCGCGCATACTTATAATTTTTAACAGGGGGGTAAAATGTCTAAGAGTATTGTGTCGTCCGGTTTAAGGTCCAGCGGAACTGTTATCTCGTCAGGCATGTCCATGTATGTTCTGTCGGGCGGTTCCCTGACCAGTGCTGCTGTCAATTTCGGAGGAGAGCTTTATGTTTCCAACGGGGGATACGCCCTGAATACCTCATTGGGAGCAGGTGGCTACCTTCGTGTCGGTCTCGGCGGTCTGGCTAATTCAGCTGTCGTTACTTCCGCCGGAGCCAAATTGGATATTGAGGGGACCGCCAACAATATCAGTGCAGGTTCTGCGGCGGTCAATGTCAGTATCACAGTAAAAGGCTTTGTGGGCAGAACGACTCTTGCTGCTTCCGGGGGCGTTATGAATGTGCTGCAGGAGGGGAATGTTTCAGCTGTAAGTGTGTTCAGCAGCAGTTTGATCAACATCTCTTCCGGAGGATCCGCCAATTATCTTTCTGTAGGGAACCGTGGCAGTGCTGTCATTCACGACGGCGGAAAGGTGTTTAATACCTATTTGTCAAGCGGTGGGCGGCTGGTCGTTTCAGAAGGAGGCTATGCCTATAACGCAGTCATGGCTTCAGGCGCGACTTTGCGTGTTGCCCGGGGCGGTTCTGCCAGAATCAACTGGAGTGTCGGTTGGGGCGAGATCTCTGCCGCATACGGTGCAGAAATCGAATATTTATATGCAAGCAACTTCAGGGATGTGGTTTACTGCCACGGCGGAGTTTCTTCTTCAGCAGCCAGCGTTTACGGTGGTTCGATCATCGGTTCCATGTATGTTTTCAGCGGCGGCGTCGCCGAGGGCGTATCTCTTGAAAGCGGCGGCATACTTGAGGTTTGGAGCGGCGGAAGCGCTACCAATGTTTCATGGACTCCCGGAGCCGGAAAACTCAGGGTGTACGAAGGGGGGACTATCTCTTTTCTGCACAGCTACAACGGCGTTTATTTGAGCAGACTTTCAGACGCAGATGTGCAGCACAGCTCGAAGGCTTCTCAGGTTGAGTCCGGCGCTGTGGCATACGTTATGAACGGCGGAAA
Source organism: Victivallaceae bacterium (assembly GCA_045596885.1). Lineage (GTDB taxonomy): Bacteria > Verrucomicrobiota > Lentisphaeria > Victivallales > Victivallaceae > UBA1784. The sequence continues at coordinate 15,701 of JAZODE010000091.1, forward strand.
ACTCTGCGACGGGGCTGTTGCAGGTGAGGCCTTTGTCTGGAGCGGCGGTCTTGCTAAAAACATGACCCTCCAAAGCAGGGGGCTGCTTGCCATTTCAGACGGCGGCGTCGGAATCAATAATCAGGTCCATGGAGCTGAGTTGCTGGTTTTTTCAGGCGGTGTTGCCCACGAAACGATCATTTCAAATACCTCTGAAGGATGTATCGTCGTTTTCAGCGGCGGAAATGCCAATAATACCATCGTCAGCGGAACAGCAGGGAGCCTTGGCAGCTGTATCGTTTCCAGCGGCGGCGTTGCCAACCGTGTTTCTGTTGAAATGGGAAAAGTCATCGTCCATTCCACAGGTGTCGTCCACAGTGCTCATCTTACAAACAGTGCAAAGGCGCTTCTTTCCGGCGGTATCGCCAACAGTACCATCGTAAGTTCAAACAGTGAACTTTATGTTTATGACCGGGGACTTGCCCTTGATACTGTCGCAAGTTACGGGGCTGTGCATGTTTCTGAAGGCGGCTTGACAAAACGGACGCAGATCAATGAATACAGTACATTGAATGTCTGGGACGGCGGTGAAGCTGACACCACCGCCGTGAATTTCGGAGATCTCAATGTTTACAGCGGCGGTACTGCCGTCAACAACTCCGTCAACTCCGATGGTGCCCTCTATGTCTGGGACGCTGGATTTGCCGCCGATACCACCCTTGCCGGGGGCGAGCTCACCGTTTGGGCAGGGGGAGAAGCGCATAATTCCATTGTCGGCGCCGGATCCGATCTTTACATCTGGAGCGGTGGAAAACACTCAGGCGTGTTGAATATTTCTGTGGAGGCAGAGGTTTATGCTGCTTCCGGATCTGTCATTGATTTCACCCTGACCGATCGTACCGCCTCTGACGGATTCCTCATCAATGATCTTTCTCTCATCAATGGGGCTCCGGAGTTTTCCATTACTGTGGCTTCCGACCAGGCAGACGGCGTCTATAAACTTGCTCAAGGTGCAAACGAGTGGCTTCTGCCCATTGCCATCTGTGACGAATGGGGCAATAATTTCGGGGAACTTACCGTCAACGGCGAAGCGCTGGTTTACAATGATATCTCCTACAGTCTGGTGCTGCAAGCCGGTAATCTTACCCTGACCCATCAGGATCTTGCCCTCAAAGTTTCCGCAGTTGTTGCTGTGCCGCCTCAAAATCTCAATGGCAGCAGAGAGGGAGTTTCATGGGATCCGGTGGCGGGGGCTTCCGGGTATGTTGTGGAATACTCTGCCGACAATTTCAAAACGGCAGCTTCTTTTACAGTTTCCAAGTGCAGTGTTGACTCCTTTGAACTGCCCGCCGGGAGTTTTGAATGGCGTGTGCGTGCCCTTGAAAGTTCGGTTTGGGCTAATGGGAGTGCGATCACCGGCATCCCCAACGGCGAGGCGCAGCAGATCGTCTCCGACGGCGACGGTACCGATGATCTTTTCTTTGCCAACAGCTGCGGGGTCTGGGAAGCCGGATTTGCCGCCGAACATCACGGGGACGGTATTTGGGATGGCACCAACGGGAAGGTCCTTCTTCTGGGGAAAAACAAGTTTGCCGATCTCTTTGAAGGCTCTGCCGATGCCAATGTACTTCTGCTGACCGATGATGCCAACGGTGACGCCCTCTTTGTGGATGATATTTACTCCGCTCTGGGCAGCAAGGCGCGTCTTGCTCAAATCGACGAGATCCGTGCCGGTGCCGGGGATGATGTCATTGATATGACCACCCGGCGTTATGAGTACTCCGGAGCATCTCTCAGGATCAGCGGCGGAAACGGTGACGATACCATCTGGGGCGGCGCCGCAAGCAATGTGCTTTTCGGAGATGAGGGTAACGATTCTCTTATCGGTGCTTCCGGCAGCGATCTCATCGCAGGCGGCTCCGGCAATGATACCATGCACGGCGGCGGAGGCAATGATATCTTCACCTTCGGCGGTGCATGGGGCAACGATACTGTCGTGCAGCTTGCAGGCGGTTCGGTCACATTGTGGTTTGAATCCGGTTCAAATGCCAACTGGAACGAAGCGGCAATGACCTATTCCGACGGCGTCAACAGTGTGACTGTTACTGGTACGCAGAATGTGACTCTCAAATTCGGCAGCATCGCCGAATCAGGGATCGAAGAAGCCTTTGATGATTCAGTAAGCGGGAAGATCTTTGAAGATAAGGCGCTTCTTGCCTGAGTTTCTGACAGACAAAAGGGGAAAGGACCTTAAAAAGTTCTTTCCCCTTTTTTTGATTATTTTTTCCGGGCAAGGCGGTGGATCTCTGCACTTGCCAGACGGTAGAAGGCGGCTGTTTCAGGCATGTCGGCAAGGAGTTCAAGGTGCTTTTGCATTACATTTTCATCCCAGCGGACAGCCGGACCCGTTTGGGCTTCAGCGGGGGGGAGATGATGGAGTTTTGCACAGCTTTCTTCAATGATGGGCAGCAGCATTTCCGGCGCAACACCGGCTTTTTCAGCCAGTTCCCAGGCGATGTGGAAACAGAGGTTGGAAAAGTTGTTGGCAAATACTGCCGCCAGATGGAGTTTTTTTCGTGTTTCTGAGGAACACTCCTGTACCGTCGGAGAAAGAGATTCCGCAAGCTGGCGGACCCTTGTCAGATTTTCTTTGCTGTTTGCCTCAATGAGAAAGGGCACTTTGGCGCTGTGGATGATCTGAGACGCTGAAAGAGTCTGCAAAGGATAGAGGACGCCGCAGTTCCGGGCGTAAGACGCAAGGTCGCTCAGGGGCAGGGCACCGGCGGTGTGAAGGACAAGATTGTTGCCGAAAGGACACTTTTGCCACACTTCCTGAGCTGCTGAATCTTTCACCGTACTTATGATGATGGTCTTTTCAGACTCAGGGGGAACAAATGAGCTCTTCCACTCCGTTTCCGCCCCGGCAGCAAGGCGTTTTCCCCGTTCAGGGTTCCGGGCAATGATGCTCTCTATTTTTACTCCGGCACGGTGCAGATTGCTGCACAGAAAAGAAGCTGCATTGCCGCTGCCGATGATGAGTACAGATAATTCTTTCATGATGTTTTACCTCAAATTGCAAGAATATAGCTCCCAAGTGGAGTTTTGTCAACAAAAAATTGTGAAAAAAGATATTTTTTTCCTCTTTTTGTCATGGATATTTACGCTTTGAACTGTTATATTATAAGAGGCAATTTCAAAACTCCTCAAAATTGTCAAAGCGCCCTCGCTTCGATCTGTTAAAGGGAGCGTTTTCGGCTGTTACCTTGCAGGTAGCAACCTCAAACTACCCTTTACAGCTCTTTGCGAATGGCATCTTTGCCATTTTTTGAATGACTTTTGAAATTACCTCATAAATGAATCCGTGTTTTCAGCAATCATGAAAGGAATTTGATATGAACAATGTCATCATCAGCAACTGCCGTCTGGTTTCTCCCGGTGTGGATATTGAAAACGCATATATCCTCATTGAGAACGGCAAGGTCGCTCAGGTTTCCGCTTCCCCCATCGCCAGAGAGGGCGTCGCCGTTATCGACGGCACCGGCATGACTGCCATGCCCGGTTTTGTGGATGTCCACTGCCACGGCAGGAACAACTTTGATTTCTGCGACGGCTCCGAAGAGGGCGTTGAGGTCATGGCAAAGAACAAACTTGCCGAAGGTGTCACCACTTTGCTCCCCACTACATTGACCCTTCCCGAAGAGGAACTTGCCGCTGCTCTTAAATCCATCGCCTCCTACAAACAGCAGTACTGCAAGATTCCCGGTGTTCACCTTGAAGGTCCCTTCATCAACCCCAAATGCACCGGTGCTCAGAATCCTGCATTCGTCCGTAAACCCGACATCGAAGAGGTGAAGCGCCTGAACGCTATCTTCCCCGTGAAAAAAATCACCTTTGCCGTTGAAGAAGAGGGCGGCGCCCAACTGGTGGGCGAACTGCTGAGCATGGGGATCACTCCCTCCTGCACCCACAGTGCCGCCAAATATCCCGAATTCATGGCTGCCTACAACAACGGTCTGCGGAATCTTTCACACTTCTGCAACCAGATGTCACCTCTCCACCACCGTGACATCGGTCTGGTGGGCGCCGGACTGCTCCACTCAGATGTTTATGCTGAGCTGATCTGTGACAAGCTCCACATCAGCCCTGCCATGATCCAGCTGGTCTTCAAGGTCAAAGGTCCTGAGCATGTGGTCCTCATTACCGACGCCATGCGCGCCGCCGGTATGCCCGACGGTGAATATTCACTGGGCGGTCTGCCTGTGATCGTTTCCGAAGGTGCCGCCAGACTCAAAGAGGGCGGCGCTCTTGCCGGAAGCACCCTGCAGCTGGCTGTGGCTGTGAAGAATATCAGCGAGGTCACTGGTCTCCCCCTCAAAGAGCTGGTCAAATCAAGTTCTCTTTCTGCCGCCAACGCTCTGGGACTCCAGGGCATCGGCAAGATCGAACCCGGATATGCCGCCGACATCGTTCTGCTGGATAAGGATTTCAACTGCAAAGTCACCATGGTGGACGGCGAAGTCCGTTACGACGCCCGGTAATTGCATTACATTTCCTTCTGAGCCGTTCTGTTCCCGAAACAGAGCGGCTTTTTTTTGTTCGTTACCTTGCATATTGGACTTTTTCTGCTATATTATTCAAACTGTGCACTTTTCCGGGGATATGCTGTAAAAATAAGGAAGTTGTCTTTATGAACTATGTGGAACGGATCAAAGAATTTTATGCCGCTCATCCTGTTATGGACTTTTACACCGACAGAGCTGTGGAAAGAGAGGTGGTGGGACTGCTGAATTATGATGAATCAGCCGTGCAGCCTTACACGGTGAAATCTCCTCTCGAACGGGAGAATGGTTCCAAAGTCGTTTCTGTCTCAGAGTGGGAGCAGTCAAGGCGCGGTGAGATCATTGAACTTTTGAAAAATGAACTTTACGGCGAAGTTCCCCCCAGCCCCGATCGTGTTGAGTACAAAGAGGTCAGCTGCAAAAAAGACGCCCTCAACGGCAAGGCTGTCAGAAAAGAGATCGACATGATCTTTACCATGAAAAACGGCAAAACCCACACTGTCCCTGTGCTGGTCTATCTTCCTGCCGGAGCCACAGGAAAGGTCCCTGTTTTTCTCAATTTGAACTTTAAGGGCAACCACACCATCACCAATGAGAAAGATGTGCGGATGAGCGGGCTTCTCAACGATGACAAAAGTTTTCTTACCGAAGATCAGCGTTCCTGCCACGCAGAGCGCAACAGCATTGAAATGGTCATTGCCCGCGGATACGGCTGTTGTACCGCCAGTTACAATGATTTTTTCCCCGATCACATCGACGGTTGGGGAGACAGCATCTATACCCTTTTCGGAGATTACAAAAATTACAGCCGGGGACACGAAAAGTATTCTTCCATCGGCGCATGGGCGTGGGGCATGTCACGGTTGATGGACTATGTTGAACAGTCGGCAGAGTTGGACAGCAGCCGGGTGGCGCTCCACGGACACTCCCGTCTGGGCAAAAGTGCTCTGTGGGCGGGGGCGCTGGATGAGCGTTTCAAGATCGTCATTTCCAACAATTCAGGACTTGCCGGTGCCGCCATGACCAAGCGGTGTTACGGGGAGCTCTATATCTATCTGGTCACTGCCATGCCCCACTGGTTTGTTAAAAAAACAGCCCGTTACATCGCCAATGAAGAAGCGCAAATTTTTGACCAGCATTTCCTTCTTTCTCTCATCGCTCCCCGGAAACTGGTGGTCGCCAGCGCCGAAAATGACCTCTGGAGCGATCCTTACGGCGAATATCTGGGGGCGTATCACGCCGGAGAGGTCTATTCTCTCTACGGTGCAGATGTGCTGAAAACACCCCTCCGTCAGGCGGTGGGTACGGTCATTACTTCCGATATCAGTTACCATATCCGCCCCGGGAAACACGCTCAGAACGGGATCGACTGGCTTCACTATCTGGATATTGCCGACAAATATTTGTAAAATAGGATGTGCTGCAAATGAGTTACAAAGTTTACGCTCCGGCAGAGAACGCAGTGCTGCTTCTGGGGGCTGATGAATTGATCGCCTACGGAAATGGCGCTTTTGTCAAGTGTGCCAGTGAAAAAGAGGCGGAAATAATCCTTGTTTCTGAAGAAAGTTCCAAATTCCGGGACTCCTTTTCTTTGAGTTCCGAAGGAGGGAAACTTTATATAAGAGGCTCCAACAGCCGCAGTGTGCTTTACGGGATTTTTGAGTACTTGCGCCATTTCGGATTTGATTTTCTCTACCCCGGAAAAGAGGGCGAGGTCATACCGGAAAAACCTGTGTTTTCCATTGAAAATTTCAATATCAGTGAGAGTGCTGACCGCCCTTTCCGCGGGATCGCCGCTGCGCCTGATGTGGAAAATCTTCAGGAAGGGTACGACCTGATCCGTTTCATGGTCCAGAACAAGTACAATCTCTTCTTTATGGAAGGCTTTGATGTGGAGCGCCCCGGGGATCGGTATTCCATCGTTGACGGAGTACACCCCCTGCAGCATGTGGAGTATCTGCTCAAAGATAAATCATGGGAGGAACGCCGGGAGATCGCCCTCAAGAAAAAGACCATGGTGGAATGTGCCCGGAAATACGGACTCCTCATCGAAAGAGGGGGGCACGGCTGGAACTACGGCGTCCCCGAACATTACGCCGCAAATCACGGTCTGACGCCGGAAGAGGGCAGAAAAGAACTTCAGGCAAGGGGCAAGGTCAACGAACAGGCTCTCGTTGCCGTCTCCACCTGGTTCCAGATCTGTCTCTGTCGGGAGGAGGTGCGGGATATCTATGCCGATCACATTATCAGCTATCTCAAAGAACACCATCATGAAATGGATATCGCCGCCATCTGGCTGGGAGACGGTTACGACAACAAGTGCCAGTGCCCTGAGTGTCTGAAGGTCCCTTTCAGCAACTGGTATCTTGATATATTCCGCAAAGTGGCACTGTGGGCACAGCGGGAGCTGCCGGAGCTGAAACTTGAGTGCATCATGTACTTTGAAACCCTTGAAAAGCCCACATCCAACTTTCTGGAAGGTCTTGACAATGTGATCCTGAACCTTGCCGTCTGGCGGCACTGTTATTTCCACGCCCTCGATGATGAAAACTGCCGTCTCCCCGGATGGCTCCCAGACTACCGGAACAACGCTTCACACGATGATGCCAACGATATGCGGATCATCAACTTTGACCATTACAGCGCTTATGCCGACTGGCGCAAAGTCGTGGGGGAAAAGATCCCCTGTCTGCTTTTCAACTACATCACCCATATTCAGGAACCTGACCGCCGGTACATGAGTTATGACATGACATATCTTTGTTCTTACTTCAACGATTTTGACCGTCTGCACTTTGACGGCATGGTGGATTGTCAATGCCACAGCTCATGGGATAAACCCGCCAATCTGCAGCTCTACGGGGCAGGGCGGGTGCTTTGGAACAAAAAGGATAATGATCCGGCAGTGATCCGGAAGGAGCTTTTTGAAAAGCTTTTCGGTGAAAAGGCATCTGCAGTGACATCGTACTGTGATGATATGTATCATCTGCTTGTTTCCTGCGGAGACTATCACCATTCGCTGCACTTTACCCCTGAAAAGAGCAGGGCTCTCAAAAAGGGATTGACAGAGATGGACTCTGCTCTTGCAGCATTGGGGAGTTTGCCCCGGGGCAGAGAACGCTATTTCAAAGAGTCCCTTGCAGCTCTCTTGAAATGTGTGGATGAGGCATTGGAAAAAATCGGACAGTGATCCGGAGTGATAAAAAAACGCAGCAGGGGAAGACCTTGCTGCGTATGAAAGAGAAATTCAGAGATCTTTCAAAAGAATATTTTTCTCCCCTCCGCGGCGCTGGGCGTCAAATGATTTGAGCAGTGCCGCCGAGCGGTCGAAGATCTCAGACCGCTCGGGAACAGGTTCATCGCTGCCGGCAAGAGCGGCAAGACAGTCGGCTGCAGTAAAGCTCTCTGTGGGGTATCCGGGAGCGTAGGAAAGAACGCCGTTGATGTTGAGGGCGTAGATGATGCGTTTTTCCGTCAGTTCATGGAGTTCTGCTGCCAGAAGAGCGCCGGAAATGTTGAGGGCATCTGTCAGCTCTGTGAAAGGAGTACTGCCCTTGCCCGCGGCAAAGTTGGCGTAAACAATGGCGGAACTTGCGATCTGGTTGGCGCGGCGGCTGAAAAGGGTTTCACGGGTCTTGCCGCTGCCGGTGAAGATCCCGGAGTCAAGATTCTGGCTGACAAAGCCGATCTCAGCTCCGAAAAGAGCGATCTGCCACGACCACTGGAGCCACACCAGAAAAAGGGGCAGCACCGCAAAGGTTCCGTAAATACGGTTGTACTTGAAAATATTTGCCTGCAGAAAAATGAATCCGTCCTGAAGCAGCTGGAAGAGTATTCCACCTATGATCCCCGCCAGCAGCGCACAGCCGAAGCGGACTTTGGTGTTGGGGGCAAAAAGATAGATCAAAGTGAAAACAATGATCGAAATGAGCAAGGGGGAAAGATCCGCTGCAAGAGAGAAGATACAGGGCAAAGTTGACCCCAGGTCAGGAGCCGCTTCAGCAAGTTTATTGAAAGTGCTCCGCAAGGTCACGCCCGAGGCACCTACGATGACCAGCATAAGGGGCGTCAGCAGTATCAGTGCCAGATAGTCGCTGAAACGGCGGAAAATATTTTTTCGTGTGGGCAGTCCCCACACATCGTTGAAGGCTCTTTCTATGTTGGACGCAAGCCAGAGAACGGTCCAGATCAAAGCCACCACACCCACACCGGCAACGATGCCGCCCTGAGCCTGTTTCAAGGTGGTATCAGCAAACTTGCACACCCATTCAAGGATCTCTTTGTGCTGGTAGAGCCGGGTGGTCAGTTCCTCTTTCAACCGCACATCAAGGTCAAAACCTTTGGCGATACCGAAAAGGAGCGCCGCCATGGGAACAATGGCAAAAACGGTGTAGTAGGTCAGCGCCACAGCACGCTGTCCGTGATTATCGGCGGCATAACGCTTGGCGCTGAACCAGAGGATATCCCGGAACCGGGTCAGAAATCTGATTTTCATAGAAAACTCCTTAGCTTTTGAGGGGTGAATGTTGCTTTTTCCCATTGGATATACAAAGTCTCTGTAAAAATTACCACATAAATTCACATTTGTCAAGCGAAAAATGGATTTTCCACAAGGAATCGGCAAAAAAAGGAGACTGCCCGAATCAATGAGCAGTCTCCTTTGCGGTCAAAAAGGGAAAGGGGGCTGTGCTGTTTTATTTGAAGACCGCCTCACCAAAGGCGTTGATGTCTGCAAAAATTCTGGAAGAGAGATTGGGCGCCCACAAACCCAGCTGGTCCATGTCGGTAGCGGAATGATCGGCGGGATAACGGATCTCTCTGCCCACATTCAAGGTCCAGACAACGCCGGGAACGACTTTTACGCCGAAATTCCTGAAGGGGATCACCGCCATGGAGTACCACATATCTTTTTCGTGCCGGTTCATATAGCGCCAATCGCCGTTCCAGGATTTGAGGTTTTTACCGTAATCGGGGTGCAGCGGATCGGTAATGAGACCCTTTGCCGCATCCCAGTAAGAGTCAGGAACAGGGTTCCATGCCAGATGATAGCAGATCTCCCTTTCGCCCTTGGGATCGAGGAAAAGTTCAATGGCATTCTGGCGCCAGAAAACGCCGTCCCTGCCGACAGCAGTTGTTTTGCGGTTGCCTTTGAGTTCGGCTTTGACGGCGACATAAAGATTTTCTTTGTCGTAGAGCATCTTGAACCAGGTCTGTTCGCTGAGGGGCTCAAGCTGGATACCTCCCAGTTTGTGCCACTGAGCCTTTTTCCAGACTCCCTTTTCAAAGTCGTCAAAAGTCACCTTGCCATTGGCGGGGAGGATCTCAAGCTTTTTGACCTGTGTGCCGGGCAGAACGCCCAGTTTGCGGATATGGGCGGTGTCCCACTCAAAGGGAGCACCGATATAGGCAGAAAGCCGTCCGTTGTTCAGAAGCAGTTTCCCTCTGTTGCCCAATACGCGCACTTCACGCCATCCGGGGATCTTTTTGACCTTTCCCTGGGGGGCGATGGAGCGGATATAAGCATTTCTTTCATCAATGGCTTTCAGCAGCTCTTCAAGAGAGTGTTTGGCAGGAGAGGTCCGGTAGGCAACAAAAAGTGTCAGGGCACGGACAGTTTTTTTCAGGTAGTCAAATTCGATGCGGACCAGTGCCAGACGGCGTTTGACTTTGCTCCGTTTGGCTGTGCTTTCGGCACGCTTCAAATGGCGTTCCAGCAGAGCAAGGGTTTCCGGGGGGTAGATCATGTTGAGGATCTCCCTTGCATCAACACTGCGCTCCACCGCAGGGAATATTTGCAGTTTGCTGTACAATGTTTCAAAAAAGCGCTTCATGGGAGCGGCGCTTTCGTGGTAGGCGCGTTCAATAAACTCTTCCGTCAGCTTCTTTTCGTTGCGCGAGGGATCCTCAAGGATCTTGCCGTAAACGTAGTACGATGGTCCCTCAAGTCCGAAACCTTCGCCGAAACCGCAGCGGTAAAGACCCTTGACGCCGAATTTAAGAAACTCCCGTGCCTGATCGGCGCAGAATTGGGGCGTTCTTTTGGGGGTGAGGCCGCTGCGGACGTAGTTCCCCCAGTTGTAAAGATAGACCTGAAATCCCTGAGGAACGGTGTAATTTTTCCACTTTTCAAGGACTTTGCTGTCGTATTTGCACAGTTCAACAGCCGTGTTGGCAGGGAATTTTTTGAAGGTTTTCGGGGGATCCCAGTTGGGGGCGTAACAGATGATGAGCACCTTCTTTCCGGGACGCTCTTTCAGGAGTCTTTGGGCAAGTTTCCTGTGGAAGTTCCAGATCCATTCCCCGGGATCGCTCCAGTAGGGCATGGCACGGCAGAGTTTGCAGAGGCACTGGACCATGGCATCGGTCTGAGCCAGCTGGGTGATCTCGTTGCCCGCGTCCAGATCTTTGAGCATCTGCTTGAAAATCAGTTCCTCTACCTCTTTATTGCCGAGGCAGAGGTGGTTGTTGCTGCTGTCACGGACATTGGGATCGCTGCCGGTCTGGGCGAAGTATTGGGGATGGGATTTGCCGTAAACAGCTTTGGGCACAGCCTGATAATAGGAGTGTCCGCCGTGGGTGTGGTATCTGCCCTGTCCGAAAAGAGAACTGGAGTAGTCGTAAAAGAAATCAGGCGCTCTCCCCAGAGCATAATTGAGATTGTGGCTGTGTTCCATGCGGAACTTGTCAGGGATCACCACTTTGCGTTTGCGCATGTAGTCGGTTCCGGTTTCTCCGGGAGCGAGAAAACGGGTCCCCAGAAATTTTTCCATGAAAATCACCGCTGCCCGGGTGGAGCCGAGGATGTATTCGTTGTGGCTTTTGCTTTCTTTTTTGCTGCCGATGCGGTGACCGTCAAATCCGGCAAGAAGGATGGAACCCTTCTCTTCAGCGATGAAGCAGTCGAAATTTTTGAAGGAAGAAGGACTCTTCCCCAGCTGCCGCAGCAGGGGACTGTCACCCAGAAAAACAGCCCTTTTGAGATCCGCAGGTGCTTTTGAGGCAGGGATGACCGCCACTTTTGCCCCCAGAGTTTCCTGAAAAGCCTTCTGGAGTTTTTCGGCTGTCAGTTTCAGAAAAGCTCCTGTCCCCGGATTGGAGTCTTTGTCAAAATAGACAATGGGCATCGTCATGTTTTTATTGAGTTCCAGAGCGGGGAGAACTCCTGCGGCACCGATTGCGGTACAAATAAGAAGAAGTTTTGAAAATTTCAACATATTTTGTTCCTTATACGATTTGAAAATTTCAGAAAAAATATTTCGACTTTGAATAAAGTACATCACTGCTTCTTACTTGTCAAGTGTAATACAATAATTTTGTAATTGATTTTTTCTGAGATGCAAAGAACATTTCCCCTGCCGCTGCCTGAGAAGAGGGCTGTCAGGCGAAAAAAATTTTTTCTTTTCCCGCAAGAGAGCTTGAAATGTATATAGTTTGAGTTTATATTAAGTAAACAAACTGGTAAACAAAAGTGCATGTTTTGTTTTTCTTCTGCGGTAAATCTGGGAAAAAGTTTGACAAAATAGGGGTTTTCTGCTATATTAGACAGTGTACATAATGGGAGAATGAACAATGAAATATCTGGAACTGACTGTCGGGGCGGCGCTGGTCTACAACTTTGTGTTGACCCGCTTTCTCGGCATCTGCCCCTTTCTGGGGGTTTCCAAAAGGATCAGCACGGCAATGGGCATGTCGGGGGCTGTCATATTTGTCATGACGGCGGCTTCTTTTTGCACGGCGCTTATCTACAACCATCTCCTGAAATTCACCTGGGGGGAGAAGGTTGTGGATCTGACCTTTCTTCAGGTGCTTATTTTCATCCTTGTCATCGCCGCTCTGGTTCAAGTAATTGAGATCGTCATGCAGAAACTGACCCCCGGACTCTATCAGGCGCTGGGGATCTATCTGCCTCTCATCACCACCAACTGTGCTGTGCTGGGGTCGGCTGCGCTGAATTTCAATGCACAGCGTTCCGTTCCTGACGCCACCATATTCGGCTGCTTTTCAGGTGTGGGATTCGCCATTGCCCTGCTGCTTTTTGCCAGTCTCAGGGAACGGCTTGAACTGGCTTCGCCCCCCAAGGCATTTGAAGGGATCCCCATCGGACTTGTTACCGCCGGGATCCTCGCCATGGCGTTTGTGGGATTCGCAGGTCTCTGCTGAAGGGTGAAATTTAAGGAGAACTGCTTTCAAATGGATATGCTTACAGGCGCCCTTTTGCTCATGGGGATCACAGGAGTCCTGCTCGGTGTGATCATTGGTGTTTTTGCCCGCTTTTTCAAGGTGGAGACCGATTCAAGAGTGGAATTGGTTCAGGAACTTCTCCCCGGCGCCAACTGCGGCGGATGCGGCAAGGCAGGGTGTGCCGACTTTGCCAAATCTGTGGTCGCCGGTGAAAATCCTCCCTCCCGCTGCCCTGTTTCAAGTCAGGAGCAGATCAACGCCATCGCTCTGGCTCTGGGGATCTCTCCCGACGGGGGAGTCCGCAAAAGAGCGGTTGTCCGCTGCGGCGGTGATATGTTCCAGACGGTGAGCCGTTTCAACTACAACGGTGTCAGTGATTGCGCCGCAGCTTCAATGGTGGCGGGCGGTCCCAAGGGGTGCCGCTACGGCTGCCTCGGACTGGGGAGCTGTGCCAATGTCTGTCCCTTCGGAGCCATTGAGATCGTCAACAATCTGGCGCTGGTCCACCGGGAGCTTTGTGTGGGATGCGGCAAGTGTGTTTCAGTCTGCCCCCGCCATGTCATTGCCCTTGTGCCTGCCGACGCAGATGTGCATGTTTACTGCAATTCCCCGGAAAAGGGCGCCGAAAAGCGCAAGCAGTGTAAAGTCGGATGTATCGGCTGCCGCAAATGTGCCAAATTTTCAAGTGAGCAGTTCACCGTTACAGGCGCTTTGGCGTCAGTCAATTATGAAACTGAAGTCCTGCCCGGAGAGGAGTGTGTTGAGAAGATCCAGTGTCCCACAGGCGCTTTGCTTTCTGCCCGGGAACACCACTATATCGAAAAAAATGATCCCGATTGGAAGAAAGAGGAAAAATGAGCAAAGTCAAAAGTTTCTCCGGGGGGATGCACCCCGAATACGACGGCAAGAGCCTGACAAATTCCTGCAGGATCATTGAAGCACCGCTCCTTGAAAAATATGTTGTGCCCCTTATGGAAAATGCCGGAAAACCTCCGCGGGTCTGTGTCGCCAAAGGGGATAAGGTCAAAAAGTATCAGCGCATCGCTGAGGCGGACGGCTTTGTTTCTGCGGATCTGCACGCCCCCACCAGCGGTGTTGTGGTGCAGATCCGTGAAGTGCCGGGTCCCATGGGGACCCCCGTTACGGCAGTGGAGATCGGATCCGATGGAAACGACCACGGCGAAGCCCCCTTTGAGCCTTGGGAAGAGTGGCAGTCAAAGACGCCTCAGGAACTTTTGGGCAGGATCAGAGATACAGGCATCGTCGGTATGGGCGGTGCGGCGTTTCCTTCTCATGTGAAGCTCTCTGTGCCCCCTGATAAAAAGGTCGATACCCTGATCATCAACGGTGCCGAATGTGAACCTTATCTGACTGCAGACCACCGTCTTATGGCTGAGTATCCCCAAAAGGTGGTCACAGGAGCTTTGATAATGGGACAGATCCTCAATGTTTCCCGGATCTTCATCGGCATTGAGGAAAATAAACCCGATGCCATCGCCGCTTTGGAAAGCGCTGCTGCCGGAACTGCTGTACAGATACAGGTGTTGAAGGTGCGTTATCCTCAAGGAGCGGAAAAACAGCTCATCAATGCTGTGACCGGCAGACGGGTCCCCACAGGGGGATTGCCCTTTGATGCCGGATGTGTGGTCCAGAATGCGGGATCCGCCGCTGCCGTTTCAGACGGCGTCCTTTGGGGGATCCCCCTTGTTGAACGCATCGTCACTGTCAGCGGTGAGGTGGTTAAAAATCCCGGCAATTTCAAACTCAGGATCGGCACGCCCGTCATGGAAGCAGTCAAAATGGCAGGCGGTGTTACTGAAGAGCCGGGGAAATTGATCCTCGGCGGTCCCATGATGGGCTTTGCCCAGAGATCCTTTGATGTGCCTGTTGCCAAGAACACCTCAGGCATACTGCTGCTTTCAGGGAGCGCCGCTTTGAACTTTTCATCCTCCCCCTGTATCCGGTGCGGCAGATGTGTGGAGGTCTGCCCCATGAAACTTACCCCCTGTCTGCTCTGTGCAGCCATCGAGGGGAACAGGTTGGATCTGGCGCAAAAAGGACATGTCATGGATTGTCTGGAGTGCGGCGCCTGTGCTTATGTGTGCCCTGCACGGCGTCCTCTGGTCCAGCAGTTCCGCCGGGCTAAAAATGAATTGCGCAAGAAGAAATAAGGAGCTTTCAGATCATGAGTGACAATATTTCAGAAAATATTAAACTGCCAACCGGGGAAAAACTGGTTTTGAGCAGTTCTCCCCATGTAAGCGCTTCAGAAAGTGTCCGCAAGATCATGCTGAAAGTCATAGCAGCTCTTCTTCCTGCTGCAGCAGCTGGGGTGTGGCTTTTCGGGCTGCGGGCATTGGCGGTGATCCTTGTGACCGTGGTTTCATGTGTGGCGGCAGAATCTTTGTGGTGCAAATTGGCAGGGAAAAAGATCGGCGGCACCCTGGGGGATCTCAGTGCCGTGGTCACAGGTATGATCCTCGCCTTGAATCTCCCTGCTGCGGTGCCCTTTTATGTGCCGGTCATCGGCGCTTTTCTCGCCATCTGGCTGGGAAAACAGGTCTTTGGAGGTTTGGGGTACAATCCCTTCAACCCG
Organism: Victivallaceae bacterium; assembly: GCA_045596885.1. Lineage (GTDB taxonomy): Bacteria > Verrucomicrobiota > Lentisphaeria > Victivallales > Victivallaceae > UBA1784. The sequence goes on from JAZODE010000091.1 coordinate 31,016, forward strand.
GCAGTTGTTGCCCGTGTGGGACTCCTGATCGCTTTGCCTGCGGCTATGACCGTCTGGAGCCCCCCACGGGGCATGGATAAAAATTATCCTCAGGCAGAGGTGTTTTTCGGTTCGGCAATGATGAAAAAGGTGGAGTCCGGTGTGCTGGATGGTGTCACCTGTGCCACTCCTCTGGGACTTATGACCGATACCCGCAAGATCGTTGATACCAAAAATGACCGCCATCTGGCGGCGGCGCAGCATAACTTTGATAAGGTGAGCTCCCCTGAACTGCTGAAAAAGTATTTCTGGGGGATCCGGAGCGGATGTATCGGGGAAACCTGCACACCGGCACTGCTGCTGGGACTTGTCATACTGCTTGGATTCAAACTGGTCAACTGGCGCGTTCCTTTGTGTTTTATCGGGAGTGCCGCTCTGTTTGCCTGGGTGATCCACGGATTCTTCCCCGGAGTGACACCGTCTGCGCTCTTCCACTTGGTGACAGGTGGATTGCTGATCGGCGCCATCTTCATGGCAACGGACATGGTGACTTCTCCCGTCACCAACTGGGGATGTGTGGTTTTCGGCGTGGGGTGCGGTCTCATTACTGTGGTGATCCGCATTTGGGGGAATTATCCTGAGGGCGTCAGTTTCGCCATATTGCTGATGAACGCCCTTGTCCCCCTTATTGACCGTCTCTGCACCCGTGCCCCCTTCGGTGAAAAAGAACGCAAAAAGGAGCAGATGTCATGATAAAACTCCGCGAAAACGAAAGTGTGCCCGTCCTGGGGGCTTTTCTGGGGATCACGGCACTGGTCTCAGCGCTGGTGCTTTCACTGGTCTTTATGCTGACCCGTGCCCCCATTGAAAAAATGCAGCGCGAAACCATGCAGAAATCTTTGAAAATGCTCAACTTGCCCCCCTTTGACAATGCCCCTGACCGTGAGGCGAAAGAGTATACTTCCCCCGGCAACTTCAAAGTGGTCATCATGCCCGTGCGACAGGCAGGAGCCCTCAAAGCCTTTGCCGTCAGAAGCATTTCCCCTGACGGCTACGCAGGAGATGTTGAGATCACTGCCGGATTTGACAACGCAGGCAAGATCCTTGCCGTCCTCGTCACCCGCCAGCAGGAGACGCCGGGGCTGGGCAGCAATGTGTGCGAACGCAAGTTCCGCAAGACCATCTTCAATCTTTTCCAACCCCGTCCGGAGGGATTGCCCCCCAATCCCATACTGGATCAGTTCCACGGCAGAACGGTTCCTGAAAAGGAAAATTGGAAGGTCAAACGGGACGGCGGCAGTTTCGACTTTGTCACCGGCGCCACCATCACTTCAAGAGCTGTGACCGCCGCTGTGGAACAGGCTGGCAAAACACTCTTGCTGCACAGAGCGGATTTTATGAAGGGAGAGAAAAAGTGAAAAACGCTTTCAAAGATATGCTTAAAGGCATCTGGAAAGAGAACCCGGTACTGGTGCTGCTCCTGGGAACATGTCCCACCCTCGCCACCACCAGCTCTGCCGCCAACGGTCTTGCCATGGGACTTGCCACCACCTGTGTGCTGGCGGGGAGCAATCTGGTCATATCCTGTATTGCCGGTATCGTGCCCAAAAAGATCCGTATCCCGGTCTATATCGTGGTCATTGCCACCTTTGTCAGTTCCATCGACATGCTTATGAAGGCATACGCTCCCCCTGCCATTTATTCGGCACTGGGGATCTTCATTCCTTTGATCGTGGTCAACTGCATCGTCCTGGGCAGAGCAGAAGCCTTTGCTTCAAAGAACAACCCTGTGCGTTCCATTTTTGACGGTATCGGCATGGGACTTGGATTTTCTTTGACTTTGACTATGCTTGGGGCTTTGCGTGAATTCATCAGTACCGGGTCGGTTTTTGAAATCAAGATCATCACCTGCTGGACCACCGATTTTCTGCTGGCTTCAGCAGCTCCCGGAGCCTTTGTCATATTGGGGGTGATCCTTGCCGCCAAAAATCACTTTGCCCGCAGAGCCGCGATCAAGGCGGGCAAACTCTATGTTCCCCCTGCGGGACTTGATTGCCACAGCTGCCAGATCTGCAAACTCAATGAAAAGGAGTAAATACCGTGAGCGCATTTTTTTCAGAGAGTGAACAGCAGCAGATCGTGACTTTTGCAAGAGCCGTCATCGGCGCGGAACTTGCCCGCACGACGGCTCCGGCGCTGCCGGATCTCCCCGGACTCAATAAAAAGGGCAGCTGCTTTGTGACCTTGCAGCTCAATGGGGAGCTGAGAGGCTGTATCGGCAATATCGAAGCCTTTGAGACGCTGGGGGAAAACTTGCGGCGCAATGCTTTGAATGCTGCCTTCAACGATCCCAGATTTCCTGCTCTGACACAGGAGGAATTCGACAAAGTGGAAATAGAGGTCTCTCTTCTGACTCCGGCAGAACCCATCTCTTCCCTTGATGAGTTTGTGATCGGTGAACACGGGATCATACTCTCTCTCTTTGGACGCCGTTCCGTCTTTCTGCCTCAGGTCCCCACAGAACAGGGGTGGGACAAAGAGACGACTTTGGATTTTCTCGCCCGCAAAGCAGGCTTTGCCGGGAATGCCTGGAAAAGCCGCGATGCCCGCTTTTCTGTATTCAAAACTGAAATTTACAGGTGAATAAATGAGCGTTTTTACTATTATCGGTGCCGGTATGATGGGGTCGGCAATGAGTTTCCCCCTCAGAGACAACGGCCATGAAGTGCGGATCGTGGGGACGCCCCTCGATGTTGAGATCGTGGAACAGCTCAAGGTGGATAACTACCACAAAAATATGAAACGGACTCTTCCCGAAGGCATAACTTTTCATCAGATCGGAGATCTTGAAAAAGCCATTGCCGGAACCGACTTTTTTATCGGCGGCGTCAGCAGTTTCGGGGTGGAGTGGTTTGCAGACTATGTTATCCCCAGACTGCCGGAAAAAGCGGTGGTCCTTTCCATAACCAAAGGATTGCGGGAAACGGATGAGGGGATCCCTGAAACCTTCCCCGAATACCTGATGCGCCGGGATGTGAAGGGAACCATCTCTTTCAACGCTGTGGGCGGTCCCTGCACCAGCTATGAACTTGCCGACCGCCGTCATACCTGTGTCACCTTCTGCGGCAAAGATTACGACACCCTCTGCGCTCTGCGGAAGTGTCTTGCAGTGGAATATTACCATATCAGCTGCTCCACCGATATCCGGGGCGTTGAAACTGCCGTGGCAATGAAAAATGTTTATGCCGCCGCCGTTTCCACCGCCATCGGCGCCAACGAGCTTATCGTAGGCATGGGGGGACAGGAAAAATACAATCCTCAGGCGGGACTTTTCGGGGAAAGTGTCCGCGAGATCGGAAAACTCCTGAAAATCATGGGGGGCGATCCAGACGCCATCATGCTGGCGGCGGGGGATCTTTATGTGACTGTTTTCGGCGGACGCACCCGCAAGCTGGGGGTGCTGCTGGGAAGAGGACTTTCTTACGAAAATGCCAAAGAGATCCTTGCCGGTGTGACTCTTGAATCTGTTGCCATCGCTCAGGCGATGTCCAACAGTCTGCGGAAACTGGCTGCTGCCGGCAGGGCGGATCTGAAGGATTTTCCTTTGCTGCTGGCTTTGGATGCCACGATCCATCACGGCGCAAAACTTGATATCCCCTGGGAGAAATTCATCCTTGACCGCCCGTGACATAGAAAAATACCGCCGCCGCAATCCGGCGCAAACCATTGAAGCACTGGGGCGTTACCGTATTTGTACGGTGATCCCCTGTTACAATGAAAACGCCTCTTTCGGTGAGACTTTGGAGTCACTCAAAACTGCCGCTGCACAGATTGAGGAACCTGTGGCAGTGCTGGCAGTCATCAACTACCCCGAAGGCGCCGACGATAAAGAATCTCTGGAGCTTTTCCGCCGCATTCAGGAAAAAGAGTTTGACAACAATGATCTTTTTGCCATTTACGCCCCCGGACTCAAAGGGGGCGTCGGCGAAGCCCGCAAGATCGGCATGGATTCATTTCTTCAGAGCAAAACCTTTGAAGAGGTTTCTCAAGCCATCATCTGCTCCATGGATGGTGATACGTTGGTGGACCCTGATTATTTCAAGGAGATAAGTGCTTTTTTCAGCCGGAGCAAGGCAGGAGGCGCCGCCCCGAAACTGCGCCATCTGCCCGGAGATACGCCTGAAAATGAAAAGGCGATCCGCCGTTATGAGGCATACCTTGACCGGTATGTGCAGGAACTCAAGCGGTGCAACTCCCCTTATGCCTTTCATACGGTGGGCTCCGCTTTCGCAGTCCGGGGAGAGGCGTATATGAAATGCGGCGGTATGAAGGTCCGCAAAGCGGGGGAGGATTTCTATTTCCTCCAGGAACTTGCCAAAACTTCAGGTCTTGAGGTCATTGACCGGGTGCTGGTCTTTCCTTCTCCCCGTATTTCCGCCCGGACCCCTTTCGGCACCGGGCAGGCAGTGAAAGATATCATCGCAGGGAGAGAGCCTTCAGAGGTTTCTGATGCCGCCTTTGACCGTTTGGAAAAGGTGCTGAAAGCGGCGGTTTTTGAAAACCTCAACACCGATCAGCCTGAACTGCCTGACCGGGAATTTTTTGAGAAAGAGCGTTTTTTCCAGCTTTGGCAGGGGATCCGGCGGAATACGCCTGATGCCAAATTGTGCGCCGCTTTCCACATCTGGTTCGACGGACTTAAAACTTTGCGCTTTCTGCACTGGTGCGACGCTTGACAAAGTACTCATGCTGTGATATTTTATAGCAGGAGTGCAATTTCAATATGGATCAAAGATCTTTGCGTGCAATAAACGCAGCCTTAAATGCTGCCGCCAATTTGAAACTTGTTCCCCCTGTGTGTACCGGGAGCTTTGAAGGCAGCCGGACCGGTGCCAAAACCGGGGGCTCCATGGAGTTTGCCGATTACCGGGCTTACCGGGAAGGAGACGAATTGCGCCGGGTGGACTGGCGGCTCTATGCCAGAAGCGAACAGCTCATGGTGCGCCGCTTTGCTCAGGAAAGCGATCCCCGGTGTGATATCATCATCGACCTTTCACGCTCCATGGATTTCTACGGCAAAAACGCCGCCGCCGCAGGGTTGGCTGCCCTTTTTGCCAAAAGTGCCCTCAACGCAGGATTTTCCCTGCAGGTCTGGGGCATCCATGACCGGCTGCTTAAAATGACAACGCCTGAAACCCCTGAACTCTGGGAGCTCCCGGAGCGGGGAGGTACAGCAGGGATGGAGCCCTTTGAAGAACTGCGTCAGGGACTTTTCCGCAACGGCGTGAGAGTTTTTATCAGCGATCTGTTTTTTGATCTTTCTCCGGGGGAATTGATGAGATTTCTGGGGGGAGGCAACGCTGTGGTCATTCAAATCCTCGGGCAAGAGGAACTCAACCCCTCCCTTTCAGGAAGCGTCACTGTCACAGATCCGGAGTCCGGCAGAAGCAAGGTGCTCCATGCCGACGAAGCCGCCCTTGAACGCTACCATGAAAAACTGACCCATTTTCAATCTGAATACGCTGAAACCGTCAGGGCGTACAACTCCTCTGTATTCTTTCTCAACGCCTCTTTTTTACTGAATGACTGGAATCTGGAATCTTTTTGCCGGGAAGGGATACTGCAATGATCTGGGGATGGGAAAATATCTGGTTTTTTGCTCTTTCTTTGAGCGTTCTTATTTTGTTGATCCTCTATTTGTTCAAATACAAAGGCGAACTCTTTTTCACTCAGGCTCTTTTCCTTTGGAATGAAGATCATTCTCAGGAAAAAAGTTCTTCTTCTCTGACTTTTCGCTCTTTGCCCTTGAGTTTTTATCTTGAAGCGGCAGCTCTCATACTGATGGTTTGCGGCGGAGCTTCTCTTTTTGTGGTCAGTCAGGAAAATTTTCCTCCGGCAGTGGTATTGATCAACAACGCTTATTCCATGACGCCACAGGTGCGGCAGCAGGGGGAAAAAGTTTTGCGGGAGTATTTCAGAAAATTTTCCAACCGCCGGGTGATTTTTGCGATTTGCGGCGACACTCCTGCACTTCTGGGAGATAAAACGAAAAAGGATCTGCACTGGAGCGGTACGGCATCTGTTTTCAAAGCTGAAGAGGCGGTTGCATGGGCAAGAGAGAATTTCCCCGGAGCGGAGATCTGTCTGGTGACTGACCGGGTCCCGGAAAATTTTCTCCCCGGCAGCTTTACCCTTCTTTGCTGCGGCTCTGATGGCGATAATATTGCCATTGCCAATGCCGCAGTCACTGAGGGACGGATACTCCTTGAGATCCGCAGTTTTTCCCGTCAGCCCCAAAAGGTGGTTCTGAAAGTCAACTCCCGGGAACTTGAAACTTTCACCCTTGAGAGTAATGGCAGCAAACTTTTCAACTTTTCTCTGGAAACACGGGAGCCGATCCTGACATTCCGGATCGAATCCCCCGGAGATCAGTTGGCGTATGATGATGAGGTGACGCTGATCAACAGATTCAAAGAACCTGTGACATATACTCTGGGCAATTTGACTCCCGCTGCAAAAAGGCTCCTGACACAGGTGCTGGAAAATAATCCCGATTTCAAACAAACAGCTAAGGGGGGAGAACTGCTTTTTACAAGCTCCCCCCCTGACAAGAGGTTGCCCGATTCCGGAAACAGATTCTTTTTTCATGGGGGCAAAAAGAGTTTTCTGGAAAGAACTCCCCCTTTTTTCGTTGCCCGGGAGGAGCTGTTGAAGGGGCTGCACAATACCGGACTTGTCTGGGCATTTGCCCCCGGCATCAAATTGCCGGGCAGGGGGATCGTACACGGTTCAGCAGGAGCTTTGATGAGTGTGGAAGAAAGGGGACACAGGAAATACGATATCCACATGAATTTGCAGCCGGAGTATTCCAATCCGGCATCTCTCCCCTTCTGGCCGGGACTTTTCAGCAACCTTGCCGGCGTTTGCCGCCGCAGCCGCCCCGGTGTTTGGGAACCCAATGTCAAGTCCGGCGAAATGATCTCTTTCAATCTTTCTCCCGGAGCGGAGAAAGTCTTCTGCCGCAATCTGTTTTCCGGGGAATTCCCCGCATACAACGGCAGGTGTCTTTTTCAGTTGGAACGCAAAGGCGTTTATCTGCTGGATGATGGGAAAGTCCAATGCCGTATCGCCGTCAATCCCCATGTGACTCAAGTTTCAGATCTGCGTCAGAATAAAAGTGTCATCATCCCTTGCAAAAAGCTGCCTCAGGGAGCGGAATACCGCCGTTCGTTGAGTTGGATCTTTATTGCCGCAGCTTTACTGCTTCTGGCTGTGGATGGCATTTTACTTGGCAGAAGGAGCAGGAAAGTATGATCTCTTTTGAAAATCCCGTCTTTTTGCTGCTTCTGATCCCTTTGGGGATCTGTTTGGCAATATCTCCTTTGCCTTCCCGTTCCGGGAACATACTCCAACTGCTCATAGATCTTGTACTGGTCTGCGCCTTGAGCGGCATGAGTCTGCGTCTGCCTGACAAAGAGGGGAGTCTTTACATTCTCTGCGACCGCAGTCTTTCCATGCCCCAGGGGGCAGAAAAGAGCATGGAAAAGCAGATCCGCATCATTTTCCGGCAGATGAAAAATCCTCCCGGCGTCATCTCTTTTGCGGGCAGCGCTCAGCTGGAATCCCCTCCCGGAAAGGGGACTTTTGACGGATTCAAAGGGGTTTTCAGCAACAGAAACAGCTCGGATCTTGCCGGAGCTCTGGACTTTACGCTCAAGATGATCCCAAGAGATACTCCCGGCAGGATCTTGTTGATATCAGATGGCAACTGGAACGGCGCTTCCCCGGAAAGGGCATTTTCCGCAGCTCTCATGCGCCGCATCAAGGTGGATCATCTTCCTCTGAGCCGGAGCAGCTTCAACGATTTCGCCATTTCTGAAATTTCAGGTCCCCTTTCCTCATCGCCCGGTGAATATTGTTCCATTATCTGCACTGTTTACGCCCCCCGCGCGGCGACGGTCAAGCTGCGTTTCCGCAAAAACAACGGGGCGTGGAGCCAGCGCACACTGGCTTTGAAGGCAGGGGAAAACCGTCTTTTCTGGCGGGACCGCAATGACCATGCCGGAGTCAGCAGTTATGACTTCTTTCTCGTACCGCCTCCGGGGGATCAGGTCAAAGAAAACAATTCTGCCCGGCATCTCCTTGAGGTCAGGGGCAGGGGAAAGATCCTGCTGCTGACATCCTCCCCTTCGGGGAATTTGAAAAAGCTGCTTTTGAAAGCACACTTTGAGGTGGAGTCACTGCAGGTGCCCTCTTCAAAACTTTCCCCGGAAATGCTGGGCAGCTACCGGGCGGTCATACTGGAAAATGTCCCTGCTTCAGCCATATCTTCTGAGGTCAACGCCCTTATGGCTGAGATGGTCAGGCAGGGGCGCATGGGGTTGTTCATGACGGGCGGCGCTTCCAGTCTGGCTGTGGGAGGATGGTACAAGACTCCTGTGGGAGAAATACTCCCGGGTGCCTTGGAAAAACAGCACGATATCAGGCGGCGCCGTTCAGCTGTGATGATGGCACTTGACCGCTCAGGGAGCATGAGTGTCACCGTGGACGGTGTGACCAAGATGGCAATGGCAAATCTGGCGGCGGTGGAAAGTTACAGACTCCTTTCTCCGGAGGATGAGTTCGGACTCATTGCCGTTGACAGTTCGGTACACCGGGTGGTCCCTCTGGGGAAAAAGGGAAAGAGCAGCGATTGTTCACAGGATATCATGTCCATCGAATCCATGGGGGGCGGCATCTTTGTGGATAAGGCTCTTCACGATTGTGTGGAGCAGCTTTTGCGCTCCAAAGCCCCTGTACGCCACATTCTTCTCTTTGCCGATGCTGCCGACGCAGAGCAGCCCGGGGATTACAAGGCACTTCTGGAACGGGCGGTCAGAGCCGGGATCACGGTCAGCGTTGTGGGACTGGGAAAAGCAGATGCCTCTGATGCCGATTTGCTCCGGGATATCGCACGGCGGGGGAAGGGAAAATGTTATTTTTCCGACAACTCTGCGGAGTTGCCCCGGATCTTTGCCGAAGATACCTTTGTTATGGTGCGTGCTTCATTCAACCGTGAAAAGGTCAGGTTCCGGACAACAGCGGATCTGACGGCTCTCCCCGGTGCGGAAAATGTCAGGGGAATATTGGAAGCCGGTGGATACAATCTCTGTTTCGCCAAAGAAAAAAGCCGGGTGCTCCTGAGGGCAATGGATGAAGAAAAGACACCCATCGCCATGACCGGGTACGCCGGATTGGGGAAAACTGCACTTCTGGGTATCGAGGTCGATGGGGAATACTCCGGAAAATTTGCTTCAGATCCCCATGCCGGGAACATCATTGCCGCCTTGACCCGTTATGTGGTCATGCCCCGGAAAAACAGTTTCAACGGCTGTTTTGTTACTCAAAGTATGGAATCAGGAGTATTCAAATGTGAGATCCTCCTTGATCCCGAACGGCGCAAGATGCCTTTTTCGGGGACTCCCTATCTGTCGCTGCTCATCAGCTCCGGCAATGGGAAATTGCTCTCCCGGCGCGTGATGTTCAACTGGCAGGGGGCAGACCGTCTGACGGCAGAAAGCCTTATCCCGTCGGGGGGCACGGTCAACGCTGCTGTGGAGTTCGGGGGCGGTGAGATCCTGCCTCTTGCCCCTGCAGTTCAAAGTATTTCTGCAGAGTTTTCCCGGGAGTCCCGGCGTGATATAGCCCCCTTCATACGCCATACCGGAGGCATCTGCAAAAGCAGCTTTGACAATATGGGAGAACTGATGGAACGGCAGGAAAGTTTCTGCAGCTGCCGGGCGCCTTTGCTCCTTTTGGCAATGCTTTTGCTGCTGCTGCAGGTATGGTTGCGCCGCAGCGGCAGGGAGTTGCCTTGGCTTTCCCTGCGTTTGCTGCGTTTTTCTCTGGAAGGTCTGCACCAAAAGAGTACTCCCCCAAAAAAGAAAAACGGAAAAAAACTTTCTGAGACAGAGGAAAATATTCAAAAAACATCTCCGGAAAAAAGAGAAGAGCCTGAGCCGGATGGTATCTCTGCGGCTTTGAAACGCGCCAAGAAAAGATAGTTTTCCGACTCAGCCGGATTCTTTTGTGCGGCGGATCCCCGGAAGGAACATATAATAAAATTTAAGGGATTTTTCTCAAAAGGCGATTGAAAAAAAACAAAGTTGCATTAAATTATCGACAGACACTTTTGGACATACTCCTTTGATAAACAGAGCTGGTATATTGGGAGAAAACAATGATAACGATATCTGATATATGGCGGAAAATATTCGGTGATCCGCAAAAAAACTTTCAGAAGAACCAAAATGGAATAGATATTGCCAATATTGAAACAAAATATCGGACCATACCCTTCTGGAGTTGGAACGACAAACTTGAGTGTTCAGTTTTGCGCGAGCAGATCCGGCAGATGCACGCAGCCGGTATCGGCGGCTTCTTCATGCACGCCCGTGGAGGGCTCCAGACGGAATATCTTTCAGAAGAGTGGATCGAGTGCATCAAAGCCTGTCTTGATGAGGCTCGGCAGCTGGGGATGGAGGCGTGGCTCTATGATGAAAACGGCTGGCCCAGCGGGTTCGGCGGCGGAACAGTCAACGGCAAAGGGGTAGCGTATCAGCAGAAATATCTCCGCATGGAAGAGGGGCGTGTTGCGGATCTTGGGAGCGAGAATACCATCGCTTATTACACAACTGAAGGGCGTTATATTTCCAGAGAGACTCCCGGCGGTCCTGCAATGCACTGCCTGCGCTGTTACTTTGAGGTCAATCCATACTATGTGGATAACCTTGATCCCGCAGTGGTCAAAGCCTTTCTGCAATCGACCCATGAGTTCTATTACAAACACCTTTCTCCTGAACTGCTGCCTTATCTCAAAGGCATTTTTACCGATGAACCGCAGCTTTCAAGGAACGGCTGTGTCTGGTCGTTCGTTCTTGAAAAGGCATATCAGAAAGAGTACGGCAGAGAACTGATCCCGGAGTTGCCCCAGCTCCTCAGAGATCTGGGGGATTTCCGGCAGACAAGGATCCGCTTCTGGCGTCTGGTGGCAAAAAAGTTCAATGAAAGTTTTATGAAACAGGTCAGCGCCTGGTGTCGTTCCCACAACTGGTTTCTCACAGGTCATCATGTGCTGGAAGAATATTTTCAGTGGCAGATCCCCTCCAACGGCGCCATCATGCCCCAATATGAATTTTACGACATCCCCGGCATGGATCATTTGGGGCGTATCCCGGTGGATCCTCTGGCAATGGTCCAGCTGGTTTCAGCTTGTATGCAGTTCGGTAAAAAACAGATCCTTACAGAAAGCTTTGCTCTGACGGGATGGAATTTCAACTTTTCCGGAATGCACTGGATCTTCAATCAGCAGCTTGCCCACGGTGTCAATCTGCTTTGCCAGCATCTGCAGGGATATTCTCTGCGGGGATTGCGCAAACGGGATTATCCCAGCTCCAACTTTGTTCATCAGCCCTGGTGGGAGGATTACAAACTGGTCAACGATACTTTTGCCCGGGCGGGGAAACTCCTTGCCGAAGGCAGGGTACATACCGATGTGGCAGTGGTCCACCCCATATCCACTTGCTGGACCCATTTTACCGGCGACAGCGGGAATGGCGTGATCGGACAATATACAAACGCCCTCAAGGAGTTGACTGTTGCTCTGGATTCGGCTCAAATCCCTCATCACTACGCCGACGAGATGATAACAGAGAAAATCGGGAGTGTCAGAGGAAACGCCTTATCCATTGGGCAGTGCTGTTATCATACCGTCATTATTCCCCCTTTGACCAATCTTTCTTTGGATATGACCCGGAAACTGATGGCTTTTTCCGCCGCAGGAGGCAGGATCTTAAAGGTGAAAAATCCTCTGGAGGAACTTCCCCTTACTGTGGATGGGGAAAAGGCTTCTGCAGATGTCCTGAATTGGTTCGGGGGACTTGCTGAATTTTCAGATAACGCAGCGCTGGTTCAGGAGTTGTGCGCTTCTTTGCCGGATCTTCTCAAAGTTTCCGGCAGGGGCGCTGGATCTGTTCTCAGCACCAGCCGCACTTTCGGCAGAGATAAATTTTACTTCATCACCAACAAGGAGTACGAAAAAGAGTGCCGTGTCCGGCTGGAACTGCCCTGCTCTGCAGCCTTTGTCAATATGATTGACGGTGAAAGCGGAAAACTTTACTCTTTGAAGAATGTTCTCCGTCAGAATGGGAAAATGATACTTGATCACACTTTTTCACCCGGCGAAGCTCTCATGCTTTACTTGAGCGATGATACTGCCGGGGAAGAGGAAATTTCTCTGCCGGATCTGGAAAAGGGGGTGTCTGTACGCTGTATTGATACTTTGTTTCAAGTCAAAAGCGCAACACCCGGCAATATCATTACCCTTGACCGCTGCCGCTACCGGGTGGATTCCGGAAATTGGGAGCAGGCTGATTTCTGTGTGATCCATCCCCGGCTTCTGGATCTGGGGCGTCCCTGTCAGCTGGAAATGGAGTCCGACTTTGAGGTGGATGACTCCTTTGATTTGGATATGCCTCTTTCTCTGATCGTTGAAACGCCTGAGAAATTTGAATTTTCTCTCAATGGTGTTCCCTTTGAAGGTACTTCCACCGGAACGGTTTTTGATCAGGCATTCCACCGGGTGCTCCTGCCCCATCGTTTGCAGAGAGGAGTCAACACCATCGGCTTAAAGTGCCGTTATGCCCAGAGTGCTGCGGTGTACGAATCTCTGCCCAAAGCACGGATGTTTGAAACAGAGTACAATAAACTGGTCTTTGATTCAGAGATCGAAAACATTTATCTGCTGGGGGATTTTTCTGTGAAATTCCACGGAAATGTTGAAGAGCTTGAACACAAAGCTGAAAGATTGAATGGCACATTCATTCTGAGTGAAAGAATCACAGGCAAAGAGATCAGCTGTGACGATGTGGTCCTTTCCGGATTGCCTTTCTTTGCCGGGAAACTGCATCTGGTGAAAACTGTTGAACTGAGGGAGGAAGAGCTTGACAGGATCGATTATCTCCAATTCACCCCCTTGAACGGCAACTCTTATCAGCTGATCATCAACGGCAAAGCTGCTCCTTTGCTTTATCACAATAAATATGCCATAAAGGTAAGTGAAATGCTTCAACCCGGGAGCAATACTCTTGAGGTCGTTATAACAACTTCCCTGAGAAATATGCTTGGTCCGCATCATCTTCAAATAGGGGAGTCCTTTATGGTCGATACCCTTTCATTTACCCGGGAACCCAATTCTCTGCAGCGCTATGTGCATCCCAGCGTTGACGGATACTGTTTTGTCAAACTGGGGATGAAAGATATCAAATTCCTTGAAATAACGCAGTAAAAAAACGATCGTAAAAACAGAAAAGGCGTTCATCCTTGAGTTGATGAACGCCTTTTGATTTGCTGTGAAAGAGAGGTCAGAGTTTTTTCAGTTTCCAGACACCGCCGGGGGCATCTTCCACAAGGAAACCTGCTGCTTTGATGGCATCGCGCAGGCGATCGCTTTCTGCCCAGTTCTTGTTCTTGCGGGCGGCGGCACGCTCTTCAGCCATGGCAACCACTTCGGCGGGGAACTCCTCGGCAACGGGAGCTGCATCCACATCCAGACATCCGAAGATGCGGTCAAAGTCACGGCAGCAGTCAAGGATCTTTGCTGCGCCCGCAGCACTCAAGGTACCGCTGTCAGCCAGACGGTTTCCTTCGCGGACCAGAGCAAAGAGAGCAGCTGTTGCTCCGGCAGAGTTCAAGTCATCTGCAATGGCAGTGCGGAACTGGCTCTGAGCTTGTTCCACTGCTGTTGCCACTTCACTGCCGTCACCTGCGGCGGTGATCTCTTTCATGCGGGCAAAGAGAGTGGAAAATTTGCCCAGGGTTTCCCGTGCCTGATCCAGAGCGGCAAGGGAAAAGTTGAGTTTTTTACGGTAGTGGGTCCCGATGAGCACCCAGCGGACTTCACGGCCGGTGTAGCCCTTTTCCAGCAGGTCACGCAAGGTGTAGAAATTGCCCAGAGATTTAGACATCTTGGTGTTATCCACCATCAAATGTTCGCAGTGGAGCCAGTAGTTGACCCATTTTTTGCCGGTGACGCTTTCGCTCTGGGCAATTTCGTCCTCGTGGTGGGGAAACATATTGTCCACGCCGCCGGTGTGAAGATCAAAGGATTCCCCCAGATATTTCATGGACATGGCACTGCACTCAATGTGCCACCCGGGACGGCCTTCGCCCCAGGGGCTGGGCCACCACACATCGCCGTCGGCTTCGTCCCGTGCTTTCCACAAGGCAAAGTCTGCCACGGAGTCCTTGGCATATTCGTCGGCGTCGATGCGGACTCCGGCGCGCTGATTGTCACGGTCGATATGGGCAAGTTTGCCGTATTCGGGGAATTTTTCGATGGAAAAGTAGATGCTCTTGTCTTCGGACTGATAGGCAATACCTTTATCCATCAGCACCTGGATCATGGCGATCATTTCAGCAATGTGATCCGTGGCGGCAGGGTAAATCGCCGCAGGAGTGATGTTGAGGGTCTTGATGTCCTCAAAGAACGCCTTTTTGTAGGTGGCAGTGAAATCCCGCAAAGGGACTCCCGCCGCCCGGGAGTTGCGGATCGTTTTGTCATCCACATCGGTCAGGTTCATCACCTGTTTGACCTTGTAACCGGCATACTCCAGAGTGCGGTGCAGCAGATCTTCAAAGATGTAAGCCCGGAAGTTGCCGATGTGGGCAAAGTTGTAAACGGTGGGACCGCAGGTGTAAAGTCCGGCTTTCCCTTCTTCAACGCTCTTGAAGGTCTCAAGAGAGCGGGTCAGAGTATTGTAAAATTTGAGTTCCATAGAAATAAGTTCCTCTTTTATTTGATGTTTTCTGCATTTGCAGCAGAAAGCGTTTTGCCGTTTTTGCGTTCGTCAATGACCCCCCAGAGGAGTGCCAGCACTATGCACGCCAGATAGATCAAAGCTCTGCTCCAGCTCTGTTTGACAGCGGAAAAGATCAAGGGGATCAAGGTTAAAATCAGATAAAACCATTTGCAGGGGAATCTTTTTTCCCCGAATTTCAGATTGAGAGCACGGAATTTCCAGAATGCCCAGGCAGCGCTTCCCGCAAACCAGAATCCCCAGGTGGCACCGGGATCCGGATTTTTAGGGGAAATGCCCCAGACTGCCAGAGCAGGAGAAAGCATGAAAATGAGCAAAAAGGGTATCAGCTGAGCAAGGGAAGATTTTTCTTCCAGAGGGCGCAGTACAAGAAAAATATGAAAAAAAGTGACGATGACCCAGAATCCGGAAGGGATCTGAGTGTAGACACCGGCGGATTCCGGGAAGACAAAGATGCCGGTGAAAAGAGTCCAGAATTTTTGGGGCAGATCTGCATTGATCTGGGCAAGGAAATCTGCTGCAAAATTGGGCAGAAAGAAAGACAAAAGGAACACGCCGATATAAAGTGCCGTCAGTGTCTGGCTTATGGGACCCACCGGGATTTTCGGAGCGCCGTAGGTCTGTTTATCTTCACCATAGTCGATCATGTTATTTCTTCTTTCTGTTGAGGTGTTTTCAAAAGTCCACTCCTTTGCGCCGTTTGGCAGCGGCTCAAAGGAGTGTGACTGTCAGATATTTCTTTACAACGGTCAGCGGACGCCCAGGGCGCGGAGATTGTTGTAAGAGATCCGGATGGATTCAAAGATGTCCCTGCCGGGCCATTCGATATCCTGTTCGATGCTGTACCAGCGGACATTGGTTTCCTGACATGCCTTGATGATGGCGGACCAGTCAAGGTTGCCTTCGCCCACTTCGCAGATGCGGGGTTCTCCTTCCCAGATGACCAGATCCTTGAAATGGACCACGGGCATACGACCGTTTACATTCCAGATCCAGCGGACAGGGCTGCCTCCGCCCCGGGTGACCCAGTGAACGTCGATTTCAGCGTAAACAGCCTGACGACCGGCTTTGGCGGTGCGCAGATAGAAGGTCTCAAGCATGGTCTTGTTGTTTTCACGGAATTTCTTGAATTCACCGGCATGGTTGTGGTAGCCGAGACGGATACCGTGTTCCAGCAGCTTTTCTCCGGCAATCATCATCTTGTCAGCCAGTTCGCAAGCCATGGTGTAGCTGTTGAGATAGGGCGCCTGAGGGCAGCCCAGAGCGGTGAAATCGCACTCAAGAGTCTGCAGTTTGTCAATGACGGGGGAAAGATCATCTGCCGTCAGAGCTGCCTGACCTTCATGGGTGGCGCAGCAGAAAAGATTGTGTTTGTCCAGCTGTTTTTTGATGATTTTGGGGTCCAGCTGCACGCCGGAAACCTGCACAGCCTGATAACCGATGTCGCACACTTTGTCAAGAGTACGGTCAAGGTCACTTTCGGTTTTGCAGAATTCCCGCAGATTGTAAAGAGTCACGGCGATTTGTGAATCAGGTGCTTGCATTTTTTTATCCTTTGAAAGTTACAGGTTATTTTCAGAATTCATGGTCACGGACGTTGTCAATGGCACCCTGACGGACCAGTTCAGTGACACGGACCACTTCACGGGCTTCCTCAAACTTGATGGGGAACTCTTTGCCATTGCGGATCGCTTCATAAAGATGGCGCCAGATCACATAGGTGTCGTTGCCGTTGGCAGGTGCCACCTGAAGATCGTCTTCGACCCAGGTGGGGGCGAAGCCGGAGCCGTAACCTTTGGGATTGCCGCGCTGGGCTTCAAACTGGGGCAGGGGAATGGCGGGATTCATGTATTTGACTTTCAGACGGCTTTCGTCTGCGCTGACGATGGAGCCGCGGGTACCGTGGATGACATAAACGGGATCTTTGTAGGCGGTGCCGCCGGAGATCTCCATGTCAACGATACGGCCGTTTTCGCCTTCAAAAACGATTTTGATGTGGTCTTCAGCGTCTGCTTTGGCGGCGACCAGTTTCAAATTGCTCCAGATGGACTTGACAGGGGATTCAAGGAATCTCAGAGAGTGGTCGATGATGTGGGGACCCCAGTTCAGCAGCTGACCGCCGCCGTATTCCTTGAAGGTCTGCCAGTCATTGCGCCACTGGAAGCTGTTGCGGGCAAGTTTGACCTCATAGACCCAGCCCAGTTTGCCGGAGGCAATGATGTCACGGATCTGGGTGAAAGCAGATTCAAAACGGCGGTTGTGGCGGATGAAGATGGAGCCGGGACGGCTCTTTTCTGCTGCCCAGAGACGGTCAAACTCAGCAACAGAGGCGGCAACAGGTTTTTCACAGAGAACTTTTTTACCGGCGTTGAAGGCGGCAAGAGCATGATCGACATGATCCAGTGAACGGGTGGCGATAGTGACCAGCTCAACTTCAGGATCGGCAAAGAGCTCGTTCATATCTGTGTAGTAGCGGGCATTGGGGCACTTTTCTTTTGCGCTGCTGATCTGATCCGGATCCTGGTCACAACCAGCGACAACTTCAAAAAGGTCGGGATACTTGTCCATTTCATACATGTGCATACCTCTTCCGGCGCGTCCGAGACCCAGAATACCGACTTTGATTTTTTCAGCCATGATCTTTATATACTCCTGTTGTGAGAGATGATTTCAAAATGTGAAATGATCTCTTCTGTTAAAAGATTACACCACTTGCAAAATATACCATTGCTTTGAGGATTTTTCAAGGAAATACTCAGCGGTTTATAATGATATTGTAACGGAAATCCACTTTCCGGCTTTCCCCGGGCTTCAAGGTAATGTTCCAGAGCAGCTGGTTTTTGGGGTTGAGAGAGCCGAAATGGTTGAGAGCTTTCTTTTCAGGCTTCCCGGAAGCGGAAACGAACTCCCCGAAATAGTCCATCTCAATGACCAGTTTGACAGGGGTTTTCCGGAAGTTTTTCAGCTGGATGCGCCCTTTGATATCTGTGACCCGGTACCAGATGCCGTTGATGTATCCGCCTTTGACGGCAACGGTGCTTTCTTTGACATTGGCGCTGCGGGGCGTCTTTTTGACGGAGGTTTTTTCAAGGCGCTGGAACACTCCCACACCCCGGTTTTTGATGGAACTGGGGGCTTCCTGTTCAGCAAATGTGGCTTTGACATCGTGACAGCGGGTGATTTCCCAGGTGGCGCTTTCCCCTGTGTTGACCCAAGAGCCTTTGATCTGGGCAAGGACTCTGCTGCCGTCGGCGATCTCCACTGCTGTATCGGGGATGGGATGTTTGAAGGGGTTGGCAAAACGCAGACACTCCCAGATGTTGGAGGTGGGAGTGCCGGGGGTTTTCCAGACTCTTCTGCCGTCGTCTGCCTGACGGGCGGGGATCTGCCAGCGGACAAGGTTTTCATAGCTGCCTGCGGCTTTTCCCAGAGTACGGACCAGAGCTTCACCTTTTTTCAGAGTCAGAGAACCGATCTCAAAAGGAGCCATATTGCCCGAGATCCCGGGGGCTGAAGGCACATATTCACCGGCAGCTGCCGCTGCGTCATTCATCATGAAAGCACGGGCTTTGGAAGCATAATGTACCGCTCTGGGACGGACCGGGGGGGAGGGAATGGCATTTTTGACCATCGCCATGGGGCTGAAATGATTCAGATTTTCAATATTGGGGGAGCCTGCCCAAAGGACGCACTTGACATTTTTCAACTCATCCCCTGTGTTGACCACAGTTGCTGAACCGGCAAGAGTGAACTTCTTTTCAGGGAGCAGTGTCATCTTGAAAGCAGGTGTCCAGTTGAGAACCTTTGAGACATAATCAAAGGTGACAGGACCCGCGGCCTTGGGCATCAGGGTGAACTCCCATGCCTGTTTGGTCTCTTTGACGGTACGCTCAGCAACTTTCAACGCGGCGCTTTCCACGCCTGCGATCTGATTGTGGCGGATGGCAAGAATGTTGCCGTTGGAACATTTCAAAGTGACGATCTGGTTCCAATGGTCATGAGTCTCTTTTTTGTAAAGGTCAATAATGGTGCCGCTGATCTTTTCGATTTTTCCGTTTCCGCATGTAAGACGCAATGTCACGCGCTGATTTTTCCAGGTGGAAATGATATCGTTGAAAGGAATCGGCTCTTTGCGTGAAATTTCAGTCAGAGTCTTGCGGATCTGTTTGACATTGGGGGAACTCCACAAAGTTCCCTCCAAAGGAGCAAAATTTCCAGTGACAGTAAAAGAGGAAACCCCTTTTGGGGTGACTTCGTGGCGGATCATGGCACTGCTGTTGCGGAAGATCTGTACTTCCGTTGCCGGGGCGGGCAGTTCTGCGCCGCTTACAGCCAGCGGCAGCAGCGCCGCTGAATAAAACCATCTGCTGAATTTCATTTTTTCCCTCTTCATATTTATTTGATGACCTGTAAAACAGGATAGCCGGAGCAAGGCATCACTTTGAGTTTGCCCCGGTCGATCAGCTCTTTCAACTGTTCAAAGACCCTTTTGCACTCATGGGCGTTGGCGCTTTGCAAATCAACATCCTGCGTCGTGTTTCCCACTATAATATAATCAAAGGAACGCAACTTTTCAAGCAGTTTTTCTGAACTTTCCGGAACAGGAGTCAAAGAGGGTTCAAATCCGGGGCAGGCGATCCGGTAAGAACGGGGACAGTAAAGCCCCCGGCGCTCCATGAGAAGCAGACAGCGGGCATCTTTTGGGGTGGCTTTTGCCAGAAAGTCAAAGGCTTTGAAGAGCCCCGGATCTCTGGTAAGGATCCCGAGGGAGCGCTCAGGAGCACTTCTGACCGCGTTGAAGATCTTCCAACTGACATAGTAGTGGCGCAGAAACTGGAAGGATTGAAAAACAAGTGTACAGAGCAGGACTCCTCCCAGTATGCAATAACCTGTTTTTCTGTGGGAAGAAAGAGAAATGGCACGGACTCCTGCCGCAACTGCCAGAGGCAGCAGGGGCAGTAAAAAACGGCTTTGAGGGAAAAATGTTGACCAGATGATGAGAGGCAGCAGAAATGCCGCAGCTCCTCCATAGATCAACTTGGCATGTTTGGGGTGGCGCTTTTGCCAACAGAGTGCTCCGGCAGCGGCGGCGGCGCCCAGCAGAGGCAGGTGGAATCCTGTGACGATACCGTCAAAGAGTTTTTTATCGAATCCGGCAAAGAGCCAGTTCAAAGCAGTTCCGGTGATCCCTTCCAATCCGTAGCGTGCGCTGCCCATGAGCTTGTGGAAATGTTCCACACTCCCCGGAAGGGGGAAAAGGGAGTAGGGATAGAAAAAGTTCCCTGTGTAAAGGAAGGTCCGCAGATACCAGAAGAAAGAAAAAATAAAGGCTGTTCCGCAGAAAAGGAGCCACTTTTTCCACTCCCCCGGCTTTATCATGAAAAGAAGAAACAAAAGTAAAGCCCCTACAGCGCCGGTAGGTTTTACGGCAAAGGAAACTCCCGCCAGTATACCGCAGACAACAGGAGCCCAATAGCCTTTTTTACGGAGCTTCCACATGGCAAGGAGTCCGCCGAAAGTGAAAAGGGCGATGAAGTTTTCCACATAGACCGCCCGGTTCATATTGAGGAACAGGGGCGAAAGAAGAAGGGCAGCAACAGCAAAAACAGCGGGGAGTTTGCCCCATTGGGATGTTACGCGCCAGAGTGCGGCAAGGAGGAGCGGGGTGATCGCTCCCACGATGATCCGGGGCAATTCCATTCCGCCCAGCGCTATGGTGTTGGCAAAGAACCAGCTTGTCAGAGCCGGATAAAAGGAATAAGGATTGTCTGGACAGGGGGCAAAAGAACTGCTCCGGAGATAGCGCAGGGGCAGTGCCAGCTGATAGGTTTGCTCATCCCAGGCGTAGGGGGGGAGCAGAGCTGACCCCAGAAATGCCAGAAAAAGAAATGCCACAAGCGCCGCTTTCCCGGGAGAACTTTTAATTGCAGGAAAAAGCTCCCGGATGCCCCAGCAGGAAAAGGGCAACACTGCAGCCCAAAGCACGTTTCGCGAAGGGGGCAGCAAAGCGAAAAAGGTCATAAAACACGCCGTCCCCAGAGCAAAGGAGACGGTGTGTTCTTTGGGGAAGGAACGCAGCAGGAGTTTCCCGAAACCGAAAAAGGCAGAAAGGATCAGTACAGCCGTCCCCAGAGTCTGCCACACCGGAAGACTCCCGAAAGCTGTGATCGTGTTTGAATCAGTTATCATTTGACCAGAGGCTCATCGTCAAGAGCCGGGTTCCGGAGGAGTTTAGGGAACTCTGCTGCTTTTAACTTACGCATTACCATAAGTTTGTTGAAGACAGCAGCGGCGGCGGTGATCTGTTCCGGAGAGGCATTGTTTTTCTGCAGACAGCCCAGACGGAGACCTGCGTTCAAAGCGCTGAAGGGGAAATCTTTTGCCTCTTTTTCATAGTGGTAAAGGGCAAGGGCACTTTGTCCGTTGAGATCATAAGCGTGACCGAGAAGACGGTTCAAATGAAGGAAAGAGGGATATCTGAGTTCACTTTGGATCTTTTTCCACCAGAAGATGGCTTCAGCAGGACGCCGTAAATCGAAAAAGGCAGTTTGTCCGGCAAAGTAACAAGCCGGCGCATTGGGCATGATCCTGAGGGATTTGATGAATTGTCCGTAAGCCTCTTTTTTGCGGTTTTCACTCAAAAGAAGCCTCCCTTGACGCAGCGCTGTTCCGGAACGCAAGTTTTGGACGAGTAAAAAAGCTGCCAGAAAAAGCAGCACACCTGCGGCGATATAGCGCTTGCAGAGAGGGATCTTGCAATCTGAACTGCCGGAAAGTCCGCTGCCGCAAATGGTCCCCATCATCAGGAAAAACAGTGTTCCCGCCAGGGGCGTTGAAAGAAGCACATCAAAAAGACCGTGTATGAAAAGCAGCAGAAATGCCCATGAGATCCACAAGCCGATGGGATCCTTGCGGCGGATCTGCCGTGTTGTTGCCACTGCCCACATGAGAATATAGAGAAGCCCCGGGATGCCGAAACCTGCCCACATGTTCAATATTTCGTTGTGGGGATGAGGATGGCGGACGGCTGGAAAATCAGAGAGAAAATACTCAGGAACCAGAAAAGGGGGGATCCGGCTCTCAAAGCGTGCCGGTCCCACACCGACTGCAGTGTGGGCGAGGGAAA
The DNA here is from genome assembly GCA_045596885.1 of Victivallaceae bacterium. Taxonomy (GTDB): domain Bacteria; phylum Verrucomicrobiota; class Lentisphaeria; order Victivallales; family Victivallaceae; genus UBA1784. The sequence goes on from JAZODE010000091.1 coordinate 52,976, forward strand.
ATTGCAGCGAGCCGCGCCAGAGCTGCACCCTGGCGTTGGCAAGGGTGGCGCTTTCCTGACTGTTGACCGCTGAGATGAAAAGGACTCCGCCAGCCAGAGCTGCCAAGGTGGCATAGCGCCAGCGGTCCTGCCGTTTGAAAAGCATGACGATGCCCAGTGCCACGGCGGCACCGATGATTCCGGCAAGAGTTCCCCGCGGAGCCAGTTCCGGAAAGAAAAAGAATACCGACGCAACTCCCGCACTGACAGCGACATCGGCAGCAATGAGACGCCAGCGGGAACGGAATGTCAGAACAACGATGGCAACAAGAGTCACTGCCAGAAGTGAAAAGTTCCAGTTCCAGTTACCCACGAATCCTGTGCACATGGGCGTTTGAGCGGTCATCCACAGCAAAAACAGAAACAATCCGCTGCACCACCAGGGGAGCAGCCGTTTGAGTTCCGGGGCAAGGGCAATGCCAGCCCAGGGGAGGGTGACGAAGAAAAGGGCGTGAAAGAAATTTTCCCAAAGTCCGCCGTAAAGTATTTGCTGAACTCCGGCGGCAGCACTGCACAAAAGAGATGTGATCAGAAAAAAACGCAGGACCTTTGAACTCTGCCACGCCTTTATGATCCGGCGGGGTTCGGCAACTGCCGCCCCGAGGGCAGCGATGGCGATAACAGCCGGGGTACAACATTGGACCATATCCCAGAGGGGCAGAGATTTGCTCCGGGGGAGCGCCCATGCCAGAGGGTAGGCAAAAAGAGGCAGAGCCAACAAAAGGGATGCCCAGATATAACGGCGTGTTTTTTCAGGAATGAGCATGGGGCATGACTCCGCTTTGTTCTGCAATATCCAGCCACGCTTTGAGGTCACTTTCAGAGGAGGTCGCTGAAGCAAGTGCCCGCAGCGAACCGTTGAATCCTCTGCCTTTCAGATAGTCGTGATAGATCTTTCTTGCGTGACGGTAGGCACATTCAGGACCGTAGAGTTCCACCATGCCCCGGGTCTGTTCCTCAATGATACTGCGCCACTCCTCAAAGGTGGGAGGAGTGAAATTTTCAGGATCACTGAGCTGACGGAAAAGCCATGGATCCCCCATGGCGCCGGTTGCCAGCATGACACGGGTACATGAGGTGGCTTCTTTCATCTTGTTGTATGATTCAACCGAATTGACACCGCCGTTGGCGATGACTTCGATCTGGGGGAAGGCGTCATGGACGGCTTTGATGATATGGTGGTGGACCGTCCCTGAGTAAAAAGCCTTTTTGACTCTGCCGTGGACTGTGAGTGCCTGAGCACCGCAGTTGACCAATCCCCGGCAGAGTTTCAATGTGGGTTCGGGGTCGTCCATATCCAGTATCCGCAGCTTGGCGGTCACCGGAAATTTGCTGTGTTTTGCCACTGTGTCAAAACAGCGGATCGCCTCTTCGTAATGGAGCCCCAGTTCAGCTCCGGCACATTTTTTTGCCACCTTGGGGACGGGACAACCCAAATTAAAGTCGAGGACATCAAAGTGGAAACGGTTGAGTTTTTCAACAGCTTCTTTGATATGGTCGGCATTGCCCCCCAGCAGCTGTACCCCGAGGAACTCTTCATCCTCATAGCGCAGCAGCAGATCTTTGGAGCGTTCAAAGGCAAAGGTGAGGCTTGCCGCATCCACCATTTCAGTAAAGGCGTAGCGGCAGCCGCATCTGCGGGCGCTCCGGCGGTAGGGAGCGTCGGTGAATCCCGACAAAGGTGCCATTATCAGTGCGGAGTTATGGTAGATCATTTCATCAACATCATACGTCTGTGCAATTTTTTCAGGGCAAGATTTTGGATTTGCCGCACCCTTTCGTTGGTACAGTCAAGGACCTTTCCCACTTGATCAAGGGTCCTGACCGGCTCTCCGCCGATCCCGAAACGCAGCGTGATGACCTTGCGTTCTCTCTCTGAGAGGGTGTTGATCAGCCTCAGCAGCTGTTCAATATCCTCAACTTTGACCATCTCATCAGCGGGGGAAGGGAATGTTTCATCAGAGAGAAACTCCTGAAACTCCATTCCTTCCGGTGTTTCTTCATCCACCGGGGTGTTCAGTGACGAGATGTTCAGGGGCTTGGCATCCCTGAGCCTCTCAATGGTCACAAGAGGCAATCCGGTGCGCTCAACCAACTCATCATTGGTGGGAGCTCTCCCCAATTCTTTGGTCAGAGCGGTCACTGCCTTCCGGATCTTTCTGGAATTGACCTGCGTCCCCATGGGGATGCGGACCGTCTGCGCCTGTTCTGCAATGGCAAGGCGGATCGCCTGTTTGATCCAGCAGGCACTGTAAGTACTGAATTTTGCTCCACGATTGGGATCAAAGTGCTGGGCAGCAACCACCAGCCCCATGTTTCCTTCTGAAACAAGATCATCCCACGACAGCCCCCGACCGAGAAACTCATTGGCGATCTTCAAGACCAGCCGCATGTTGCTCACGATCAGGGCCTCGACTTCAGGATTGCGCTCCTCTTCGCTTCCCATAGTCTTTCCCTTTTTTGTTGCTGCAGCGCCGTTTCTCCTCAAAAACAGCGCTGCATATTGATATTGCCAGGGCTTGACAAGCCCTGGTGCGGTGAAAATCAGATGTGGTCAAGAGTGGCTTTGTAGCTCTTGAGCAGATCGGCAGTATCCACAGCAAAGTTGAGTTCGCTGCCGCTGAATTCCAATTTGCCGGAGTCGGTGACTTCTCCCACACAGGCAAAGGTGATGCCGGAAAGCAGTTTCTCAAACTCAGCCTTTTTCTCAGGAGCAACGGTGGCGACAAAACGGCTGTTGGATTCTGAGAAGAGCGCTTCAAGTTCGGAGCATTTTCCGGTAACGGGCACCTTGTCAAGAGCGACCTTGAGACCGAGGCGTCCTGCCATGGCGGTTTTGGCAAAGGCGATACCCAGACCGCCCAGAGCGGGAGTCGTCAGAGAGTTGACGATCTTGGCTCCGGTGGCATCAGCGACTTTGGCATAGATGGATTTGGCTTTTTCGGCATCCACCTTGGGGCAGTTGGCACCGACGGCGCCCAGCATGGCAAAGTATTCGCTGCCACCCAGTTCAGCGGCGGTGTCGCCGATGACATAAACCAGATCTCCGGCGCATTTTGCATCGAGAGAGACGGCACGGCTTACATCGTCGATCTTGGCGATGGCGCTGATGAGCAGTGTGGGCGGAATGGAAATCTTGCGCCCGCCACGGGTACTGTCGTTTTTCATGGAGTCCTTACCTGAGATACAGGGGGTCAGGAAGGATTTGGTGTAGTCATAGATCGCCTTGTTGGCGCGGACCAGCTGGGCGAGTTTGTATTCACCGTCGGGGGTTTTGGCGCTCTGGACCGGGTCGGGCCAGCAGAAATTGTCAAGAACAGCGATTTTTCCGGGATGTCCGCCCACAGCGATGATACGGCGGATCGCCAGATCGATACAGCTGGCTGCCATGTGATAGGTGTCCACATCGCTGTACCGGGGCAGGATACCGGAAGAAAGAACGATACCGGCTTTGCTCAGGGGTTCGATCATGGAAACAGTGGCATCGGACTGAACATCACGCTCTTTGCCTACGAAGGGTTTCAGGACGCTTAATCCTTTCACCTCATGGTCGTACTGGCGTGCCTTGTACTCATCGGAACAGATATTCAGAGAGCCGATCAAGTCAGTAAGATCTTTGGCGGCATCTCTGCCGGAAAGTTCAGGATCCTTGTGCACCGGGGGCTCCCAGACGGCTTTGAGTTTGAGTTTGGGCAGACCTTTGTGCATGAATTCGATGGAAAGACGGGCAACGGTTTTGTCGTTGTAAAGGATGTGGAAGAATCCGTCATCGGTGAATTCACCCAGGACGGTGACTTCAACATCCCGCTCAGCGGCAAGGCGTTGGAACTCATCGAGTTTTTCCGGGGGAACGGCGAAACTCATACGCTCCTGAGCCTCGGAAACCAGAATTTCCCAGGGCTGGAGGCCGGAGTATTTCAAGGGAGCCTTGGCAAGATCGAGACGGCAGCCGCCGCACTCTTCTGCCATTTCACCCACGCTGGAGGAAAGACCACCGGCGCCGTTGTCGGTGATGAAACGGTAGAGTCCTTTGTCTCGGGCTTCAAGGATAAAGTCGGAAAGTTTCTTCTGGGTGATGGGGTCGCCGATCTGCACCGCCTGAACAGGACTGTCCTTGTGGAGCTCTTCACTTGAGAAGGTGGCTCCGTGGATACCGTCCTTGCCGATGCGTCCGCCGCCCATGACGATCAGGTCGCCGGGTTCAATGCGTTTGGAGGCACCGGGAATGCCGTTGATCATCTTGGGGATCTTGCCCGCAGTACCGCAGAAGACCAGAGGTTTGCCGATATAGCGGTCATCGAAGAACTCCCAGCCGTTGGCATAGGGGATACCGCTCTGGTTGCCGCCGTCGATGACGCCCTTGTGGACACCGTCACGGAGACGGCGGGGATGGAGCAGTCCTTCAGGGATCAGCTCATCTGCGCTGAAGGGTGAACCCAGGCAGTAACCCCACACATTGAGCAGCAGTTCCGCACCCTGTCCGGTACCCATGGGGTCGCGGTTGACGCCGACGATACCGGTCATGGCACCGCCGTAGGGGTCGAGAGCGGAAGGACTGTTGTGGGTTTCGACTTTGTAGGCAACATCGCACTTTTCGTCAAAGTCGATGACACCTGCGTTATCTTTGAAAACGGAAACCAGAAAATCGACCTTTTCGGCGATCTCTTTGGTGGATTTCTGAATAAAGCTCTTGTAACAGGAGTTGATGGTTTCCTGTTTTTCGGGCTGACCGGGAACCTTTTCAGTGTAGTCGATGTCAGCGCTGAAGATCTTGTGTTTGCAGTGTTCGCTCCAGGTCTGAGCGAGGACTTCCAGTTCCACATCTGTGGGACGGCGTTTTTCGGAGCGGAAATAGTTCTGGATGGATTTCATTTCCTCCAGAGAGAGAGCCAGAGTACCTTTGCGGCTGATCTCTTCCAGCTCAGCATCGCTGACTTCAAGATCGTATTCGTTGACCTTGATTTCGGAGCCGCCGTTGACCAGAGGCAAATTCAAAGGCACATTTTCAGTATCCTTCCCGGTCAGGACGACCACGGTCTGGATCAGTTCGTTGGCAAGGAGTTTTTTGCCGATGAGTTCAGCTTTTTCTTTGTCGATATCGCCGTAGAGCAGATACTCTGTGGAGCTGAAGAAATATTCATCTGCGTTGACTTTGCGTCCGAGGACATCAGAAGAAGCTGCCGCCAGAGTGCGTCCCACGTTATCGGTGACGCCGGGACGGAATCCCACGGCAATGAGGGCACTGCAGGGAGGCAGTGCGGCAAAGTTGTCAGATTTGCGGTCATTGACCTGGAAACAGTGCAGCACAGGATTGCTGATCCTTCCGGCAATGGCAAATGCTTCATCGCTGCTGATGGCGGGGGATGAAATGGTGTAGACATCCCGGGTGAGCAGATTTTCCAGCTTGACGCCGAATTGTTCGGCGATGGCACTGCGGACGCCGGCGGCGCGGGAGTCCCGCATGGTCGGCAATGTGGTGATTTCAATCCGATAGTTCATATTTCGCTTTCCACTGTTTTGGGCAGTGCCGTACTGCGGCTCTGATAGATCCCAAGATAAAAAGAATAAGATTTTTTGTAACGTTCAGCGTATGAGGTACTGGCGCTTTTTTCAGCGTATGAGCGGTACCGGACCAGATGGGGAACAGCGTGGCTGATGAGAGAAGAGAATCTGTTGACCACGGTGGGGAGCACCGGATCATCTGTGATCCCTTCTTCAAGAGAGCCTTCCGGATTTTTCCGGCTGCGGCTGCCGTCCCATGCTTCAAGGACCTGAAGCAGACGGATCAGTTTCCGGATATGCTCAAGCATATTCCGTTCCCGGTCGATGGTGTCGGGACTGCTCAAAAGAGAAAGAAGGTCAACAGAGTCTTTCTCAGCGCTCCAGAGGAGCTTGAGCAGCTCTTTGACCCGTGAAAAAACACAGGGACCTGCGGCAATTTGAGCCACGACATCGTACGCTGCATCCCGTCTCCCCATAAGAGGAGCGAGATTAAGCCTGAGCAATGCACCGGAACCACGGCGGATCCCGGTGCGGTTGGGTGATGTGTTGAGCTGACTCAAAAAGATCCCTCTTCAGTTGGCGTGTGGATGGTGATCAAGCCAGATAAGAGAAGCGGAATGCCTTGGAGGCATTGACCGTTTCGCGAATCTTTTCGACCAGCATGTCAGGTACTTCAACATTGGTGGTGATGACGCTCAGGGAGTTGCCGGAACGGGTGTCCTGAGGAGCACGGATATCCATGATGTTGATGTTCTTTTCGCCGAGGATCCCGGCAATGGCGCCGATGACGCCGGGTTCGTCAGTGTACTCAACGAAAAGGTGATGACCGACGGGATCCAGATAGAGACCGTCAAAGTCGTTGAGACGGGAGATCATGAGCTTGTTCTCAATGATGGTGCCGCGGCATCCGCCCTTGTAGATGGGGGAGTCACCGGCGAAGATATCGATGCTCATGGATGCACCGTAGTTCTTTTTGTTGTCCACATCGCGGTTGACCAGTTCGACTCCAGCCTCAGCAAGATACTGTTCGGCATCACGGGGGGAGCGGTCAATGGCGGAACTGCCGCTGATGGCGGCGGCGATGGGGGGAGTCATCCAGTTGGCGAACTGACCCAAAGTTCCGTAGAAACTGGTTTCAACACGGCTGGGGTTCTTGTCAGTACCGAGATAGGCACGGGTCAGAGAGGCAAGAACATAGGCGAGGTGCTGATATTTTGCATCCAGACCGTCGGGGAGTGATTTGTTGACCACGGCGGTGGTGACACCCTTTTCAAAGTAGTCAACGATCTGCTCAGCGGATTTGCGGGCAGCGTTGAAGTTGGCTTCAAAGGTGTTGGCGCCCAGGTGGGGCATCATGAGGTCAGCCACATCGGCAATGCTCTTTTCGCCTGCCTCATCTTTGGGGTAGACATCGTTGAGGTAGCTGATCTTCTGAGTGGCTTTGACAGCGCGGAGATCATCTTCGTTGATGACACCGGCACGGGCGCAGTTGACCAGAGTGGCACCGGGCTTCATGGATTCAAAGAGACGGCGGTTGATCATGCCCCGGGTCTCATCGTTTTCGGGAATGTGCAGAGAGACAAAGTCGGACTCAGCAAAAATGCGCTCAACAGAGCAGAGCTCCACGCCCAGCTTTTCAGCCAGAGCAGGGGAGATCATGGGGTCGAAACCCAGAACTTTGACTTCAAATCCGGAAAGACGCTTCACCAGCAGCTGTCCGATGTGTCCCAATCCGAGGATACCCACGGTTTTGCCGGTAAGTTCGTGACCCATGAGCTTGCTCTTTTCCCAGAGTCCGGCACGTGTGGATTTGTCAGCGGCGACAACGTGACGGGCGGAAGCCAGCATGAGAGCGATCACTTCCTCAGCAACAGCGTTGGAGTTGGCGCCGGGAGTGTTCATCACGTCGATGTTCTTTTTGCGGGCATACTTGATGTCGATGGTGTTGAAACCGGCTCCGGCACGGACGATGAGTTTCAGTTCGGGGAGCAGGTCGATCAGTTCGGGAGTGATTTTCTCACTGCGGACGATGACCACTTCGGCATCGGGATTAGCCTTGAAAAGGTCGGCAATGGGAGTCGCCGCATCAAGGACAACGTTGTAGTTCCGTTCGATCAGCCAGTCGGCGGCGAACTTGTCAAGTTTAGTCGGGATCAAAACCTTGCGCATGGTAAATTTCCTCCTTTTAAAAACGCTTTTGCATAATATACAGCCAAACCTCATTTTTTTCAAATCACTTTGCCAATTTTCTCAAGCTCTTCCGTAAGCTGAAGGAGGAACTTAAAAGGAGAGAGCGGTTGCAAAAAAGGCTTTGCCGGACTATATTAATCCATGAGTAATGTATCTTTACATGACAGAATAAAGGAGCTGATAATGCACTATCTCACATCGGACCGTAAATTATTGATCTGCCGGCAGGGAATGAAAATTTCAACACTGATGCCCTTTGCACCGGATGTGAATGTCTTCAATATCATGATGGAAGGCAACAACTGTTCGTGGTTCCTTCCCGCTGACCAGCCCTTTGAAATGGGGGAAAAAGGAAGGCTTTTTCATCAGGGGTGGGACGATTACGCCCCCTGGATGAGTGGTGCTTACGGCACCGTGGGCGCCAATCACGGTTCGCCTTATACTTTCCGTATCACCATGCTGCGCCACTGGTATACGGCAGAAGATCTGGGGAAGGAACTTTTTGATGAAAAAGGGAACGCCTTTGTGATCGTCGCTCTGGAAGATGCTTCTTCCTTTCTCGTCCACGGGAGACCCCGTCCCGGCGCTGAACCTCTTTTCCCGCAGGAGATCGCAGGAGCTCTTTATGACGGTGATAAAAAAATCGAAGCCGACACCATCAAAAAGATCCAGATGTGTAAGACCCCTTTTTCTCAGCTTTCACCCCAGAACCGTTACAACTCTCTGGCGCTTTTCGCTGACGGCACCGAACTGGAAGAGGGCAAAGTCACTCTTTGCAGCAGGGCAAAACTCCTTTGGGATTACGATCTGATCCTTACGGATACTCAAGTGGCGTACATGCTCAATCACCCAGGAATAGAGGTGACTCCAGTCGACTGGCGGCTTGATCCTTCGATCAACCACAAAGTCGAAGTGACATTTCTGCCTGATTGCGCCTGGCATTACAAAGCTGAAGTGACGGTCAAAAGAGATCTTCCCGGTCACTGGCACTGGGGATTGCTGCAGCATTACGGGACTGTCGGTTTTGAGAAACATGAAAAAATGATCCCGAAATTGAAGCCCATCCTTCTGGAAAACGGCGAAAGGGCGGATCTTGACTCCCCTTATGAGGTCACTTACCCCACCACACTCCGTCACCGCTGTACGGGGGAGGATTGCCTTGAGCCCAATGATCCCCCAAACAGTTACATCGACTTTTTCGGCAGCAGGGAAAAAAGGGAACTGGCTGTGGTGCTTGATTACTCCCTGACCTGCGGCATCACCCGGAAAGGTTCAGGAGAGCGGGGGGATCACAACTGTACTCTGCCCTTTACCACCAAGATCTACCCCTATGCCGCAGAGTTCCCACAGGGAATGTGCAAGGGGGACAACTTTGTTCTTCACGCTTGCCGCCAATATTTTTCCCCCGCCCGCAGTCAGGCGACCGCCTGTTACGGACGCATGGAATCTGACGGCTATTTTCTCTACGCCCAATATCATGAAGCCGTATCAGAAAAGCTCCAACTTCCTCAGGAGCTTGCGGGCAAGCCTTTTGAGGTGGTGGAGTCCAAAGGAGGGATCACCCTGAGTTGCAAAGATGATGGGACCTTATCTGTAACAGCTCCGGGAAGAAGCTCCTTCGTGCTGCGTTTCAGGAGTGACAGCTGATTTCGGGGAGGTCGGCGGCGGTGTAGTTGAGGCCGAAAACCTCTGTGACGAGCTTTAACATCTCTTCTTTGGTGTGAAGAGTGTGGAGCTCTTCTTTTTGGCACTCCCTGGTCAGCACTCCCCAGACAGGGGAGTCCGGAGTGGGGGAGACGATCATCATCTGCTGCTTGGCTGTGATCTTGTGGAGAAAGAGCTTGTTCCGGAATATGGAGTCCGGCTGCTGTATGCAGTAAGCGTGGACATAGACAAAGTCCTGAGGAAAATGGGGATCTTCTGTGAAAGAAAAGTAGGGGAGAAATCCTTCAGGCGTTTCCGCCTGGACCACATTCCCCAGCTGAGGATCTTTCACAATACGGTAGGAACGGAAATTTTTCTGCTGGATAATGTCGTGCTTGAAAACAAGAGGTGTTACAGGGCAGAGGCTCCCGATACCTGCGTCGGCAAGGAATGTTTCATCCCCCAGAACCACCTTCAAAATACGGTGCCGCCGCATAGGAACGGCTTCAGCTGAACCAAAGTGCCAGCGACCGAAAAAGTCGGTCACATCGTATCCCAGATAACGGAGCAGTTTGCTGAAAAGTCCGTTGAGTTCAAAACAGTAGCCTCCCTTTTTCTGAATGATGAGCCGTTCAAAAAGAGCCGCTGTTTCAAGAGAGGTCACAATGCCGTTGCGGAAAAAGGAAAGATTGGTGTAGGGGATCTTTCCCAAATGAGCCTCCTGGAGACGGAAGAGATTTTCCTTGCAGACAGCCCGGGCATCGGAGCATCCCAGAACTTCAAGGTAAAGTTTTGCCATGGAATCGGTCAGCATAATATCATCCTTTTGTGGTATTTATTGCAAAGAATGGGGCACAAAGACCTTTTTCAAAAGTTCTTCGCATTTGCCGCAGTTGGTACAGTTGACGGCGCAGTCGGCGGGGAGCTCTTCAAAGTTGGTGAAAAGGGCATTTTCAATATGCCCTTCTGCTGCAAAGAGAGAAGAAAAATTGGGCTCCATCAGCGCTGCCAGATCCCCTTCGTAACTCCGGTTGGCGTAGGCGGCGATGACACGCCGGGGACGGTCGTGCTGCCGGGTGGCGATCTTGACAAAATCCACCAGATCATCGTAGTAATGAAGATCTTCAGGTCTGATCCAGCTGCTTTTGAGAAAGTCAGAAATGTTCTCTTTGTTCCGGTAGTGTTTCATGCAGAAAGTTGTCATGGCATCGGGCAGGTTCCTGAGCTTGTAAAGCTCCTTCTGATGGGCGACCAGATTGTCGTGGAATGTCTGCGCCGGACAGTTCCGCAGGCATCCGCTGTTGGCGAGGATACCCATTTTTTTGCCGTGCTCATCACACCATTTGCGGAACACTTTTACCCTTTCAAGGTTGCGCTGCAGATCCCTTCTGATATAGAAACTGTCGAAAAGATCCCCCAGAAACTCCAGAGCAAGGGTACTGTCAAGTCTCATATTGACCGAGGCGCGTCTTTCGATTTGGGGAAACTCCTTTTTCAGCACCTCTGCCAAAAATATGGAGGCTGTGGTGACGATTTCAGGCAGCAGATCCCGGGACTCCAGATAAGCGAGGATCCCGCAGTACTCCCCTGCCAGATGTTCTGAAATGGCATCGGCACCGTAACAGTTGGCGTTGAAAAGAAGATCCAGCTTGAACCCCTGTGAACGCAGTACGCCCAATTCGTATTCCAGACGCTCCTGATGTTCCCAGTCGGTGAGAGGGATCCCCGGACGCCCCGAAGGGGTCATGCCCCAGGAAAAATAGATCTCCCCCACACTCTCTTTGTAGTCGGAAACGATCTCTGAAAACAGCTCCCCGTTTTCCGGAAACTGATAACCTGCTGCCAGTAAAGTTTTCATCCTCTGCCCTTCCAAGTCTGTTGTGAACGCTTCAATATATCACAGCTGAAAGATATTGCAATGGCAGAGTAAGAAAAACTTTCTTTTTTTTCAATGTTTTGCCTTGTAAAATCTTCTGAAACAGACTATATTAAGGTGTTGTGTAAAAAATAATTCATCAATGATGAAAGAGAAGGGTATCATGCCGGGAAATGAATTGGTGCAATCCCTGGTCAGGGCGCTGGATATATTGGAGTGCGTTTCACGCTCTTCCAACGGTCTCCGGCTTTCGGATGTGGGGGAGGAACTGGGACTCAACACCACCACCGCCTACAATCTGATGCGGACCCTTGCCGAAAGAGGTTATCTGCAGAAGGATTCCCTCTGCCGCTACCGTCTGGGGAGCGCTGTGACCGATCTTGTCCTTCAGGAGCGCTCACATCTGCTTATGCAGAGCGCCGGAGTTCAGCTGCTCAAAATGAGCAGTGCTTTGCCGGAGTGCGTGGCAAGTGTTACACAGCTTTGCGACAACCATTTGCGCACCGTTCTGCGCGTTTCCCCCGAAAGACGCAATGTGCTGCAGTATCCTATGAGCATGACACTTCCTGTGTATTCCTCCTGCACCGGGCTTGCTTTTCTCATGCAGAGCGTCTACGCTCCCGGACTTTTCGGCTGCTGGCCCTTTGAGGAGTATGGCAGCAACTTCTGGCGGAACAGGGAAAATCTGGATTCTTTTCTTCAGACTTCCCGCAAACAGGGGTATGTCTCCATGGAACTTTGCGGCACCTCCGACGTGGGCATTGCTGTGCCGCTGATGGAAAATTATGTCCTGAATATCAGATGTGTCCGGGGAAATTGGAAACAGGCGATGCGGCTGCTTCAGGCTGCCGTTGAAGAAATAAGAGGTAAGTTGGAAAGTCATTCAAAAAATGGCAAAGACACCATATAAGTACAGATAATACAGGAGAAAATTGAGATGAGTGTTGATTACAACGATCCCGTTGCCGCTGCGCAGTGGATCAAACAGCGTGGAAAAGAGTTCGGCGCTGATCTGGTGGGCATCGCTCCCATGAGCCGCTTTGAAGGGGCTCCCAAACAGATGGATCCCCGGTATATCATGCCCGAAGCCAAAAGCTGCATCTGTCTGGCGTTCCGGGTGCTCCGGGGCAGTCTGCGGGGGATCGAGGAAGGAACCTTTTTCAGCAACTACTCCGGCATGGGCTACGGCGGTATCACCTACATTTTTATGCCTCAGGCGGTGAACAATATGGCACGGGAGATCGAAGATCTGGGGTATGAAGCCTTTCCCATGGGACACCAGAGCGACTGGCGCGCCATCGACAATGAAGGCGTGCTGCGTACCGGATTCAGCAAGCCTGTCGCCCCCGGCAAGCCTGCTCCTGACATCATGGTGCACCTGCGTATCGCCGCCTACCTCTGCGGTCTGGGCGAGATCGGGTGGAGCAAGATGCTCATTACTCCTGAATTCGGACCCGCCGTCCGGGTGGGACTGGTCTTTACTGAAATGGAACTTGCTCCTGACCCCATCTACGACGGTCCCCAGCTTTGCAACCGCTGTATGGCTTGCGTCCGTGCCTGTCCCGGACACAGTATCAGCCCTGACAAGTCCGTCAAAGTCACCGTCGCCGGTCACGAACTGGAGTGGGCAGAGATCGACACTCAGGGGTGCGACCTTGCCTTCCGCGGTGCCGAAGAGGGAGGCGGTAACTACATCAAAGGTTCTGACCAATACCGTCCCAATGCAATTTCTCCCTTTTATCAGGCGCCCCCAAAAGTGTACAACGCCGGTAAAGCGGTCTGCGGGGCAGGGGGCTGTACCCGTGCCTGCCTTGCCAGTCTGGAAGCCCGGGGCGTCCTCACCCGCAAGATGAAAAAGCCCTTCCGCCGTTACAAGCCCTGGAAGGTGGATTGGAGCAACTACGAAGAAGAAATGAAAAATCTTCCCGGCGGCACCATCGGCATCAACACCAAACTGGATACCGATTGAGGCGGATCATGGCTGATTGTAAGGAAAAAAAGGCACGGCTGCGGCACTATTTCAACGGCAGCCCTATTGTGTGGGTCCCCTTCTGGGGGATCTCCAAGCTCCGGAAAAGAGGACGCTGCTTTGCCGGAGAGATCCCCGGAGATATGCTCTCTTATGATAAGTGGTATGCCCGGATGCTTTCGGCTGAGACCTTTGATCAGCTGGCGGAAATGGGCGTCAATCTGGTGATATTGCCCTTCTCTCTGGGGGGGACTGCTGAACACGAAGCACAGGAGCATGAGGACTTCCGTCAGGCGGCGGCGCTCTGTCACGAAAGAAAGATCACAGTGCTCCCCTATCTGCAGTACCAGAATATCCTTCAGGAGTCAACGCCTGAGGATTTCAAGGAGTTTGCCGTTACTGTTGAAGGGGGAAAAATGGGGTATTCCTATTACAGACGGACTCTCTGCCAGAGCTCAGAGCCCTTCCGGAACTACTTCAAAACTCTGATCCGTGATGCACAGGAAAAGGGCGCCGACGGTATCTGGATCGACAACAGTTACTTAAAACCCTGTCTCTGTGATGAGTGCCGGAAAAAGTTTGTTGCCTATTTGAAAGAAGAGCACGCCGATATGCTGGCTGAACTCCGGCTGATCCCGGAAAAGGTGGAGCTCCCCCCCTATCTGCCGACACACAGTATCGACCCTGTGATGCAAGCCTATCACCAGTTCAACATGAAGCGGAATCTTGAGAACATGGAACTGTTCCGCAACGAGATGCTCAAATACAATCCTCAGGGGCTTTTTGCCTCAAATCCCGGGATCCACCGGGGGATCGTCAAAGCATTTGCGGGAATCGATATATTGCCCTTTGCGGCGCTCCATGACATTCTCTACATCGAGAACGGACAGGTCGCCGATGTGGTGGATGGCGTCCGTCAGGGGAACTACCGCGCCTTTGCCGACTGCGAAGCGGCGGGGACGGTGGCTGTTTCAGGCGCATGGCGCCACAGGAAGGCAGAGCCGGGAGAGTATTTCTTTTCTGAAATGCCCGAACCCCACGAGGTCGTTCCGGCGGTCTTTGAAGGGATTCTCGGGGGCAATATGACCGGCGCCTACTGGCTCATCCGGGAAACGCCCGACAAGTTCTGTTCCTGCGGCGAAGATAAGGTCAAGGGCTACTTTGAACACCCCCCCATGAAGGAGCGGCTGAAAAAACTTTTTGCCACCGTCGCCAAGCTCCCGGGAGAAAGTTTCAACCCCGCCTCCACCGGCGTCCTCTTTGTGGAGCAGTCGTGGAAGTTTGACTACTTCTGCTTTGAGGAGTCCCGCTACTCTATCACCGAAGCCTTGAGCTCCGCCAATATCCCGTGGCGGACCGTCGTTGACATCAACGATCTGGAAGGCATTAAACTTCTGATCGTTCCCACAGCCCGCTCCATGAGCGATAGCTGTATCAACGCCATTGCCAAAGCCGCTGACGCCGGGATCAAGGTGATTCTGGTGGGGGCGGATTCCGGATACTTCAACGAAAAGATGCTCAGGCGGGACGATTCCCCTCTTGCCATACTTGCAGGGAGCAGCCGTTACAGCAAGGAGCCTCTTGCCCGCAAAGGCAATATCTCTCTGCTCAGAGACGATGGCGTCCGGGGCAGCCGGTTCCAGCGGCTGAACGACACAGGAAATCCCATCTGCCGTGCCGGGTATCTTCTTTCAGGGGCGCTTGTGAAACTGGTCAATGAACTGAATCCTGCCCCTTTTACCGTTGAAGGGGATGTGGCAGTGACTTTGCGGCGGACTCAGAAGGGTTTTGAGTACATGTATCTGCTTGATTACATGCTCCCTGAAAGGGAAAGTGCCGTCAGGATCCGTTTCGACAGGATCAGGAAGGGGGTATTCTACCCACTGCAGGGAGAAGCCGCAGCTTTTACCGCAGATGAATTTGTGATCCCTGCCTTCCGTTCTTTCGGTTACATCGAATTTTCAGACAGAGAGGTTGAATGATGAAAAAACTGTTGCTGTTGTTTCTCTGCTTTGCCGTCGCTCTCGGCGGAGCGGAAGTGAAGAAAAAAGCTGCTCCCAAAAGCAGAAAGAAAAAAGCTGTGGTCCCCGCCGGGATCGTCATTGATTACAAGAGCAGTTACGACAATAAACTGCAGAAGGCGATGGTCCATTACAGTAAATCCAAAGAACCGCGTCCTCTGGTGGTGGCGCTCCACACCTGGAGCAGCACTTATTTGCAGACTGCCGGATATTTCGCCCTTGCCAAAAAGTATGATGTCCACCTCATTGCCCCCAATTTTCGTGGACCAAACACCGTGGGGAATCCCCTTTCCATGGGGTCCGACGCCGCTGTTGCCGACATCGTTTCTGCCGTGGAATGGATGAAAAAACAAGTCAAAGTCGATAACGACCGCATCTATATCATCGGCGGTTCCGGGGGCGGTTTCATGTCATTGCTCATGGCGGGCAGACATCCTGAGATCTGGGCGGGCGTTTCCGCCTGGTGCCCTATCAGCGATTTGAAAAAGTGGTGCACATTCCACAAAGGCAAAGGCTACGGAGCCCATATCATCCGCAATTTGAACGGTGATCCCCGTACCAATGAAGCAGCGGCAAAAGAGGCGGCAAAGCGTTCCCCTGTGACCTGGCTTGCCCGGGCGAAAAATGTGGCGGTGGATATCAGTACCGGGATCCATGACGGACACAAAGGAAGCGTCCCCATCAGCGAAGCCTTCAACGCCTACAACTGCATTGCCAAAGACAAAGTTCCTCAGAAGGATATCGACTTCATGGTGAAAAACGAAAAAGTCCCCGCCGGAACTCCTGAATTCAAGGACCCCGGTTATGGCAGACGCAAGGTCCATTACCGGAAAGTTTCCGGAAATGTCCGCGTCACCATCTTTGAAGGAGGACATAACATCCTTTCAGCCTACGGATTCGACTGGTTGATGAAACAGCGCAAAGGAAAAGCCGCTGTCTGGCAGGGAGTTAGATCCGGCGGCAAAGCGGAAAAGCTTGCCCGGTAACGGGAACGCTCCCAAAACAATTGGCGCAGATAGAGGAATCCCTCTCCTGCGCCGATTTTTTTTGCGCTTCCCTTGTAATTTCCCCGTTGGTGCAGTATAGTATTACAGGGTATAGATTTTTATAAGAAAGGAGTTGGTCATGAAGAGATTCCTTGACAAGTTGTTCTTTGCTGATTCTCCTGAAAAGGGGGCTTTTTTCGGGATCGTGTTGCTTCTTCTTGGTTCCTGGCTGGTTGGGACGGTTTTTCTTCTCTGCGGCGGGTTGATGACGGTATATACCCGCAATTTTGTAACAGGATCTTTCACTCCGGAAGGAATTGGCTGGCTCATATCTTCCGGGGCGCTACTTGTGCTTTTTCTTTTCTATTTCCTTTTTCAACAGCGGCGTTTCTGGCTGCGTTTCCGTTTGAGTGATTGCGGTACTCCCTGTAAAAAGTGGTTTGGAGCTTCTGTTTTTCTCTGGACGGCAGCTTTGAGTTGCGGCGGATATTGTCTCTTTCTTGTGCAAAAATATGGAGCCTCTGACTTTTGTTCAACCTTCAGTTACATAAAAGCCGGAGGGGCTGCTTTGCCCTCTTTTGCGGCTTTGTTTTTGCTGCTGCTGTTGGCAAGTGTGTTATCATCCGCCAAATTTTTCAGCACGGCAGGCAGATTCCCTTACAGAGAAATTTTTACTCTGCCGGTGAAGCTCCTTGCCGCAGCGATGATCCTTGTTTACGCTGGAATGATCTCTGCATCCCTGATCATTCAGAAAAAATGTGAAGCACAAAAGACCGCTCTTGGAAAACACTTCAACCGTCCTCTGACCGTAGAGGCTTTGATAAAAGCAACTTTGGAAAATGAAAAAGGTTCTGATGCTTTCTGGAAAAAAATCAACGAACTGTATCAGAAAGACAAAAATCGTGAAACCCAGTACTGTCTTGCTGAATTCACTCCTTCTCAACTTGCTTCATGGCGCAAACGTTTTGAATCGTCAAAAATTTTCCCGGAACTTGACAGGATGATCTCAAATCCTCTGCACTCTCATCCCCGGAAGATCGAAAAATACAATCTTACCGCTGTTCTTTTGCCTGATTTGTCACAGATCAGGTACATGGCAAGGGTTCAAGTGTGGCATTGCCGTTTTGCTGCGGAAAAAGGTGATCGCGCAGCAGCTGTGGCTGCCTTGAAACGAATGGATCATCTAAGCGACTATCTTGCAAAGCAGCCTTTTCTCATCAGTGCGTTGGTAAAATCGGCGATTGACTCATACAAGATCCGTGCGATTGAAATCCTCCTTGGAGCAAGAATCCTCAATAAGGATGATCTTCTTGCCCTGAAACAGCAAAGCCGTATGATCCGTAAACACCTTAAAACGGCGGAAAGCGACATCCTTTGGAGCGAAGCCTTGACCGGATTGGATTACATTGAAGGAGCCGTTCATTCAGAAAATTGGAGCGGCATAAAAATCGTTCCCCTTGAGAAATTCCATTTCCTTTTGCCGCAACTCTGGCTTATTGCTGAAAGCAACCGCCTGAATCTCATGCACTTGTACTGCAATGCAAAGAAATTCCATGATGTGCCCGTGGCATCAGCTGCAATGTCTTATACGGTGTTCAACCATCTTGCCCAATCCCTTGTTCCCGCATTCCTGAGCGCCGGGAACAGGTTTCTTCAGCGTGATCTGGAGCAGCAGGCCATAGAATTTTTTATTGATCAGGAGCTCTACCGCCTTGAACACGGCAAGTTCCCTGATAAACTGCCACTGCCCATTGATCCTTTCAGCAAAAAGCCCATGGAGTATATCCACGGCAGGGTAACAGTCAAAAAAGAGGTGTACGGAAAAGAAGGAGGCAAGTTTACCTTTCCCGCCCGGCAGCTGAAATCTCCGTCAAAAGGAAATTTTTCCGTAACAGTGACCATCCCCACAAGGAACTTATCCCGGTAAGGTGTTGGGACTCATAGCCTTTATATGGCTGACCAGGACGCACTTTCGTGTTTTGCTGCAAGTTATGATGAAGCCGCAAGGTGCAACTTTTTCCATTTATCCCCTGAAACCCGGCAGCACCCTTATCCTTGAACCAGTCAAAGCTGAAATCAGGCGTAAAGGAAAATAACTTTCAGCAGTAAACAAAATACCGGTCTTATCCCCGGGGCAGCTTGCACTTATTATAAAGTTTCATAGCTCCAACTGTCGATCTGCCCTGCTTGTTGATCAAAGTTGACACCGATAAGAAAAATCTTTTTACCGGAGTTCATATACCGGCGATAATAAGACCGTTCTTTGATTTGCTGCAAGGCAATCTCATCGCTTTTATTCAATTTGAATTCAAAAATAAATACAAAATCCTCATTAGTCGCAACGGCATCAATTCTGCCATTGTTTGTTCTGGATTCAGCAACGATACTTATGCCGAGCAACATAAAAATCGAATAAAACAGCAGCTGGAAGTTGCTTTCATTTTTCATGTGGACATCGTAAGATACTTTGGCAAAAAATACCTTCATCGTTTCAAGAAATCCGTCAACATCTCCAACACTTACCTTGTCGGCAAGTCTGTAAACAGAATCTTTCACCTGGTCAACATGCAGCCCGCTGCAATCCCCGGTAAGGTATGCTTCAAAAGAACCTTTGACCTCCAGATTGGGGAATCGGAGCATATATGTGGTATCCCCGTAGCGTTCAACAGCTTTGTCGATGGTCAGATATCCCGTTTGCAACAGTAATGTCAGGGGGTTGAGTTTGTCGATTTCATAGGCACTGAATGCAAAACCTGAAACCGGATTTTCCAAAACTTTTTCCAGATCAAACTGCTGCTTTTTGATAAGTTCCAGTAGAAATGATGGAGTACCGGTGGAGAACCAATAGTTATTGAATTCGCCATTATTTTCAAAAAAGTATGCCAGAGATACCGGATTGTAAACCGTTTGAGCATTTTTATGAAAGCGATACCCGTTGTACCATTCTTTTATCTTGGATTTATAAGCGGTAATATCCGTGTCTTCTGCAAGAGCTGCGATGCGGTCAGAAAAGTTTGCTTCCAACTCTTCCTGAGTGTAACCAAACATTGCCGCAAATCTTGCATCCATGGTAATATCTGTAAGATTATTCAAATCAGAGAACAATGAAACATGGCAAAACTTGCTGACTCCGGTGATAAAAACAAAACGCAACATGCTGTTTTTTTCTTTTATCACAGAATAAAATGTCCTTAATGCTTCAAGAAAACGAGAACGTTCTTCTTGAGTTATGTTGTTGAGAATAGGCTTGTCATACTCATCCAACAGTATGACAACATCTCCGTCTCTGTCATGTAATTTTTTTATCAAAGTATGGAACATCGTATCAGAAGATGTTACCTGCAGCTCTACATTATTGGTACTTGCCTGTTCGAGGAGCATTTGCTGAAAACGCTCTTCCATTTTTTCAAGAGTACTGAAATCCCTGCCATTCATATCCAGGTGGATCACAGGATATTTTTTCCAGTCGTATTGTTTATCGTAAACAGCAAGTCCTTGAAAAAGTTCTTTCTTTCCTTCAAAGATTGCTTTCAGGGTAGATACGGTCAATGATTTTCCAAAACGGCGGGGGCGTGACAGAAAATACATCTCTTTGGCAGGTCTTATCAACTGCCAGATGTATTCAGTTTTGTCAACATAGAGGAAATTGCCCCTGATCAAATCTTCAAAATTGTAAACGCTGCTGGTAATGGCTTTCATAGTATCTGCTCCTGCTGTGTAATATACACTGAGCAAAGCAAATTTTCAATTCAATAATTCAAGAAAACTCCGAAATCCCTCATGTCTGGTCAGAGGAGGTAACTTCAAAAGTCATTTAAAAAAGGCTTTCGATGCCACGGAGCTTTGACAATCGGTAAGAGTTTTGAAATTACCTCTGAAGATCGTATGCCGAGTTGATCACTGAAAGCAGTTTTTCGCTTTGGAGCACTTCAAGGCGGGATTCCCGTAATGCTTGGGAAAAATCAAAGGCGATCTGCTCCGGGAGAGGGAGCAGACCGCCTGATGAGTTCAGAAATTTACAGCGTGCTGAAAATCATAAGAGGTCAGCTCAAAAGCCATTTTTTTTAAATCAGCTCCGGAATAAAAAAACCTCTCCTTTTTGCCGTTATTACGGGAAAGGAGAGGCTTGGAACAGAAATGTCAGAAGCGGACTTCGGTCCGGGTTCCGGTCATGACATCTGTGATTTCGGCACTGCCCTTTTGCAGTGAAC
Source organism: Victivallaceae bacterium (assembly GCA_045596885.1). Lineage (GTDB taxonomy): Bacteria > Verrucomicrobiota > Lentisphaeria > Victivallales > Victivallaceae > UBA1784. The sequence continues at coordinate 73,414 of JAZODE010000091.1, forward strand.
CGTTGAGGGGCAGCGTAAAGGAGTAACTGCCTTTGCTGGTTTTGGCGTGGAGCAGAGTCGAGAAGGCTTCAGATTCTTTGCCCTGACCGTCAAAGACTCTGATCCTGAAAATGTGACCCACATCTTTGTTGCCGGGAGTCTCCAGCGCACAATCAAGAGTGATCTTTCTGCCGGAGCGTGAGACTTTCGTTTCCAGTTTCCCCGCCTTGTAGGGCAGAAGAGCGTAAAGTCCCTGGGTGTCGGGGGCAAAGGAAACAAGGTATTCGCTGCCGTATCCCAGATATTTGCCTGCCAGGACATCGTAGATGTGGAACTTGCTGCGGAGCATGATCTTGTGTTTTGCCGCCTCTTTGGGCAGTGTGGTGACATTGTCAGGGTTCCGGTAGACACCCAGCAGGAAAGCCGCACCGTTGTTTCTGACACCCAGAATGGCAGAGGGCATGTCAGGAGCAGTCGCCACGGGACGGATGGCATGATCTTTCAGCAGTGAGGCAATGAATCCGTTGATGACCTTTGTGCCGGGGCGGTTGGCTTTTGAGTAGCGCATTTCCTGCCATTCACCTAAGGTCATCATCACTGAAGTTCCCAGATAAACAGCTTTTCCCTTACCGTACCGGTTGACAAAGACCGCCTTCTGATTCCCCACAGATGCCAGAGCTTGGGCTGTGGAGGGGACAGCGCTCTTATCCACCCAGGCGACCTTAAAGGAAGCCTTGCCCCAGTTGAGAGGTGCGGAAGCGCGTTCCACTTTTCCGTAGGACTTGAGACCGAAAACATCCAGCAGAGGAGCTTTTTCACGCCTGGCACCGTGATTGTCGTAAATTCCGGGCATGAAATCGGCAATCAGTGTGCCCCCCTCTTTTACAAAGCGGCGCAAGGTGGCAACTTCTTTGTCGGAAAGTGAGGTGGAACAGGGCAGAACGACCACTTTGTATTTTGCGGGAACTTTGCCTTTTTCCAACTCTCCGTATGCCACATAGTCGTAGGGGAGCCCCGCATCGCTGAAGGTCAGTCTGAACCCCTGTACATCACCTGAGGCAACGCCGCTGAAACCGGTAAACCAGGCGGACTTGTTTGAGGCAGGCGAGTAGTGGAATGCCACGGGACTTGAGGTGAAGACGCTCCGCATGAGGATCTCCGCCGGACCGTTGCGGAACTTGTTGATGGCACGGATCAACTCTTCGCCCCTGCCGGAAATGTTGTAGGCAGGATCGATGTTGAAGTTGCCGTAGATGGAAATTCCGGTGCTGCCGTTGAGCAGTCCCTGGAAGATCCTGAAAGACTGGTTGGCATAGTCGCGGTCGTACCCCACCCATCCGGCATTGCGCAGATTGCCCTTTGAGAAACTGCGGTGCTGGACCGCCTGTTCGCCGCCGTAACCGGTGAGAGTTTTTAAATGGGGCATCAGCTGCCAGTAGTCCCAGGCATTCCATGGGTTGGTGTTCTGGGTCCCGGAGAAGGAGTAGGTCAGCTCAGGATCAACGCTGTGGAGTCCCGCCACCAGAGCCCTGAGGGCATCGGCACGGTTCCAGTCGTTGAAGGTGCGGTGATCCATCCATGAGGCAAAAGATTTCATCTTCCGTGCCTCAGTTGAGGTGGAGGGGATCACTTCGTCCCAACTTTTGAATGAGGTTGCCCATGACTTGTTCAAGGCATCGAGAGAGGTGTACTCTTTCTTGAGCCACTTGCGCAACTCTTTCATGCAGTGTTCCGAGAAACAGCCGTCCCAGTTGGAAAATTCGTTGGCTTCATCGGCGCCCTGAACGTCAATGACGCCGTAGGGATAGGCTCCGGTGAGAGGTGCGGGGCGCTTTTCCAGTTTCTCCTTGAACCCGGGAGCGCTCAGACAGGGGATGCGGATCATCTGGTCCTTTTCTTTGGCTGATATATCCTTCATGGGACGGGGACCGCCCAGACCGTAGCTGTACTGGGTGCTGCCGTAGAGGATGTTGTTGTTCCGCAACGCTTCTTCGGCAATGGGGGTGCCGCGATAGGAGCGGGCACCGCCTGCCATATTATAGCCGAACTTGCGGAGCTGTTTCAGATAGAGATCAAGGTTCCAGTTCTGGGCGCTGCCGCTGAGTCCGGGCCATCCCTGCATGATGGTGAAAACCTTGCGGTCAGGAGCGCCGTGGATGGCGATACGGGTGCGGATTTTGTCGTAGACCTTGCCCTTTTCGCCCAGTTCAGTCACAAGGAACGCCACTTTGGATTTGCAGTTGGCAAGGGGAATGGAAACGTTTTTGCCTGTGAAACGCTCCATTTCGTTGCCGTAGGTATCAAAGAGACGGTGGGTGAGGGTGCCTCTGCCGGTAAAGTCGGCTGCAACTTTGACGCTTTCAGAAGAACGGTAGATCTTTGAAGCCACCTTTACAGCAGTCAACTTGCCTGCCCCCTGATTCTGATAGGCGGCGCTGCCCCACCAGAGGGAGCAGCCTTTCTGTCTGAGTATGGCATCGACGATATGGAGTCCTGCGAACTCATCTTTGGCGAGAGCAAAAGTAAGAGTGTTGAGCCCTGCTTTGAGAGCAACATTCTTTTTGATTTCTGAACACACTTCAGAGTAGCGGTTGCGGAGCGTCAGAGTCAGTTCGCAAGTGAGAGCTTTTTCTGATTTGAGCTGGAGAACAGCCTTTCCGGGGGCGGCGGTGAATTTCACACCTTCCACACCGGTCTTGACCCCTGCGGCACTGTAAAGCACTCTGCCGTAGAGAGCCATGATATACTCTTCATACGCCCAGGTGGCTTTGGGGGGCGCATAACTCATGTGGGGCAGATGGTAGGAGCTGGCAGGGTTGTATTTGCCTCCTCTGGAACTGGGATTGCGGACACCGTAGGTGAATAGATAAACCTTGCCCTTGCCGTACTGACATTCAACCAGAACCGGCAATTTTTTGGCTGCGGCAGCAAGAACTTTGCCTTTGACGGTGTAGGGCAAAACTGTGGATTCGGGGATCGCTTCAAAAGCGATGGCGGCAGTCAGGGGAGAGTTGCCGGTGCTTTTCCATGTTGACTTACGCATCTTGCCTTTGGATTTTTTGAAGAGCTTTGCCAGAGCTTCGGGATGACCTTCGGGGGTGGTGACAATGAGACCTGTCCCCTGTTCCACCTGATTCATCAGGATGGCGGCGGTATTTTTGTCAAGGAAATTCCAGACATTGGCGGAAATGACGATACAGTCATATTTCTGCTTGAGTTTTTTGGCAAGTTCAGCGATACAGCTTTTGATGTTCAGCCCCTGGGTATGGAGCGAAAGAGACCACATACCGGCGATAAAGTTGGTGGTCAAATCAATATCAAAACGTTCGGAAATATCGATCATATCTCTGATACCGCCCTTGACCATATTGACAGCCAGAACTTTGGGCTTGTTTTTCTGAGCAAGGGGAGTCCCCCATTTGATCGCCTTGCCTGAGGTGACTTTTTTGGAGTTGAAGTTCAAGTTGAGTTTGGCGCCTGCATTGGAAGCATCAGGACGTTTTTCCCCGTCCACGGTCAGATTGTAGATACCGGTAGAGCGTCCGAAATTCACCACCTTTTCCATGAAAAAGCGGCACACTTTACCTTCAAAGATCTCAGCCTTGTAGACCACCGTTCCCCAACGGTCGGGCAAAGTGAAGGGGATCCGGGCAAAAGTTCCCTTTTTCACAGGGACAGTCAGGAAGGGTTTGAACACGACTTTGCCTTTGCCGACACGGGCGCTGGAAAGTCGGAGAGTGTAGTTTCCCTCTCTGAAGAAACGGAACCGGGCTTGGGCAGTTTTGGGGATATTGGCATCGTAATCAGCTTTCAGATCGAAACTGCCTGCGGCAAGATCGTTGACCTTTTCAGGTATCTCCACCCCTGAGAAAGGCGCCAGGTGCATGGAAAAACTCAGAGAGTTACCTGCGTTGATGGGATAGATACCCAGTTTGCACTCGGTGGTTCCGTAAAGGTCGGTGTCACGCCAGTAGTAGGCGGATTTCACAAGTTCATAGGGGACGAGGAAGGCAAGCCCCACCCCTTTGCAGTAGGAGCCGAACCAGCCGCTGGAAAGACTTTCGCTGGAAAACTCCTTCACGGTGCTGGGACCTGTTTCCACACAGTTGGGACCGGGAAGGATCCGCAGATAGTTTTCAGGGTAGGCAACACCGGCAGACATCCAGTAGCCGCTGCGCAGAGGGACCACGTTGACGATGGAGTTGATGAGGTTGAAATCCACCCGGAGCAGGGAGGAGTCTTTTTCAAGAGTGTAAGTCTTTTCGATGGTCACATTGGAAAAGGCTCCTGAACGGCCGGTACCGGAAACTTTGATCTGTTTTTTCTGAGGCGTATCAGCAAGGATCTCTGCCTTGTACTCCCGGTATCTGTACAAGTTTTTGTTGGCGGAGCCTCCCCATAAGCGGTCATCGAAAGCAGGACCGTAACCTTCGCCGGGAGAGGCATAACGCAGCAGATTGCGCTTGGCGACCTTATCGTAGGCGTAGTTGACGCTTCCGGCATAGGCGGGGGCGATGGAGTAGATGGATCTGTCATTTTCAAGGATATAGAAGTCGCCTGAACGGTAGAGCCGCAGACCGGGTTTGGCTCCGGCGATCAATCTGTCCATGGGGTTGGCTTCAAGTTTCACTTTTTTAGGCGGAATGGCAGTACCTTCAAAGGCTACTTCGGTCAGCCCCATGTAGTGCCCTGTGCCTGAAAGCTGGATCTGGATCTCTGAAACAGCAGTATCATCTTCGGACTTCAGAGTGATGCAGCTGTGTGCAGGTTCATTTTTCGGCCGCTGGTAGGGGTGTTTGAGGACAGCAGAGGCAAGAGGGATATATTTGCCCACCCCGTTTTTACCGAATACTTTGATATCCTTGATGCCGTGACTGCGCTGTCCGCGGTAAATATACACCTTGGCGGCAGAGAGTTTGATTTCTCCTGCAAACTGGAAATTGATGGTAACAGGCCAGCCGCCGAAAAGACGGTTGTGCCAGGATACGATCCTTTTTTTCGTGTCACCGTCGGTGAGACGCGTAAATCCGGGATCGGTATTTTTTCCGGAGCACTTTTCTTTAAAGTTGTAACTTGCGACTTTGAGTGCCGCTCCCTGCAGCAGACATGTTGACACAAGTGCCGCAATCAAAAATAATTGTTTCATATTGTTCCTTTCTTCAGAAAATTACCTCTGTCAACATTCATTTTCACAACTCCTTTGTTTTACTGTGAGTTCAGGGACAGATACAATCGTAAAATGGTGCCGTTTTGTTTCCGTGGATACTGCTGGAGTAGGTCTTTACACTGCCGACGTGACCGTCCAGGTAGACCATGTTCCCCGATCCGTTGTGCCGTTTGCCGTAATTTTTGGCAGTCATGCCCTTACTTTCGGCGGTGGAGTACCAGGGATATTGGGTGACATCTTTCCAGTAATCGCCGTTGTCGATAAAGCTCATCGTTGCCGAGGGCCGTTTGTGGCGGGTGGCTTTGCTGTCAAATTTATGGCGTTTGAGGTAATAGTTATAACCATAGCTGTACATGGCGTTGTATAAGGTCGATTTCAGAAGAGGCGGGGCGGGACAGGTGTAGATCTGTTTGCTTTTGGAGAGAGAGATAGAGATCCTGGTTTGGGAAAGGTATCTGTAAAAGGGCATGGAAGTTTTCCCGCAATAACCGTAGCAGTCGGCTTGATTGTTGCTCATGGCCCAGTAACAGTGCTCCTTGTTGTCTGTAATGTATTGGTTCATGGCGCTGCCGTGAGCGGACAGCTGGGATTGACACTTGACCGAAAGCGCTCTGCCCCGTGCCTGCTGCAAGGCAGGCAGCAGCATTGCAGCAAGGATGGCGATGATTGCAATTACGACGAGAAGCTCTATCAAGGTGAAGCTGTACAGCTTCACCTGCCTATAGGCAGGTGAAAAGGCTTCTTTCATTGCTTTATTTTTTTTCGTAACAGTACCGTGAGCGGCGTCTCCTTCAGATTTACATATACTTTTGCCTTTTTTCATTTAAGAAGCCTCCTTCTGTATAAAAAAGTGTCTGTGGTACTGAAAAACATACCACGTGTTTTACTATAACACGACATTTTTGAGATGTCAAGAAGGAAAATGGAAAAAAACAAATTTTTTTGGAATTTCAGGCAAAAAAACAGGAGCTGTTGCATTTTGCAACAGCCCCATGAAAACCGCCCGGAAACAAGATGTTACCGGAGGGTCAGAAATGCTCAGTGTACCTGTTTCAGCAAGGTTGTGAGCGTGTGTAAAAGCAAAGGATCATTTGCCGTATTCACGGAATGTGAAAAGTCCTGCCTGCTTGTATTTTTCCACATCGGCTTTGAAGCCGTTGTAGCAGACGCCCCAGTCGGAGGGACCGCCCAGGAACTTGACGCCCTTGTCGATCATCTGACGGCAGAAATCGGGATCTCCAAAGCCCACGGTGCCGCAGTAGATGTTGTGCTTCTGGCAGATGGCGGCGAGCTTGTCGATGGCGGCGAGAACTTCAGGGCCGCGGAACTGTCCCGGCTTGCCGATGCTGTGGCAGAAGTCGGAGGGACCGAGAAAGAGCACGTCGATACCTTTGACAGAGGCGAAATCCTCAGCCTTTTCAAGGGCGGCGGGATCTTCGATCTGCGCCACGATAAAGGTATTGTCGTTGGCGAACTTCATGTAATCGAGCATGGGGGCATAGCCCTGATCGGCGTCCTGATTCACAGCGTCAACGCCCCGGAGCCCCTGAGGATGGAACTTGCACTCTTTGACGATGAATTCAAGCTGTTCTTTGTCGTGGATGTGGGGGATCATAAGTCCCTGGGCTCCCGCTTCAAGAGGCTGGATGAGGTCGGTGTAGTCCCCTTTGCCGTAAGAGGTGCGGACCATCATGTCGATGCCGGTGATCTTGGCGGTACGCAAGATGTTTTTCAACATGTCGGGATCAACATAAGCGTGTTCGTTGCAGATCCACAACACATCGTAACCGGCGTAACCGATCATTTCAGCCATGTCGGGGTTCATGAAGTTGATTTTCGCCATGAGGATGGGTTCCCCCCGGCGCATTTTCTCTCTGACGATACTTGTTTTCATAATTCAGTCGGTCCTTATTTTTTTTAGAGTTGCGCCGGAAGCAAAAAGCCCGGGCACTTTATAACATCGCTTAATATAAGGCAAAAATGCTCTTTTTGCAAGGTTGAAAAGATTAATTTTTCTTTGAAAGCTGCTCCACAGTCATGGTTTCAAAGCGTTTTGCCGAAATCTCACACAGATTCTTTTCCCCCTGCCATGCCCGGTGGAATTCATCCAGCAGGAAAGGAAGAAACTCTTTTCTGCCGGGAAAGCCTGCGTTGTGAGGTGTCATGACCAGATTGGGCATGGAATAGAGCTGTGAATCAGTCGGCAGAGGCTCCTGGTAGTAGACATCAAGGTAGGCAAAAAGCCGTTTGGCAGCAAGTTGGGCACAGAGAGCATCTTCATCCAGCAGTCCGGCTCTGCCGCCGTTGATGATGGCGGAGCCATCTTTCAATGCGGCAAGCTCCTTTGCGCCGATACCGTGGTATGTGTCAGGAGTTACCCCCACCAGACAATGGATCATGTCGGCATATTTGAAAAGATCTTCAAAAGGAACTTTTTCAGCGCCGCAGGCTTCGATCTCCTCAGCAGAAGCATGTTTGGAACTGACCAGTATCCTGCCGATATTCAAAGGCTTGAGCATCTTGAGCAAATGGCGTGTGATGTCACCGAATCCCCAGATGCCGATGACGCTTTCACGCAAGTTACCCATGGAAAACTTTTCCTGCCAGTCCATGAGTTCCCCCTGCCTTACCGCGCTGCTTTTGAAAAAGTTGCGGCTGTGGAGCAAGGTCATGAGGAGCGACCATTCAGCCACTGCAGTTGCCATGACATAGTTGGCTGAAAAGACTCTTCCCCCCTTTTCGTAGAAGTCTGGAGCCACCACACCCGCCACGGAACCGGCGCAGTGTCCCAGAAATTTCAGATCAGGGAACTTGTCAAACGCTGCTGCCGTAAACCTGGGGGAACCCCAGGTGGTGACAACAGCTTCAACAGCGGGATCGGAAGGGAGGTCTTCCAGAGAGAGCTTCCCGCGCATGAGTATTTCCAGTTCAAAGCCGTATGTTTGCAATTTTTTTTCAACAACAGGACTCCAGAACTCTTTTTGAAACTCCTCCCGTACTGTTGCAACAAGGATCTTGTGCATTTTTCTTACTCTTTCCATACTGAAACAGCACCTGACACATGGGCTGTCACAAGTTTGTTTTTCATACATTTGACATCGCTGAAAGCGCCGTCTATCTGCTTGATGATTTTGCCGTCAGCGACCTCATAGATCCCTTTGCCCCCTGCGGCGAAGATCCTGCCCGTTTCTGAAATGGCAACAGCCCGGATCTCATCGTCAAAGCTGACCTTGCAGTTGACCACCGGTTTCCCGGCGGGATCACGCCACTCATAGACGGTCAGAACTCCGTCGTCAAAGGCGACCGCTCCCAGGTAGCGGGCGTTGTCAACACAGCGGATATCCCCTGCCGCAGCGGGATTGGGGAACTTGAGATAACAGGCATATTTCCGTGCCGCAGCATTGTAGATGAAGAGATAAAGCCGTGAGATACCGGCGGCAAAACTTTTATTTTCGCCGAAGGGCAGGGCTTTCAGGGTGTAGAACTTGGGACCCCAGACACCGTAGGCGATGTTCCACCACACGGGCAGCGGCATCTGGATACGGTCATATACCTGGGGCCAGGTGGTGCCGGGAGCAGGGGCACTTTCTCTGGCATCTCCAAAATAGTGGATCAGATAGCTGTTGGAAACTGCCAGCATTTCATCTTTGCCGTCGCCGTCAAAGTCAACTCCCTTGTCGAGCATGTGGTTGATGTTGTAAATCCCTGCCGCCCGGATCCCGGTCATTTTGCCGTCAGCGGTGTGGAATCCGGTCTGTCCGTACCGTCCCACCACGATGGCACTGTCTTTCTGCCAGACACCGATGGAGTAGGTCGAAGGAAATCCTCCTGCGGGGTGGCGGGTATTGCTGCGTCCCCACTTTTTGTGGAAATCCGCCATGGCTTTGATGCTGTCGATCATAAGCAGCTCTTTGCCGTTTTTGTCGTAGAACCGCAATTTGCCGTCAGGTTCAGCTGCAGCAACGCTGTTTTTGGCGGGGAAGTCCACCACTTTGAGATCCAGGGGGGCAAGCTGCTGCTTTTTCACAAAGAGTGTCTTGCCCTGTGCATCAAAAGCGCCGTAGACGGTGTTGTCCCAGTGATAACCTCTGGGGTAGATCTTGACCACCTCATTGGAAGCAAGGATAAAGGGCTCTGTGGCAAGGATCTTCACCGGGCGCAGGGGCATTTTTCTGTCGCTCAGATGGAATCTGGGACGGAAAGGAGAGGCAAATCTGAAATAACGCCCTTTGAGTTTGGGCAGCTGAATGTCGGTGAACCACTTGTCACGGAGCTGGATATTGCCGTAGTTGTGAGTCCAGATACCACTGTGCCATTGGGGATTTTTGAGTTCAAAACGGTGATACTTTTTGCCGTCGGCAGAGTATTCAAGCCAGGCAGGCATGGGCTGCTGGGGGGTAAGTCCCCGCATATACTCCACTTCGGCAACTCTGCCGATGTCTGTGACGTTCTTCAGTACCCAGTGGCTGTTGTATACTTCAGGGAAGGGGAAAATATTTTTGCTCCACACCTTTTTGAAGCTGTTTTTCTTCTCAACTTTTTCCCCGGCTGCAGATGTTTGGGCGTCCGCAGGAACTTTCATGGCAGCAAGATATTTCCGGCAAAGCTCCATCACTTTTTTGTTTTCGGCGGCAGGGACTTTCCGGTATCCCGCTTTGCTGCGGTAACAGTTGGCTGTGGGGAAGAACCATGCCACATCGGTGGCTTGGGGGGCGATATTCACAACCGTACCGTCGATCTTGAGATCTTTCAGGTTGCTGCCGATGATCTGGTTGGGGGTGATCTCAATGAAACCGTCATCGGTAAACATGATAAGCCCCACCACTTTGCCTTTTTCAGAAAAGAGCAGTTTACCGTTGCCGCAGTCGTGGACTTTGGTGTTCTTTTTCACCTGAAGCAGAGCAGTCGCTGTGATTTTTTGCCCTTTGGCAAGTTTGCCGTGGAAGGCGAAGAGTGAAAAGAGCTTTTCGCTTTCCTTTTTGAGATAGGAGGCGGTGTTGGTTTTGAGCTTGAAGCCTTTACCCGACATATTGATGGCGAAACGGTAGGGACCATTCTGGGAGTAAAGGGTATCGGCACTGTTGGGCAGGATCATGCCGAAGGGACGCCAGACGATGGAAATGTCGTAGAGATCCGCCTTCTCAGCGATGATCGTGTCGTGAACGATATACTGGTCGATGGAAAGAGAGTAGACCGTTCTGCGCCAGAGAGTACCGTTGTAATCTTTGAAAAGCAGTGAAACTGCCTGTCTGCCCCCCAGATTGAATTTCCAGTCAAGGAATCCGGCACGGGGGCGCTCATCCACAGCGTTATCGCTCTGGTTGACACGGGTGACTTGAAGGGTATTCTGCTCAAAGGGAAGAGCTGAATTGAAGTTGTAAACGGCGGTCCAGGAGGAGTTGAGGAAATTTCTCCGGTAGAAAGAGAGGTGCGTGATCTCTCCCACGCCCGCACGGAAAATTTCGTTGGAGCCAGAAATCGCCATGACATTGAAGTTGTCGTTCCAGCCGTTGCGCATCACAGCTCCGGCAAGGGGCGTCTTCTTTTTCATTTCAGGGAATTTGGTGAGGATCTTTTTGACATAGATACTGCGATTCAAGTCAAAGGTGCTGTAAGGCATCAGCTGCAATGTGAAATCCCGGCGGGGGAGAACAGCTTTCAGGTCGTTGTTGTAGGCAGAAATACCGCAGGGGTAGCGGTCGATGAACATGGTTCTGCCCCATTTTGACCCCAGAGCTTTTTCTTCATAATATTTGAATACGCCGTCCCGGTAATAGCTGCCGAGAACAGCTGCAGGCATCTTGTGTTCGGCATAGCGTCCGAAGAAAACACTGTCCCTTTCGGTGTTGGAAAAGAGCTGCAGATTGGCAAACTTGATCGCCTGTTTGCTGGTGAAAATATCAAACTTGTTGAAGCGGAAGGCATAACGGTAAACAGCGTTTGCAAGTTCCACATAGTTGTCGCCCCCTTCAAAGTCACTGTCTGGACGGCTCCTGAAACGGGCGATATGATCCACAGCCCCCATGCTTTCGGCACGGGTGAATTTCACAAGATCCGCCCACTCCCCTGAAAGTTTGAAGTTGCGGAAAAGATAATCGCTGCTCATGAGCTGACACCAGAGGGGAGAGGTCACATGGCGGGAGTTGATCCAGAGTCGGCGGTAGGGCGGGGTGAGAGTACGCATCCAATACATATCCATGCCCACCTGAAGCTCCACATAGTTGGCGAAGAGCAGATCTTCCATAGTTTTCTTTTCGGCGGCGGTGTAAATGCCGCAGTTGCGGACCACCTCCCAGGTCATGAAGAGCCACTCCATGATGTAGTGATGGGTGTATGCCTTCTGCTTGATGATAGGCGCAATGAATTTTTTTGCCCATTCAGCGTAAAATTTATTGCCGGTCCAGTAGTACATGAGAGCGTGGTGATACCAGCGGCGGACCGCATCGTATCCGGGGGAGGTGCCGGGGAATTTTCCACGGGGAAAATTATTTTTCCAGTCAGCGATGTCTTCTGCGATCCGCTTGGCACATTCGCCGTCAATTTCGATCTCTGCAAGTTGAGGAATGTTTTTGGAATCACACTTTGCAAGGAATTTTTCCACGCCCCGGGCGATACCTTCAAAAGTGGTGCCGCCGATGATGATATGGTTTTTGCCGTTGCTCAGCACGTTGACGGCGGTACGCACCTCATAGCCTTTGCCGCCGGGGAAGAAAGCGTCTGAAACCGCAAGTTTTCTTGTGTAGGCAGGCCAGAAGGCACGGTTGTTGTTCATGTTGCCAATTATGATAAGGTGGCAATTCGCGTATCCCGGCTGCAGCATGGGGATATTTTTGACACAGACGCTTTTGTCGTCAACGATCTTCAAATTTCCCAGTTTCGCGCTGATTTTTCGGGCAAGAGCTGTGTATTGGGCTTTGGTTTTGGGATCGGAAGGAATGACGATCACTGAGCTGCTGTTGAGAGGAGTCGAAAGAGAATAAGGTTTCAGCTCAGGGGAAATATCAGTTTTGATCTCTTTGAACTGGAAATTTTCAAAGATGGTGTTTCCGTTTTTTCCCTGGGCGGTAATGATCATTTCCGCCCGGATGGGGGCTCCTGTTTTGCTGGAAAGAAGTCCCATGACCTTCTGCTTTTTGCCGGGAGTGGTGTAGGCGATCTTTTTGATGCCGTTCGCCATGGGGGTGAAAGTAAAGAAGATCTCATGGGGAGAGGTGATCTCAACAGAAAAGAGAAAGTGCTTTCCCGTGGGGATCTTGAAGGTCCGGGTGTAAGTGCCGGAACCTTTGATGGTTTTGAAATCCTTGTCCGCAGCAGTGTTGCCCCGTACACGCTGCCAGCTTTGGGCGTTGACGACTGCGGTCAGAAGCAGTGCTGCCAATAAATAAATTATCTTTTTCATTTGTATGATACTCCGATCTTATCAAGGTAAGCCATGGCTCCGGGGGTGAGTTTTCCCCACTCAGGTGCCATGTCTGTGCGAACTGTTGCAAGGAAGATGTCACTGCCTCCTTCCATATCTCTGAAACCCTCTTTGCTGCCGTGTCCGTGTTGTGAGTAATAGGCGGTCAGCATCCTGTTTCCGTCAAGCGGAACGCTTTCGGAATAGGCACAGTCAAAACCTGAGGGAAAGTCGGCATACTCAACAAAGAGCTTGATTTGAGGCACATACACATAAGTGCGGAACCGGGTCTGGCTTCTGTCGGTGAAGCTGCCCCCCAACCGGGGAGAAGCGCCGCGGAATCTGCCTGAAAGAAACCTTCTGCCGTTGATCTCATAAGCCATGGGGCCCTGGAGTCCCACCTGAAGATCCTCTTCATCGCTCCAGCGTGTGAAATCGCCGTCGCAAGTGTGTTTCATCCGCAAAGTACCTCTTTCGTTGCGGATGAAAGCGTGGATGTTTTCGCCGTCATAGAGAATGGATGTTTCATTTCCGGCGGGCAGATCGGAAATTTGAGAGACCCATTTCCAGGTGAATCCGTCTTCAGAAGAAAGGAGATCCACCTCCATCTTTGTGCCCCGGAAATTTTTGAAACAGCTGTAAGAGGCCACATAGAGCAGATCCCCGATGACGATGGGGTGCCAGAAACGCATGGCAAAGGGGGGCGCGACCTCTTTGGGGGTGCTCCAGTCGGTACCGTTTTCTGAAACGGAAACATATTGGCGGCACTCGTGCATCCAGACAGGGTGTTCGATCTCTCTGGGGTAGGCTCCGCCGAACATAAAGAGTTTCCCCTTGAATTCGATCATAAAACCTTCGTAGTAGTTTTTGTCGGTCAGAGTCGTTTGCAGATCCTCCCAGTTTTCCCCGTTGTCAAAGGAACGCTTGAGACAGATTTTCCCGTCGTTCATGGCGTGTCCTGTAGAGGTGCGGTAAGAAAGATAAAGAGCCCCCTTGAAGCGCGTCATACCGGGGAAGGCATTGTGGAAACCATCATTTGTCACTTGCGTGATTTTTTCGATTTTACTGTTCATATTTGGAAAAACCTCATCATTTAAGTTCGGGGATCCACACGAAACCTTTACCCCTGTGGATATTGGGGGCAAGAAGGAATCCGTCTTTGATCTTGTTTTCAACAGGCACCGCAAAGAGCTGCCAGCCGTACTTTGCCAAACCGCTTTTGTCCAGATAGATCATCTTTGCGGAACCATCTGTAAAGACCACTGTATAACCGAGATTGGAAGGGGAATGTGCCGGCTTGTAAAAGTAACTGACATTGTTTTTAGACACCCACTGCATCGTATCGGCTCCGTCTTCATACGCCATGATACACCTGGAGGGCGCTGCGACTTTGACGGTCTTTTTACCGGGTAATCCCAGTGTCGGCGGTGTTTTATTGTCGGCGTAACCGATGTTGGTCTGATTGCCGGTGGCGTTCATGGGATAGTTCATGCCGTAATAATTTCTCATGGTGCCGTATGATTGACGCCAGAAGCCGTATCCCGGGACATCTGCCGGACAGAAGAAGATGTTGAATCCGCCCCGGGCAAGGAGCTCTTTGGTTCCGGCATTGCTTGCACTCTGAAATCTTTCCAAACCGAAATAAGGATTGAGCTGTCCGTATTTCACGCCATCGACAGTCTTAAATCCCCCGACATAGTACGCAAAACTGGTAAGGGTCGTTGCTCCTGCCGGAGGGGTGGGGTAGAAATCTTTGCTGTCGTTGGTGTAATTGTGGTAGGCTCCTCCCTGCTGTTTCAGATTGTTGAGGCAGAGCATGGTCCGTGCCCGCTCCCGTGCTTTTCCCAAAGCTGGCAAAAGCATGGCGGCAAGGATGCCGATAATTGCAATTACAACCAACAGTTCGATCAGGGTGAATAGATACTTTTGCTTTGTTCTGTTTGCGCGTTTTTTTTCTTTCATAATTTAAAATCCCTTTTGTTATAAGTCATTCAGGAAAATTGACGAACCAGCCTGTTAAATAAATTTTCTTTGCTGTCAATGCCGGATCGTTGATCCGGGCAATACATTCATTGTAGGCGGCGGCACCGATCTGCTCCCAATCGACGGCGACGGTGGGGAAACGGGAAAATCCGGGTTGAAGAAACTGTTTGCCGTCCACCCCCATGATGATATGGTCGGCGGCGAGATCTCTGTTTGTTTGTTCCCGGTATTTGAGACAGGCAGTATGCGCCCAGTTGTCCGAGGTGAAAAAGTAACCCGTTCCGGGAGTGTAGGAGCGCACTGCCTGAACAGGTTTTGAACAGCGGATCCCCTGTTGTGAAGCCAGCATGGCAAAGACATTTCCCCTGAGAACAAAGGCGTTGTTGACAGAGGAAAGGATCTTTACTTTTGTGATCTTGTGTTCGAGGAAATAACGCACCGCAAGTTTCGCTGAGAGGTAGGGATCAAGATCCACCACTGAGACCGAGCCGCCAAAGGAGTTTTCCATCATGATCCCTACGGCAGGCACGGGGAGATCCAGCCGTGAAAAAAGGGCGTCGAACTGCCCGAGAAGGATGACTCCGGAATAGTCGGCACTGGCTTTGCGCAGAAAGGCGGCATCGTGGAAATCGTTCCCCAGCATGACCCTTTCGACCCTGACCCCGGCTTTCCCCGCAAGGGCAATGATCCCTTTGAGGGCGGAAATGTAGAGTCCCGTACTTTTGGCAAAAGGTTCAATGCAGAAGACGGCGATGGAACAACGGGAGTTTTCATCGCTGCCCTTTGAGTCCGGGATGAAATAGGTCCCTCTGCCTGTTTCTTTGGAAATATGGGGGTACTTTTCATAAAGGTAAGTCATCCCCCGCTGGGCAGTGCCGTATGAGATGCTGAATTTCCGCATGAGCGCCCGTAAAGAAGGAAGAGCCTTTCCGGAGGAATAAGCCCCCGCAAGGAGCTGTTCCTCCAGATAATTGACCATGGTAAATGCTTTATCAGGTTTTCTCATGGGATGAACTCAAAAGTCAAGTTACTTTTTTAAGCACTCTCTTTCACAAGCCGGCTGGGGATAAAGATCATCACGACGCTCTCTGATGTAGAGACTTCTGCCTTCTCCCCGTGAGCCCACCGAGAGGTATTTTGTCCGGACACGGCGGGAAAGATTGAGGTCAGCCCAGGTGTAACCCCCATTTTCTGAAGTATGGGCGACCAGAGCACCCTGATTGTCGAAGATCCGGGCTGAAAGCAGGCCGTCGTATGAGGGGCAGAAAGGTGAAAAGGCTGCTGCCATACCCTGTTCCGAAGCTCTGCCGCCCCAGATGCACTCCCGGTGTTCCGGGATACCGTCTCCCGCAATGGGAACCAGCATAAGTTCCGCTCCGTTGAGCCGGAGCATACGGGCATTTTCCCCGAACCAGTTGTCCCAGCAGATAGAAAATCCCACCTTCCCGAAGTCGAGATCAAAAACAGGATGGGTACTGCCGGGAATGACACCGTTGGCACTTTCTCCCCAGGTAAGATTGACCTTGTGGTAGATGCCCACAAGGGAACCGTTTCTGCCGATAATAACGGCGGAGTTGTGGCGGTGTCCGTTGCAGACCTCGCGGATCCCGGTGGCGATGTAGCAGTTCAGCCGTTTCGCCCAGGGGACCAAAAAATCGGTCGTGGGACCGGGAATGGGTTCAAGCTGTTCTTCCATGGGGAGATAAAGTCCCATGATGGGCATGATTTCGGTAAAAAGAATAAGATCCGGGTTCCGGACCTCTTTCTCAATGCGTTCAAGAAGAGCGTTCACCCTTTCAAGGCGCTGAGCCCGGGTCTTTTCCCCCTCCTGATGGCTGATACAGGTGGTGACGATGCGGGCGATGCGGTCAGGCGTCGGAGTCCAGGGGGAAATGGAAACATTGAAAAAGCCCACTTTGCCCGCTGCCCATTTGAAATGGGGTTTGAGCACGATGGAGCGTACATCCTCTTCTCTTTCAAATTCGCTGTAGAAGGAAAGTGTACCGTCAGGATTTTCGACGGGCTCAAGGTAATCTTCGCAATAATATGTACCGTCACTTTTGGCAAAACAGGCAAGGACCCCCACTTTGTTCCCCAGAGATGCCGGAGCGTCGCTTTCCACCCGGATGGCACATCCGGAGCCTTCCGGGAAGGGAAACTCCTTTTCCCACATGCCGAAAGCACGCCAGTCTTTGAGTTCGATACAAAGTTTTCCGCCGTCATTGCTGAATACGGGGGGGACATTTAAAACAGGAGCGTATGTTTTCCATTCCATGATCGTTTTCCTTAACTGTGTTCTTCTGAAACAACTTATTTATAATATAAAACAACAAAAGTCCATTTGCAACTTGAAAAGCTGTTTTTGAATCTATTTGGATCACTTTTGAAAAAATTCCTTCATCACAAGGGAGAGGGAAAACATAAAAAAGCTCCCTTCCGGAACAGATCTTCCGCAAAGGGAGCTTTCTTAAAACTTTTACTGTTGTATCCTTACTTCCGGATGGTGCAGTAGTTGTATTTTTCAAGGAACTCAAAGGTCTTTGCCACGTCCTCTTCTTCCCCGGGAGCAGGCGTCATCTTGAGGAAGAATTTGGCAATGATAAAGGCTTCATGGAGCGTGCGCCTGCCATCCAGCAGCCCCATCATAAGGGCTTGGGGCATACGGAGTGCAGTGTAACGCTCAGGTACAGGAACTCTGGCAAAGGACATGAGCTGGGAGAATCCCGGAGCACGGGTAATGACCCAGTTGATCCCCGGCACATCTTCCCCGGCGGGAGCTTGCTTTTTGGGGAAGATATCAGCGAAAAGTTTGCGGAGGGTTTCTTCATCCGCAGCGCCGGGGATGGATCTGTTGAGTGACAGGATCCGCCGGGCGTGGTGCTCCGCAAGAAAAGAGCTGATGATCTCTTTGTCTGAAGCGTTGAAATATTCAATGTTTTGCAAGCGCTCAAAGTCACTTTTTGCATCGGCAAGAACTCCTTCTGTGACCTCTTTGAGGAGCTCCTCTCTGCCGATACCGGCAGCGGCACAGCTGAATTTGGCGTGCAGTGCAGCAATGGTTGCGGCAACGATTCCGGCGATCTCCCAGTCGGGGTCGTTGAAAATGCTCCCGGTGTTGTGATGCCGGGCAGGGGCAGGAACGGTGTGAAGCCAGCTGCAGGGGATCCCGATAGTGGAGTCCGCAGGGAAGGTGTCGTCAGAAAGGTTGCCCTGAACTTCATTGAAAGGAAATCCGGGGAAACTTTCTTTGAGCAGATTTCTGACGATGACCGCATCCGCCCCCGGCGCAGAAACAGGGCTGTGGCGGAGTTCAGGCATAGTGCCCGCCATCTTCAAACTGGGATAGCAGACACTGTCCATGTTAAAGGCACTGATGATTTTTCCAGAGCGTTCGGGGTCGTTGAAAAATTCGGAAAATCCGTAACGCTCCATGCTGAAAACAACTCTGAAACCATTTTCAAGAGCCGGTATTTTCCCCTGTTCTGAAAGTTCTTTCAGCGCTTTCCCAATGGCGACGGAAAGGATCGTGCCGGTGGCATCGTCAGTGACAAAGGGTTCGTACATGTGAGCCACCAGAGCGTGCTCTCCGGAGGATTTGCCCGGAATAACACCCGTCACCGTGTAGATTTCTCCGGGGGAGACTTCAGTGTTCATCACCGCCTTGACCCGGATCTTTTCACCGGCGGCAAGGCGCTCTTCCAGTTCCCTGCCGATGCGGGGCGTGATGGAAAATACCCACATCTGGGGATCATCTTTGGTATAATACCACCCTCTGAGTCCCACGCCGTTCATCCAGCGCACATCGTCGGGATTCGTGTCGTAAATGGCGTCAACATAAGCCACGATACCCAAGGCACCAGCTTGAATGAGTTTCAGCTTTTTGGCGGCGGAAGGGGAATCATCCCACAGCACGATTTTTCCGGCAAATTCGTGGAAATCTTCTGAAACGGCACTGCGGAGCGAGACCAGTTCAGCGGTGACTCCGCCAGCAGGGGTGGGGGGACTCCAGATCACAGCGTTGACCGGCTGCACATCGCTGTCGGCAAGAAGCCTTTCTTCCGGAAAGACCATCTCCAATGTGGAGCGTCCTGTTCTGTTCCACGCAAGGGGCATGGTGCAATCGTCGTAGGTGGTGACGCCGTCGCAGGGGAGGGCATAGCGTTCGATATCTGAGAATCCGGCTTCCTGCATGACTTGAAGGAGATAATCTGTGGATTTCAGAAAGTCCTTGTGGGAGGTCAGTTTTTCAAGATCATTGAGTGCCAGAGAGTGTTTTTTGATCCACTCCATATCAAGAGCGCCGGCACAGAGTTTTACCAAATCAGGGAGCATAACTTTTTCCTTTCAAAAGAGGGGGAGAGAAACTTTTTAAATAATATACTGCCCTTATCTGCTTTTTGCAAGGAAAGATGAGTTTTTCTTCAATATGACTTGACTTTGATGCTCTGTACTGTTATATTACTTTTATAGATATCAAAGGAGGAACAAACGATATGGATCTGCCTGAAAATGTGCGTCTCAATGAAGATGCTTCTTATGTGGAAAAGTTGAAAAAAGTCATGGAAAAAAATGGCGGCTACTGCCCCTGCCGTATTCAGCATACACCTGAAAATCTGTGTATCTGCAAAGAGTTCCGGGAGCAGCTCGCTGATCCTGAGTTCACAGGCTTTTGTCACTGCAAACTTTACTTCAAGGAGAAATGAATCATGGAAATACTTCACCTTAATAAAGAATCTTTTGAAAAACTGACCACCCAGAGCGAAAAGGCTGTCCTGATCGACTTCTGGGCGACCTGGTGCGGTCCCTGTCAGAAGCTGACCCCCGAACTGGAAAAACTTGCCGGAGAGTTCCCCGAACTCATCATCGGCAAGATCAGCGTGGAAGATCAGGAAAATGTGCAGCTTGCCGCCTCTCTGGGAGTCAACTCCATTCCGGCTCTTTTCTTCTACCGCAACGGAAAATTGGAAAAGCAGCTTGTGGGCTATATGTCAAAAGACCAGCTCAAATCCCAGCTGGGACTTTGAAAAAGGAAGGAATTGCAAATGGAATTCTGGCTTGTCAACGGAATCGTTTTTGACGGAATCACCCCTGAACCCCGCCGTGTGGATATCAAAGTCAAAGACGGTAAAATCGCTGAGATCGGTACATATACTTCCGGGGAAAAAATCGATGTTTCCGGCATGAGAGTCATCCCCGGACTTGTGGAGGCACACTGCCATCTGGGGCTTGCCGGATGGAGCAACCGTTACGACGGTACCGACTACAACGAAAAGAACGACTGCATCACCCCCGAACTCAACCCCATTGACGCTTTCAATCCTCTGGATCCCACGGTCCGTTTTGCCCTTGAAGGGGGCGTGACCTGCGTGGGAACGGGACCCGGAAGCTCCAATGTGCTGGGGGGAAACTTTATGGCTGTCAAGACCTTCGGTATCCGGGTGGATAAGATGGTGGTCAAGGAAAAGGTCGCCATGAAATGTGCCTTTGGTGAGAACCCCAAAAATCTTTACCAGACCAAATTCATCACCAGCCGCATGACCACAGCCGCAAAGCTCCGTGAAATGCTTGCCAGGGCAAAGGAATATATGGAAAAGATCGATGCAGCTGAGAAAGATCCCGAATGCAAAAAGCCGGACTTCAATTTCAAGCTCCATGCTTTGCTCCCTGTGATGCGCCGTGAGATCCCCCTCAAGGCACATGCCCACCAGGCGAACGATCTTTTTACTGCCATCCGCATTGCCAAAGAATTCAATGTTAAGCTGACACTTGAACACTGCACCGAAGGACATCTGATCGCTGAGGAACTTGCTTCTGAAGGACTCCCCCTTGCCGTCGGTCCCACTCTCGGACACTCCGGCAAGCCTGAGACCCGTGAAAAGACCTTTGCCACACCGGGCATACTCCACCGTGCCGGGTGTCAGGTTTCCATCATCACCGACTCCAATGTGATCCCCCAGGAAAATCTGGCTCTCTGCGCCGGACTCGCCGTCAAAGCGGGCATGGATCCCTTTGCCGCACTGCAGGCGATCACCATCAATCCCGCCCGTCATCTGGGCATTGAGGATCGCGTGGGCTCCCTGGAGGTCGGCAAGGACGCCGACATCGTGGTCTGCGACGGATGTATCCTTGACAGTGCCACCAAAGTGTGTATGGTCTTTGTCAACGGCGAACAGGCTGTTTGAAAAGAACCTTCTGAAAAACAACAGGAGGGGCTGTTGCAAAACCTTAGCGGGTAGTTTAACTTATGGAAAGTTGCCGATAATGTTTGGTCCACAGACTGAAATTACCTTAGCCGTAAATTCTACGCCGCAGAGGCTTATTATCCCCTCTAGCCGGTTGGCAGTCTGCGGGCGTTGGCGTTGTTTTGGCACAGCCCGCATGTATTGACCAGTGGACAAGGCG
>JAZODE010000092.1:0-25595 GCA_045596885.1 Victivallaceae bacterium
TATAATAACTGTTACTACTATTGTTAGAGTAAGAAAGGGATAATACGCCTCCACTTTGGATCCCGGTATTGATTGCCCGTCCACCACTATAAAGCTCCATACTGCCGCCGGAACTCACTACGGTATCACTTGCAACCACACCATATCCCACCTCCATGCGCCCGGCAGAGATCACTATTCCGGTGGCTCTGGCGCTGTCATAAAGATACACCCTCCCAGCGGAATGGGCTATTTCCCCCCCTGCAATAAGGGAATTGGAACCTGTGACATGAAGGATCTGACTTGTTATAATTACATCTTCAAGATGGGCATTACAGGCTGACGCATTTCCTTGTATCGTCAGAGAACTTCCGGAGGCGCCTTCTCTCCAATAGGTGACAACATCGAGAACAGAATTTTTGATGATCCCCCCGGATGTTATAAACAGGTAACCACCGCTTACATGAATATTATCTGTTTCACCTGTAAGTGTTACTGAATCGCTGCCGTTTGCATAGGTAATTGACAAATCACCCACCGTACCGGAGCGTTCTCCTGCGACGGTAAAGGTCATACTTGTATAATAACTGTTACTACTATTGTTAGAGTAAGAAAGGGATAATACGCCTCCACTTTGGATCCCGGTATTGATTGCCCGTCCACCACTATAAAGCTCCATACTGCCGCCGGAACTCACTGTGGTGGAGTTGACAGTGCCGCCAAAGCCGATGGTCAGGCTATCGCCGGAAGATACGACAACTCCTGTCGAGGTGGTACCGGAGCCGATGATGGTGTGGGCGGCGTAGGCTTGGAGACCTTCTCCGCCGTGGTCGAGGGTGCCGAGGAGGTGGTCGGTTTCGTGGGCGATGGTGGCGATGATTTCGGGATCGGTAGCGGTGGAATCCAGCATTACGAAGGCGTTGTCGGTTTTATTCAAATTGCCTTCGTCGATGGTTTCGGCTACTCCTGTAAAGTTGCCGTACTGGTCAAAGGCGGAGGTTTTTCCGATGAAGATGGTGGAATATCCGGTCGTTTCGGGGCGCTGAGTTACGAAAACAACATTTTGACCGGCGTATCTTGCGTTGAGTTCGGCAAGGATGTTTTGGATGCGCTCCTCTGTCAGAGAGGAGTTCTGCACTTCAACAGTGTCAAGACTCAATATTTCCCCATTGTAAGAGGTCAGTTCCCCGTCAAAGTCCAAATAAATGTACTGTACTGCGACCTGCGGCACATCCTGAGTGCCGCCCCTCTGAATATTTCCGCCTCGATCCGTCATCGCCTCTATCCTTCCTTCAGTTTATGTGGTCCAACTATCTCTTCTATATATATATTTATAAAACGCCTTTCATTTCTTACACAGAAAAAAATAATTTTCAAAAAAAACAGAAAAAAATCACAAATTTTCCGTTTTTCACCTTATCAAGGAGAAATATACAGCTCAATAAGTCACGCTGTCGCGGCAGTATTCAAGGTGTGAAATATCGTTCCAGCAGCGCAAGCGCCATCTGCCGTCGGCGTAACGGAAAAAACTGCTGTAGGAAACATTGCTGCAGATGGGAAGCATATTTCCCGGTGCGACTGCTCCCACAATGTGTTTGAAAACAGCCCGCATGGAACCCGCATGGGTCACAATGATGATGCTCTTGCCGATCCATTGGTCCGCCAGATCATCAAGACATTGGGCAATACGACGCTCAAAGGCACCGTGGGACTCCCCGCCGGGGACGGGGAGATCGCCGCTGTCTACATTGAAACACTCCATAATGTCAAAGTATTTTACCCAAAGATCTTTGCTGTACTGTCCCTCAAGCTCCCCCAGGTGCCACTCCCGGAGTTCACGGGTCGGCACAGGAGTCACACCAACGGCTTTTCCAATGATCTCCGCCGTCTCAAAGGCTCGGCGCAGATCACTTGAAAAAATGGCGTCAAAATGGCTCCCGCGGAGCCTTTCAGCTGCGCTCTGAGCCTGCCGGCGCCCCATATCATCCAGAGGAGTGTCCCGGTGCCCTTGCAGGATCCCCGCCACATTGTCTGCAGTCTGACCGTGGCGGATCAGGGTAAATTCAGTGGCATTTTCCATAGAGTATCAGATCACTTGCCCCATGCCTCGTTGCCCAGGAATCCATCAGGGAAGAAGACAGGCTTGCAGCCCGCTTCGACCATCAGTTCGATGGATTTTGAAAGACGCTCCATGTGGTCAGGGATGTAGTTGTGATAGTAGGGGAATGTGTACTGCTCGTGGCTGGCAAGTCCGAAAACCTCATTGCCCACAGCCGCAGAATCAGCCAGAGCCTTTTCCAATCTGCCGGGGATCACATCCAGCGGCACCAGATTGGCGCAGCAGCAGCCCTGGAAGAAGGTCATATCCAGATGGGGATTGTAGAGCAGCTTGTGCTGGCTGAGATAAGCGGTCTCTTCAATAACATTGAAGTGCTCCTCAAAGCCGAATCCAAAGTCTCCGGCAAGCTGCTTGTCCCGGTTGTAGGCAGCTGTCATCTGGCTGTTGGCGGTGGTGTTGGTCTTGGCGCCCACGGCACGCTCAATGGCGGTGGGACCGCCCATAAGACGGGGACGGAAGGCGTTGCTGTAACACTTGACGCCCCGTTCTTTCAGAACCTTGACGCAGGCAGGGGAAATGATCGCCCAGTGGATCACAACGGGAGTTGTAAAACTTTCTTCTCCGGCAATACGGACGATCTCGTCGTGGACCATATCGTAATCCCGGGCAAAAACCTCTTCACATTCCTCAATGTAAAGGCGGTCCGGAAATTCACCGGAAGCGTGAAACGAAAGTTTCATCCAGTCGGAGTTGTCAATAAACTCCTGTTTCCAGATGTCCGGCACCTGGGTCATGTCACAATCAAAGTGGTCGTTGTGATAGAAACAGTTCAAAGTGACCTTCAAGCCCGTGCGTTCATGGATCTCTTTCAGCCCTTTGAGATAAAAGTGGTCAAAGGCGCGTTTGGGGCGCTCCTTTGCAAGATCGGTCCAGAAAAAGCTGTGGTCATCAATGTAAAAGTTGACGCGCTTGAAGGATTTTTTATCGTACACCACAACAATGGACTGGCTGAAATTGCCGTAGGCACTGACAGATTCAGCGGTCACAGTGTTGATCTTCTCAGTCAAAGTGACCTCCCCCATGAAACGGCGTCCGTCACGGCGGGTGGGCTGACCATTCAAGGTCACAGGACCGGGAAAGTCGCTGATCCCTTCAAAAAGGACGGTCAAACCTTTTTCATCTTCCTTGCCGTGGTTGTGATTCAGCACGGCACCCTGTCTGATATTGGTGATTTGAAGCATGGGTATAACTCCTTGAATATTATTTTTCCCAGGATTCGTTGCCAAGGAAGCCTTTGGCAAAGAATACAGGTTTGCAATCAAGTTCGATCATGGTCTCGACGGCTTTGCCGATACGCTCCATGTGATCGGGGATATAGTTGTGATAGTAGGGGAATGTATACTGTTCGTGGCTGCCCACGTTGAAAACTTCGCTGCCCACAGCGGAAGCGTTTTCCACTGCCAGCTGGAGTCTCCGGGGGATCACATCCATGGGAACCAGATTGCAGCAGCAGTTGCCCCGGAAAAAGGTCATATCCAGATGGGGATTGTACATCGCCCGGTGGGTTTCCAGATAGTTGGACTCTTCACTCACAGTAAAGTGCTCTTCATAGCCGAATCCGAGATCCGTGGGGACCACCGCCTTGACTGCTGTGCCGATCTGGGAGTTTGCAATATTGTTTTCCTTGCACCCGGCAGCACGCTCAAGAGCGCTGGGACCACCCATGAGACGGGGACGGAAAGCGCTGGCGTAAGTTCTGACGCCCTTCTCTTTCAGCACCTTGACACAGGCAGGAGAGATGATCCCCCAATGGATCACCAGAGGCTCGATAAAGGTCTCTTCACCGGCAAAGCGGACGATATGGTCGTATACCAGATCGTAGTCCCTTCTGAATTCCTCTTCGCTTGCCTCAATGTAAAGACGGTCGGGGAATTCACCAAGAGAGTGGAAAGACATCTTCAACCAGTCGGAGTTGTCGATAAATTCGCTTTTCCAGATATCCGGAACCTGGCTCATGTCGCAGTCAAAGTGATCGTTGTGGAAAAAACAGTTCAGCGTCGCCTTGAATCCGGTGCGCTCGTGGATCTCTTTCAGCCCCTTGAGATAGAAGTGGTCAAAGGCGCGTTTGGGGCGTTCCTTTGCAAGATCGGTCCAGAAAAAGCTGTGGTCGTCAATGTAGCAATTAAAACGCCGGAAGGATTTCTTATCATACACCACAACAATGGACTGGCTGAAATTGCCGTAGGCACTGACAGATTCAGCGGTCACGGTGTTGATCTTTTCAGTCAAAGTGACCTCCCCCATGAAACGGCGTCCGTCACGGCGGGCGGGGTGCCCATTCAAGGTCACAGGACCGGGATAGTCGCTGATCCCTTCAAAAAGGACGGTCAGACCTTTTTCATCCTCTTTACCGTGGTTGCAGTTGAGTACCGCTCCCTGTCGTATATTTGTGATCTGCAGCATAAGAATTCATTCCTTTCAGATTAAAGATTCACTTCAAGATTTCGGGAGCCTCTTTGCCGTGCTCCTTGTAATAGAGCTTGCGTGCCGTTTTTACGACAGCTTTTCTGAATAAAGCCGAGTCAGCATTTCCGGCTTTTTTGTATTCTCTGTAAAAGAGCGCCACATCACGGAGGGTCAAGTTCAGATCCATGGCAGAAAAAAGGATCCCCGCCACATCTTTGACGGCATATCGGAAAGGAACCTTTTTCCGGATCTGAGCCCGGTGCAAATCGATCACATGGAGTTCCCCCGTTTCAGGGGAACGCAGAAAGTGGCAGATGTAACAATCCCTGTGATTTACTCCTGAGGCGTGCATTTTCCCCACACTCTGCCCCAGACGGCGGATGATATCACGGCGCATTTGGGGAGTTGCTTTTTGAGTATTGAAAAAATCCTCCAAACTGACCATTCCGGCAAGTTCACAGGTAATGATAAAGGACTCCTTCGCTGCCGGATTGAAGAAACGCTCCCCGAATCCGGCACATCTCATGGTGGGGACACCTGCTTTTTCCAGCATACGGATCGCTTCAAACTCTCCCCGTGCACCGGTAACGGGCTTCTTGAACTGAAGGAGATTTTTGATGATCTCGCCCCAGCCGACTCCCAGATGGTGTTTTATGAAAAAGCCTCTGCCGTTGATTTCAGTACGGAAAGTCCTGCGGCTCTTGACCCGGCGGAACTCCTCACCGGAAAGAATCGCTATTTCGCCAAAGACATCCTTTTCTTTCCACAAAGAGACAAAGGGTTCATCCAGAAATATTTCAGCCATGACCGCCCCGTCCTCTTCAAAGAAGTCCCATGCCGCAGAGCAAAGTCAGCAACGCTGCCCAGAAGCCGCTCATGGTGATCCAGTCGGGACTCAAGCCCCCGCGGAACTCTTCGATCCCCGGCAGTTCCCGCCAGAACCACACCCACAGCACCACAATGGCGCCCAGTGCCGCAACTTTGGGAAAAATACACAGCATCACCACAGCCAGCAGTATGGCGCTGGCAGTAAGATACTTTTCCCCGCCTCTGGCAACTCTGATAAAGGGGACATTGGTGTTCCGGTCAGGCTCCAGGCAAAGTTTTGCCTGAACCAGAGCATCGGCAGCAGCCACGGCAGCAAACCAGATTCCCGCCCCCCGGTAGAAAAGTGCAAAGAGCATTCCGAGAACAATAATAACTGAAATAACACTCAAAAGCATAATAAGGGGATTTTTGAGCACTTCTGAAAGCCGATTGTCACAATGCTGAAAAGCGATGGCTGGCGGCGCTCCGGAAAGCCGGGAGGAGATATAGGAAAACAGCAGCGCCAAACCTCTTCCGGAATCCTTGAAATAGAGCAGCAAAGCCCCCGTCAGAGCAAATACCAATGCTCCGGCAAAATGGCTGAAAAAGATACTCAGCAGCACGCCGGGGAGCAAAGCGATAAGCCCCGCAAGAGCTCCGCACAAAGGAAAGCAGAAGAGTACCGTTGTACTGGGGATCTGCATTCTGAAAGGAGCGATCAGCGATTTGGGCAATGTATAATCGGATATCATTCCCCAAGAGGCAATGAATGCGGCGATAATACTGCGGAGAGTTTTCATAAAGTCCTCCATTTTTGATTCATAATACAGTAAACTCTGGAACAAAACTCTTTGCGGTCTTCCCCTTCGTGAGGAGAGATCGGCTCCAGAATAAACACTGTCACATCTGTTTGTTTCAATCCCAGAATACGCCAGACATAAGGCAAAAATCCCTGATGCCCGGTCCACTGGATCTGAGAGCGGTATTTTTCATCATAAGAAATGATTACAGGCAGCACCGCCGTTCCGGAGTCAATGACGGCTTGAAATGAGGTGGATTTAAAGGGTAAAAGCCCCTCTTTTCCATCTGAAGTAGTCCCTTCGGGGAAGACCATCATCATCTGCCCGGATCTCATGGTGCAGCTCATGGCGGCAGCAGATTCCTTCGCCTTGCGGGGCGTTGAACGGTCGATCCAAACCGGATCATTGCACTGAGTCAGAAACCCGATAACCGGCCAGCGGCGCATTTCAGCTTTGGGAGCAAAGCGGATCTTGAATATGGACGCAAGTACCAATATATCAAGACAGCTCTGGTGGTTTGCTGCAATCAGTCCTCCTGAAAAACCTTCCGGATCCCCCACGGTATGCACTTTGAGCTTAAAAATACCTGCAGTGACTCTTGCCCAGAATCGGGTCCAGGAAAGAGCACGCTCAGAGGCTTTTTTGCCGTGATTGACGACTCTGCACACAACAGCAACACTGCTGAACCAGAGCAGAAAAACAGGTATCCGGAAAATTTTCCTTAAAAGATTCATTTTTCCTTCAGGGACTCCAAAGCAAAAGCGGTCATCACCTTTATACCGTTTTCCATAACCTGCTCAGGGGGAAAGAAGGAGGGATTATGGAGTGAAGGCTGATCCTCCCCAACCCCGAGACGGAAGAAAACCCCCGGAACTTTGGCAAGGTAATAAGAAAAGTCTTCGGAACTCATGGCTGAATCCTCAAGTATATGCAGAGGGATCTTCAGTTCTTTGACGACTTTACACAAACGCGCCGTCGGCTCCGGGGAGTTACAGGTCGCAAGATAGCACTGATCGGTGAACACATCACAGCGCACCCGGTGGATCGTTGCCGCCGCATGACAGATCTCATGGACAGCCTCTTCCATGATCCGTGCAGTTTCGTTGTCAAGAGAACGCATGGTTCCGGAAAACTCAGCGGTCTCAGGGATAATGTTGTCGATCTCGCCTGAAACGATGCGGCAGATGCTCAACACCCCGGAACGGCGGGGATCCACACGGCTGGGGACCACATTCTGAAGCTCCATGACCATGGACGCCGCCGCGATCAGGGGATTGCGGGAGGCACAGGGAAGACTGCCGTGTCCCCCCTGCCCGTGGACCACCACTTTGAAATGGTTGCTTGAAGCCATCATGGGACCTTCTTTAACAGAAACATCCCCAACGGGTTTTCCCGGCATGACATGCAGAGCCGCACACACCTCCGGGAGCGGATCGCCCATGGCACCTGCAGCAATGAGTTCCTTTGCCATTGCCTTGTTCTCTTCTCCCGGCTGAAAGACACAGCGCACAGTTCCGCCGAACTCGTGACGGCGTGCCGCCAGGGTTTTGACAACGCCCAGCAGAATGGAAATGTGCATATCATGTCCGCAAGCGTGCATCATGCCTTCGTGAAGTGAAGGAAAATCACATCCGCTTTCCTCTGAAACAGGAAGTCCGTCAATATCTGCCCGCAGCAGTATATGGGGACCGGGACCTTTTTCTCCCTTGATCAAAGCAACTGTATCAGTTTCAAGGAATGGGGGGAGCAGTTCCACGCCTTCGATCTGATTAAGGGTCTCGCGGATCAGAGCGCAGGTCTTGAACTCTTTTCCGGCGATTTCCGGTATCTGGTGAAATTTTCGTCTGAGAGCAATAATTTCCGGGAGAAAATCGATTTTCATAAACTTTTATTTTCCATATTCATAGACAATGTTGCCGCCGACAATTGTCATAATGTTTCTGCATCGGACCCGTCGTCCGCCAAAGGGGGTGTTGCGGGATTTTGATTTGAAGGTGGAGGGATCGATCACATATTCCGGTTCAGGATCAAAAACGGTGATATCCGCAGCACTTCCCTCAGAGAGATCGTAATTCTTCATGCGCAAGATATCCGCAGGACCGGTTGTCAGGCGCTTGACAAACTCAGGCAGCGCCATCATGCCGGAAGCGACCAGTTCGGTGTAGGTAACGCTCAAAGCTGTTTCCAAACCGATGATACCGAAAGGTGCGTGGTCGAACTCAACGAGTTTTGCCGTGACCGTATGAGGAGCATGGTCGGTAGCGATAGCGGTAATAGTCCCGTCTGCCACAGCCTGAAGCAATGCCTGCCGATCCTCTTCGCTGCGCAAGGGAGGATTCATCTTGTAATTGGTATCGTATGTTTTGATGCAATCATCGGTCAGACTCAAATGGTGGGGCGTAGCCTCTCCGGTAACGGGGATCCCCTCGGCGCGTGCCTTGCGGATCAGCTCAACACTTTCCTTGACACTGACATGCTGCATGTGGATGGGCCACTGGAACTGGCGCGCCAAAATGATATTACGGGCGATCATCAGCTCTTCTGCGGCGCCGGTCATACCGTTGATCCCCAGCAGGACAGACCATTTGCCTTCATTCATAACGCCCCCTGCGGCAAGATAGTTGTCTTCGCAGTGGTCAAGGATGGGCAATTCAAAGGACTTGGCATATTCCACCACATGACGCATGAGGGAGTGATCCTGAATACACTTGCCGTCGTCGCTCAAAGCCACCACTCCGGCGCTTTTGAGGGAACCGATGCCAGCCATCTCCTGACCGGCGTAATTTTTGGTCATACATCCGCAGGGCAGCACCCGGACCACTCCGGTACGGGCGGCAGTCTGCCGCAGATATTCGATAGCTCCCGCCGTATCAGCGGCAGGGGAGGTATTGGGCATAGCGACCACAGAGGTGAAGCCTCCCGCAGCGGCGGCGGCAGTTCCGGTGGCGATGGTCTCGGCAGTGGTGTTGCCGGGCTGACGCAGATGGACATGGATGTCGATAAATCCGGGGGTCACAACCTTGCCGGTCATGTCGATGACTCTTGCATTTGTCACTTTGCCGGGATCGGCGATCACAGCATTTTCAACTCCGATATCCCCGATGGTGTCGATATTGCGACCGGGGTCGATAATTCTGGCATTTTTGAGAATAAGATTCATTTTTTCACACATCCCGCAACTAAGAAAAGAACTGCCATACGGACTGCAAGCCCGTTGGTCACCTGTTCAAGAATAACTGAATTGGCTCCGTCCGCCACTTCACCTGAAAGCTCCACATCACGGTTGATAGGACCGGGGTGCATGATCATAACATCAGGTTTCATAAACTTCATGCTTTCGGCGTTGATGCCGAAGAAACGGGCATATTCGCCGGTACCGGGGAAGAATCCTGCGGTCT
Organism: Victivallaceae bacterium; assembly: GCA_045596885.1. Taxonomy (GTDB): domain Bacteria; phylum Verrucomicrobiota; class Lentisphaeria; order Victivallales; family Victivallaceae; genus UBA1784. The sequence continues at coordinate 9,510 of JAZODE010000092.1, forward strand.
GGCGTTCATGCTGGATCCGCAGCAGATTGACCACATCAGCGTTGGCGACAGCGTCCTGGAGATTGTGGCAGACCTTGACGCCGGGAATGGATTCAAACTCACGGGGGACCAGAGTGGAAGGTCCAGCCAAAGTCACATTGGCGCCCAGTTTGAGCAGTCCCCACAGATTGCTCCGCGCCACACGGCTGTGGAGGATGTCACCCAGGATCGTCACATTGAGTCCCTTGATCCCGCCCTTCTTTTCACGGATGGTAAAGATATCCAGCAGCGCCTGGGTGGGATGACTGTGGGCACCGTCACCGGCGTTGATCACGCCGCATTTCAGCTTGGAAGCAATAAAGGCCTGAGCACCGGTGGCAGAGTGGCGCATCACCACCAGATCGACCTGAAGTGCTTCAATGTTTTTGACCGTATCCAGCAATGTTTCGCCCTTGAGCAGACTGCTTGCCTGCGCCTGCATGTTGACCACATCGGCGCTGAGACGCTGTTCAGCAAGCTCAAAGGAGACCCTTGTTCTGGTACTGGGTTCGACGAAAAAGTTCACGACGGTCTTTCCCCGGAGTGCGGGAACTTTTTTCACCCGCCGTTCTGAAACCTTTTTGAATTCAGCGGCAGTATCAAGTATACACTCAATTTCCTCTGCCTCAAGATCATACAAAGAAAGCAGATCTTTGCGTGTCCATTCCATAATTATAAAAACTCCTGTTTTTAGAGGTTATGATTTTCCCATTTGACAGCGTAAATGCCGGGTTCGCCGTCTTCAGCAAAGTGTACAACAATTTTCTGATCCGCCGGGGGTGTGCTGTACAACCCCACATAATCGGCACGGATCGGGAACTCAAGATTGCCCCGGTCCACGAGAACAGCCAGACGGATCAATCCGGCTCTGCCGTAGTCAGTCAGAGCATCCAGAGCCGCCCGGATGGTCCGCCCGGTCGAAAGCACATCGTCCACAAGGATGATGGAACTGCCGTTGACATCAAAGGGAATATCAGTTTCTCTGATGGGAGGCAATTTGACTCTGTTGCCGATATCATCCCGGTACATGGAAATATCAAGTTTCCCCAAAACCGGGGAAGAACCGTATTTCTTCTGGAGCTCTCTGCAAATCAGCTGAGCACAGGGGACGCCCTGCTGATGGATCCCCACAAGAGCACAATTGGAAAAATCACCTTTGAATTCTGCGCCGATGGCAGAGGCTATTTTTTCAACGGCTGCGGAGATATCCTCAGCGCTAAAAATCTTGTTCCCGTTTATCATCCGAACACTACCTCTTTTTTATTTAAAATTGCACACAGGATAATATACTATCAAACAGAGCGGAAAACAAATCTGCAAAGCAAAAAAAACAATTTTTTTTAACAGCCGACACAACATTTTTGCAAAAAAACAGCATCCCCCCTTGATTTTTCGTTTTTAACAGCTATATTACACCCTGTTAAACTCAGGAGTTAAAATTGGATTTCATGATTCCCCGCCGGGCTGCCGGTGTTATTTTCGGTATCCTTGCCGCCATTACCTACGGAATGAACCCCTTTTTCGGGATCCCTCTGTATCAGGAAGGGCTGACTCCATTGTCTGTTCTTTTTTACCGTTTTTCATTTGCGAGCGTTTTGATGGGAGGTGTGCTGCTGCTGAGGAAAGAAAGTTTCCGCCTCCCCCTCAGATATCTGCCTCACACCATCGGTGCCGGGATCCTTCTGGGGCTGACATGTCTTTTCTGGTTTCTCACCTTCAGGATCATGGACTCCGGCATTGCGGCGACGATCCTCTTTATCTACCCCGTCATGGTGGCTTTGATCATGTTTTTCTTTTACCGGGAACGCTTGAAACTTTCCACTCTCGGAGGAATCATCATGGCGATCACAGGTGTCGTCATATTGTGCCAGCCGGGGAGCGGCAGCAAAGTCAATATCGAGGGCTTGATCTACATTCTGCTTTCGGCGCTGACATACGCCATTTACATTGTAGCGGTCAAACAGTCACGGCTGCGGGAACTTACTCCCGGAACATTGACATTTTACGCTCTTCTTTTTTCCATCATCGTTTTTCTCATCCCCCTGCGTTTCGGAGCAGACCTTCAAATGCTTTCTTCCTGCAAGATGATCGTCAACGCAGTGGGCTTGGCATTGTTCCCCTCTCTCTGCGCCTTCCTCTTTACAGCGCTGGCGGTCCACCGGATCGGTCCCACCCAGACCTCCATCATGGGGGCACTTGAACCTGTCACTGCCGTCACCATAGGAGTTTTCTTTTTTCACGAAAATATGACCTGGAAACTTATTCTCGGCATTATCATCATCCTTGCCGCAGTCTCCCTTGTCATCTGCGGCAATGCAAAGACAAAAGCCCCCAAAACAAACTGACAGCGCAATTCCCTCCCCTGAGTTCAAAAAAAGGCGCCATTTTTCAACGGCGCCCTTCTGCTTAAAATGAAGCAGTTCAGTTTTCCAGTACCAATGTCTCCCCTTTTTTCATGGGGATCGCGGCTTTGCCGGGGGCAAAGAGTTCCGCATTTGCCGGGAGCTTCCATGCTCTTTCCGCTGCGGGCAAATGGAGCTTGAGCAGATTATCCCGTGTGGCTGTAAACTCCATCCGGAGACATTTCCCCCGTTTGAAATCACAGCTGACCCGGAATCCTCCGGGAGCAGGCATCTTTTCAACACCGGCCTCCTCCCACCACTTGGGGATCCCGGCACCGACATAAAGCACATCACGGCGAGTCTGGACGAACATATCCTGAATGGCGGCAACAGCTCCCATTGCAGCATCCATCTGCATCACTTCGCCGCGGCGCCACTCACCCATAAGTGAAAAGCCTTTGAAAGCCGTATCGTGAAGAGAAGCACCGCCTTCGTTGGTATAGGAGCGTTTGTAGATCTCAAGCATCAGTTCAGCCGCCTCAGCTCCGTGGAGACGGCAATGGATCATTGCTGCCCACGGCATACTCCATCCGGACCACTGCCCCATACCGTTGGCGATCCAGCGTTTTCGGGTATTGTCAAAGATATGCTGCCACGCCGGATCTTCCAGATCCAGGGTATCAAAGGGACAGATCCCTGCAAGGTGGGAGTGGTGACGGTGGCTTTCTTTGAGTGTCAGTCCATCCCAAAGTCCGATCTCAGCGCCGCCTTCAAGCCACGCTTCGCGGATATCTTCAGGAGCTTGCCCCTTTCCCCAGATACTTGCTTTAGGCAGTTTTTCCAATACCTCATGCCAGAAGGGATCGCATGGAGCACCGATCTTCCCGGCAGCTGCGATCAGGTTTTCAGCCAGACGATGGATCGCTGCCAGCTGGAAACTGGAGTTGGCTCCCCAGGCGTTCATGGAACAGCCCCGATATTCAGGTGAACTGCTCACGGTCAACTCCAAAGTGCCATCTTCTTTGCGGGAGATCATTTCCTGGAACACCCGCATGACCCCCTTCATAAAATCAAAAACAGTTTCCCGCAAATAGGCTTCGTCACTGTAATAGTCGCAGTAATCATACATCATCTGTACCATCCATGCTGCACAAGCATGGTCGATACATCCGGTCCAGAAGCCCCCCATGCAGGTTCCGTGGTCATCCACAGCATGAGGCAGCATGATGCCGTCGTCGATATTCACAAAGTGTTTGGCATACTGCCGGAGCCGGGGAAGCCAGTCGGTCAGCATCTTGAAGACCGGCTTGAGATTGTCAGGACGATTGGCACGGAAGGCGGGCCAGTAGCACATTTCAATGTTGATGTTGAAATGGTAATCCCCGGACCACGGGGGGAAATCATTATCTTCGATCCAGGGACCTTGAAGCCCTGCGGGCAACCCGGAGTTATCGGTCATAGCGCCGAATTTGTAAAGTCCGAACCAATAAAGTTCCTCCAGAGCGGGATTGCCGATGCGGGTTTGAGGAATATCGCTCCAATATTTTCCCCACCATACTTTATTTTCTTCTTCAAGATCGCTCCAGCAGCAATCTTTCATATTGAGCAGTCTCTCTTTGAGTGCACTCATATCGGCATCACGATCAAAACGGATGGAAAGCTGCTGTTGGAACCGCCGTGCAAAAACACCGAACCCGGGATCAACAGGCAGGGGATTGGCAAAACCTTCGCCGCCGTCTGCCTTGAGCCGTTCCGGTGCCGGAATGGAAATTTTTTCCAGAGCCCCATTGCTCATGGAGTAAGAATCTTTCACCTCAAAAGAAAGGATATCGGTACAATATACGGCAAGGCTGCCTTTATCTTCCATGTCCAGCCGAACTGCTGCGATCCTTTTTTCACCGCTGCGATCGTAACAAAGCTCCAACAGACCTTCACCGATGTGGAGCTGAAAATTCTCAAGCAGGCATCCTTCTTTCAAATTGACCACAACGCGTCCCACGGGGACAAGAGAGGGACGGTTTGGCTGTCCGGGAATTGAAGCTGTCGCATTGCGAAAAAGTTCCCGCATACCTTCCATATCCTGCGCCAGCAATTTGGCGTGTATATCTTTCAGATTCTGCTTTTCAGTCCACTCCATTCCGCCCCGATGATCCCAGAGAGCTGAGCACCCCAAAGAGATATTGAAAGAATTGCCCCCTCCCCAAACCATGACGCCGAGATAACTGTTCCCCAGCACAGCGCCGGTTTGGATGCGGGGAAGCGGAAAATTTCTTTTTACTGTATAATCAATCATAAACAATGACTCTCTCGATCAGGAATCCTTAGCGGATATGTAAATTTTCAGAAAAAAAGCCCGTTGCGTACAAAAAACGCAACAGGCTCTGGATCACCAGAAAGCAATATTACTTCATGGGGCTGACGATCAGTCCATCGCCATACACAGCACTTTCGATGGAGATACCAAAGAAGGTGTTGTAGTAGACATATTTGGAACGGGCGCCGGAAGTGGGGGTACGCATGGATCCGCAACCGGTGAAAGCGACAGCAACCAGCAGAGCAGCAAGAATAACAGCAAACTTTTTCATTTTTGACTCCATAAATTTTAGTTTTTCAACAATTACTTCTGACCGACGATAAGACCGTCACCATACACAGCACTCTCAAGAGAGATGCCAAAGAAAGTCCTGTAATAGACATTCTTGGAACGGGCACCGGAGGCGGGAGTACGCATGGATCCGCAACCGGTAAAGGCAACAGCCACAACCACAGCAGCAGCGATAAGAGCAAACTTTTTCACGATAAGGCTCCGTTAAAAATAAAATTACTTCTGATTGACGACGAGTCCATCGCCATACACAGCACTTTCAATGGAAAGACCGAAGAAGGTGTTGTACCAAACATATTTGGAACGGGCGCCGGAAGTGGGGGTACGCAAAGAACCGCAACCGGTGAAAGCAACAGCAACCAGCAGAAGGGCAAGAATCAAAGCAAACTTTTTCATAACATCGTCTCCTTTAAAATTAGGGATTTCACAACTGCAGGGCAACATTACGAAACCCTGCAAACCACTTATAATATAAGGTGCGAAAATAATAAAATCAACCCCAAAAACGCATTTTTTTTAAAAAAAATATCAAATTCTTGCCTTTAAGGAGTCTCCCCCTCGCAAGAAAGGTATCTGAGGAGTCAGGAACCATTGCTCTTCCGGAGCAGACAATGTCCGTGATCCCCGGTTTCAGATTTTCATGCAGAAAAAAATTAAAGATTTTCATAAAAAAAAGATATGCCGGACTTGTATTACTCCTGATACGGCGTTATATTTAAGAGAAAGTGAGAGAAGTTTCCTGCGGACATGGGGTCCGTAATGAGTAAAACTCTCTGCAAAGCGTTTTTTATATTTGAGAACTCTTGAAATTGTCTCATTCTGATAAAAAACGCAAAACACAAGGGAAGAAAAATGTTCAAAACAATTTTCACCATCGCTGTTGCAGCTGCGGCTCTGCTTGTCATGACCGGCTGCTCCACTATTGAAGTTGCCAAAGCAAGCAGCTTCAACGGTCAGAAAGTCGTAACATCAGGTAACGCCATCAGCCACATTTCCACGACGACCCACGGTCTCTATTTCCTCAAGTGGCCTCTGATCACGGGTTCCACCAGCTCCTGGGGAATGTGTACTCTTTTCAAAGACACGGTTTGCCCCACAGCCGTTGCCCAAGCGGTCACTGCTGAAGCAGCAAAACAGGGCGGCAGCAAAGTCATTGATCTGAATACCAGCTGCACCGGATCCGGATTCCTCTTCAAGTATAAGAATGCCAGCGCTTCTGCAACGGTGATCAAGTAATAAAAATTTCCAGGGAGATTTCTTATCATGCGTAAAATCATGTTTGCTGTTGCCGCTGTCATTACTGCTGCGGTGTTCACCGGTTGTGCTTCTGTTGAAGTCGTGCCCGCTGCAGGACTGAATAACAGAGGCATTGCCTACTCCGGCAAAACCATTGCTCATCTGAATGCCTCCACCTGGGGTATCTACTTTTTCCATCTGCCCCTTGTGACTCCTTCCATGGAAAAAGCTGATTCTTTTGTATTCTTCAAAGATACTGTGACGACCGATGCCTGTGTCAGACTGCTGACTGCAAAGAGCAAAGAGCTCAAGGCATCAAAGACTCTCAATATCATTTCCAAAACCCAGACCCCTGCATTCTTCTTTTCCGTCAAGGAGGTCACAGCCTCTGCCAATGCTGTCAAGTAACAGTTGCGGATAAAAGAAACCCAAAGGGGCTGTTGCAAAACCTTAAAAGAGGTGAGCAACAGCCCCTTATTTTATTGGTGCATCTCCTCTGAGAGCAAGGGGGCTTGCACTTGACAAGCGCCGCAGTACTGGAAAGCGCTCTGAGTGTGCATGAGTGTTTGGTGCGGCGCATTTTACGGACTCAAACGGACTTAAACGGACTTTTACGGACTTCAGTTGGTGCGCCGCCCACGCGAGCAAGGCGCTGGCGGTTGACAAGTTTGTATTTGCGATAGAAGTTTTTTTCTTTCCAATACTGTGTACGGGGTTGACAAAAAGCAGTTGACGCGCTATATTATTTGTTTAATATACTAAACGACAGGAGGTAGAAAATCGAACAGCAAACTACATTGATAACTGTCCCGCAGGATTTCCGTCTGCAAACGCCTCTTGAGCTTGATTGCGGAAGGAAACTCAAGGAAGTTAATATAAGGTATGAAACCGCCGGTACTCTCAATGCCGACGGCAGCAATGCCGTATTGGTCACCCATGCCCTGACGGGAGATGCCCATGTCTGCGGCAAACATTCTCCTGAGGACCGCAAATCCGGTTGGTGGGACGATATGATCGGTCCCGGAAAAGGGATCGACACCAATAAATATTTTGTCATCTGTTCCAATGTCCTCGGCGGATGCTCAGGAACGACCGGTCCCCTTTCCATTGATCCGGATACAGGTGAAGCCTATAATCTGAACTTTCCAGTCATCACTGTGGCAGACATGGTGCGTGCCCAGAAGGCCCTCGTTGACCATTTGGGCATCAAGAAACTGCTCGCCGTTGTGGGGGGCTCCATGGGAGGGATGCAAGTTCTGGAATGGGCGGCAGCTTATCCGGAGATGATGAAATGCGTCATCCCCATCGCCACGACATCACGGATGTCCGCACAGGGGATCGCCTTTGACTGGATCGGCCGTGAAGCGATCCAATCTGACCCCCAGTGGCGTAACGGTGATTACAAAAAGTTCAGCGAAAATCCGGCACGGGGGTTGGGGGTCGCCAGAATGATCGCCCACATCACCTATCTTTCTGATGAGTCCATGACCCGGAAATTCGGCAGGAACCTTCAGGATAAGGAAAGCTACTCTTTCAACTTTGACTTTGACTTTGCCGTTGAAAGTTATCTCAACTATCAGGGCAGAAAATTTGTTGAACGCTTTGATGCAAACAGTTACTGTTACATCACCCGTGCAACGGACTACTTTGATTTGTCCGCACATGCCAAAGGAGATCTTGTAAAAGCCCTTGAACATGTCAAAGCTGATTTTCTTGTGGTCTCCTTTTCCAGCGACTGGCTTTTCCCGCCGGCAGATTCTCACGAACTGGTGCGCGCTTTGCTGCGTAACCGGAAAAAAGTTTCTTACAGCAACGTTATTTCCGGCTACGGGCACGACGCCTTTCTGCTTGAAGTGGATACATTGAGCAAGATGATACGGGATTTTCTTGCCAACCAGATGAGAGAGGAGTAAAAATGTTTAAAGCACATCGTGATCTGAATAAGCGTCTGGATCTGGAAGTTATCTCCTCTCTGGTCAACCCGGGGAGCCGTGTTCTTGATCTGGGATGCGGCGACGGAACATTCCTGCGTCATCTGCAGCAGGACAGGGGTGCCGATGTTCTCGGCATTGAAATAGATCCCGCCCTGGTGGGCAGATGTATTGCCAACAATGTTCCCGTTATCCAGTGGGATTTCAGCGACCCCCTTTCATTTCTGGAAGACGGCAGTTTTGATCTGGTGATCCTGAGCCAGACATTGCAGGAAAACAAAGCGCCGGACAAACTCCTTCAGGAGATCGTCCGGATCGGTAAACTGGCAGCTGTAAGTGTCATCAATTTTGCTCACTTTTCCTGCCGTTTTCAACTGCTGTTCCGCGGAGAAATGCCCCGGACGCCGCAAATCCCCTATCACTGGTATGATACGCCCAATATCCATTTGAGCACCATTGATGATTTCCGGAAACTCTGCTGCAGTCTGGGTTTTGAAATCAAAGAGGAGATCCCTATTCCGGCGCGTTTCCCCCGTCTGAGCAAGCTCTACCCCAACTTTTTCGCCGTGGGCGGCGTCTTTCTGCTCAAAGCAAAGTAAAATGAGGTAAGGGGCGTTTGGGGTTGTTATTTCCAGCAACCTGAACGCCTCTTTTTTTTGTTCTCTGGAAGTGGTCGCTCTACATTCCGCTTCATTTTCTTTTCGTCTTTGACATTTTTGAGGGCGTTTTCCCCTGTTTCCCCGATCACTCTGCAGAAGTATTTTTTTCAAGGAACTCTTTTTTTGCCGTAAAATTCACGATTTTTCCGGTAGGGAACAAGCCTTCCGGTACAGCGAAGGGCAGATAATTGTCACTCCATCCGCGCAACACACCTTTATCAGCTCTTTCAAAAATCACCTGTGCGTTTTTGCCGATTTGAGAGTTGCGGAAATTCTCTGCACTTTCATTGGCGGCAGCTTCAAGCTGCGTGAAGCGTTCTTTGACAACAGCCGGATCCACTCTTCCCGGCATTTCAGCGGCAGGGGTTCCGGGACGGGGTGAATAGGAAAAGATATGGATATTGGCAAACGCCATTTCTTTGACAAATTCAAGACACTGAGCAAAATCCGCATCCGTTTCGCCGGGAAATCCGACGATGATATCGGTTCCGATGTGGACTCCCGGCAATTTTTCCCGGGCTGCTGCCACAAAACGCCTGTATTCCTCACAACTGTAGCGCCGGTTCATCAGTTTGAGGATCCGGTCACAGCCGTACTGCAGCGAAAGATGAAGAAAACGGCAAACCTTATCTCCGGCACCAGCCATGGCGTCGATCATGGAAAAGTTGTCCATGCGGGGCTCGGTGGAACTGAGACGGATCCGGAAATCTCCGGGAATGGCGCAAAGGAGCTCAAGTACTCCGGCAAGATCTTTTCCTGAGTCGTTGTACGCACAGGTATTCACCCCGGTCAACACCAGTTCGGGGAATCCCTCATCAACTGCTTTCCGGCAATCTGCGATCACCTCATCCAGCGCCCGGGAGCGTTCCCTGCCTCGGACATAGGGAACGATACAGTAGGTGCAAAAATTGTTGCATCCCTCCTGGATCTTGATAAAAGCACGGCTGCGAAAGGGGAAAGAAGAAAGGGTTTCCTCAGCAAACACCAACTCCTCTTTTGCTGTGTTCCCATCAAAAATCCCTTCCGGAATGGATTTTTTGCCGGCATTAGGCAACGCAACATCAGCACCGGCACTCAAAAAAGAATCGGCATCAAGCTGCGCAGCACATCCGGTAACGATGATCCGCGCCCCCGGATTCTCTCTTCTCATCCGCCTGACCATCCGGCGGCTTTTGGCGGCGGCTTCAGCAGTCACTGCACAGCTGTTGAGCAGGATCAAATCGGCGTGACCGTCACCATTGCCTTCACGCACCACATATCCGGCACGCTGCAGACGGCTGGTCAGAAGTGCACTGTCGGCAATATTGAGCCGACACCCCAATGTATATATTTCTGCAAATTTCTTCATCTTCCAAAAACTGTTTCACTCTGCGGCGATCACTTGCCGTCTCTTTCACGGATCATGCTGCGGAATCCCTGAGCCATAAATCCCCAGTCGCTGCCCATGGCGATCCAGTCAACGCCCCGCTCCTGCCATCTTGAAAGAGGAGCAGAAGCTGTTCCCAGCATCTTACCGGCGGCTTTGGTTTTACGGCAGATCTCATCAATGACTTTGTTGAGCTCCTCATCTTCGGTCTGACAGAGGATCCCCATACTGCCGGAAAGGTCGCAGGGACCGATACAGATACAATCCAATCCGGGGACTTTCAATATCTCATCAAGATTTCTGACGGCATCCACATGTTCGATCTGAACGATGACCAGGGGCTCAGAGTCTGAAAGTTTCAGGTATTCAAAGAGGTCGTCAGCCCCGTAACGGATGGCACGGCGCACACCGCATCCGCGGATCCCCCGGGGGGGATAACGGCAGGCGGAAACGGCAGCTTCAGCCTCTTCAGCGCTGTTGACCATGGGAATAATGACCCCCGCCGGAGCCAGATCAAGAACCGGCTTGAGGACTCCGGGATCATTGGCGCTGACACGGACAAAAGGAGCACATCCAGTGCCGCGGCACGCCGTTACATGTCCTTTGATGATATCGAGGGTATGGGGGCTGTGTTCCGCGTCGATCCATACAAAATCCAGACCGCAGTCGCCGGCACATTCACACACTGCCATATCTGAAAGGGAAATCACCGCCCCCAAAGCCGTTTTGCCGGAAGCGATGGTATTTTTGAACTTTTCAAGGTGATTGATATCCATAGGTCACAAAACTCCTGATGCTTTATTTCTTTTGAAATTGCCTTTTCGTACTCTAAAATACCATGATATGAGGCAAAAAGCAAGAGTTTTTCAAGATAAAGTCCGATTTTTTTAACATCGCCGGGGAAAAGCCATTCCCCCCTTTGAGTAAAAGCAAGGCTGTCAAACAAAAAAGTCTCCCTGCCTCTGAGAATTTTTACAAGAGTTTTGAAATGTTCCTCCTTGACAAGAATCTTTTTTTGAGTTATATTATATAAATGTGTTTTTTAAGGAGATTTTATCATTATGGACATGGCCGTTTTGGAAGACTTGGTGCTTACAGCGCTTGATGCGCCGAATAAAGCGAACTTTGATGCTCTCTACAATAATCTTGCCAAAGAAGCAGATATTCCTGCTGAAGCTGGCAGCGTTCTGGGTACACTTTGGGAAGGATTGATCGAAAAACTCAATCCGGAAGCAGCCGTTTTCTGTTTCCGTGCAGCTGAGCTGCAGCTGCCTGAATCCGACCTTTTCCGCAAAGTGCTGGTCAATTCAGCAACCACTCTGCTTCCGCCTTATCTTTCCCGTCCCCCCATTATGCGTGCCATCGGTGTCCGTGATGAAAAGTTGAAGACACAGGAGATCGCCGCCCGTTGGGTCAAGCTGCAGCTTCTGAAAAACAACACTGTGGTGTTCCTCCCCGGGACCAAACGCTGGGGTGTCATCGGAACCATTGACAACATCAACGGTACCGTCATTGTCAACGCCTTCTCCGGAATCGGTCTCAACAGTGCGACTCCTCTTGATATCGTCCTTAAAGAGGCTGTTCTTCTGGCTCCCGGTCCGGAACTTAACAAACTGGTTGCCACTACCGGCAACATGCCCACTTGCACAATGTTCCATACCATTATCAAACGCCGTGCTCTGCTCCCTGTTTCAGAAGAAATCATCAAAGAGATGGCTCTGGCGGGGTGCGGCAGAAATATGACTCCCGCAGCTTTTGCCCAGTACTGGCAGAGCGAGGAAGGCGGCAGCGCCGCAGCAGCTCCAACCGCCGCAGCGGCCAGTGAACGCCGTTCCTGCAACGGACGCAGTCTGCAGGAAATCTGCGACTTGCTCCAGGAAGAAGCGAACAATGATCCCGGAGAATACTCCGACGCAGACACAGAACTTTTTGTCAGCTTCTTTTCCAAACTGAAACCGGAGCCTGCCAAACGCAGCCCCAAACTCCTTGCCATGGATATCTCAGGCATTGCCTTGCGCATGAACAACGCAAACCTTGCCAAAGTGATCGAGCCCATGCGTGCCAAAGCCTCCTTCTGGCCCGAATCCCCTCTCAAAGCCTCCTTTGAGACCCTTTCCGTCTGGGGGGATCTCCCCGCCAAAAATCTTGAGGGGCTTGCTCAGGCGACCATCATCGCCTTTGACGACGAATATTTGACCGAATGTGCCCTTGTTCTTCCCCTCAAGGCATTGAACAGCATTTGTGCACTTCTGGATGCAGAGCAGCTCTATGCAACAGCCAAACACAGCCGCTGCAGCTGCGATCTGCTTATGTGGATCTGGAAAAACCGCAAGAAACACAAACATAACGAACTGCTCTCTCTGGTCAATATCGAAAATGTCTGCCGTGCCCTCAATGTGACAGAAGAACCTCCCCGTGCCTGGAACGCAGCATTGCGTGAACTTAAAACATCACTTATGGATAAAAGTGATTTCCAGCAGTTCCTCCTTGAAAACTGCCCCGGTGTGGAAGAGTTTGCCATCGTTCTTCAGGGTGCGACCTTCCTGGGTCCCCGGGACCGTCAGAGTCTCCTTGCCAAGATGGCACGCAACTCTGAAGCACTCAGAGAGTATCTGGAAAACGGCGCTGCCCACAAGCTGATCAACGCCAATGCCAAAAAAGAAGACTCTCTCTCAGCCCCCAAAGAGACCGCCGAATTCACCAGTGCCCTTTCCCGTCAGCGTATGCAGGATGAGCTTGATGATTTGATAAACGTCCAGATCCCCGAAAACCGTGAGGCTCTCAAAACCGCCCGCGCCCACGGAGACTTCCGTGAAAACGCAGAGTTCGATGCCGCCAAAGAGCGCCGCAACTTCCTGCGCCGCCGCCGGGAAGAGCTGGAGCATGATCTGGCAACTGTTCAGGCGATGCTGATGAAGAATGTCTCTGTTGACAACACCGCCGTCATCGGTTCTGTTGTTGAAGTTGAATTTTCTGACACCGGCAAAGAGACCTTCTACCTTCTGGGTGCCCGTGATGGAGATCCCGACAAAAAGTATCTTTCCTACCGTTCCCGTCTCGGCGCCGCCATATTGGGACACAGTGTCAACGATACCTTTGAGGTCCCCGGCAACCGTACATGCAAACTCTGTGCGGTCAAGGCGCTCCCCGCTGAACTGATCGCGGAGCTTGACGCTTGAGAGAAAAAACTCTCAGGCTTTATTTCCCGGCATTGATCCCCAGATACCGTCATGCTGAAAAATGGCGGTGTCTCAAGGGATACGATGCCTTTCCTGCTGTTTCAGAAAAAGGGGAGATAAAAGCAGTCTGCTACCGTTTCAAAGCCCGGAATGCCGGAGCTCGCGGGAAGCGGGTGCTCTTCTTTTCTGATCTTCACTATACGCCACAGGAAAGTTTTCTGGCAGATGAGCTGTGTTCCCTCATTTCCCGCCTTAAAGCAGATCTTCTGCTTTGCGGCGGAGATCTTTGCAGCGATGCGGTCTTCATTAAAGATCTGCCTCCGCTGCTTGACAAACTTTCTCAATGTGCTCCCCTTTGCGCAGCAGTTCCCGGCAACTGGGAACGGGGGAAGACCTGGCTTGCTCCTCACTTCTGGCATGATATGTTTCAAAAGCACAACTGGCACTATCTTTGCAACGATGCTCTGGATGCCGGTTCATGGGGATGGATCTATGGTTGCGATGACATCTCAAGAGGTTATCCGGGGCTGCTCCGGACGCCCCCGGAAGACCGGGAAAACATTTTTCTCGTCCACCGTCCGGATACAGTCATTGCCGTTGACAGGGAAACGCCTCTTGACGATTTTACCTTTTCGATCTGCGGACATACCCACGGCGGGCAAATAAGAGTCCCCTTTCTGGGAGCCCTGACCGTCCCCAGTTTCTACGGCCGCCGCATGGCATGCGGGCTTTATGCCAAAAAAGAGAGCGACACCCGTATGCTGATTTCCACCGGCGCCAACCACGCCTCTTTTCCGTGGCGCATCAACTGCCGCAGAGAGATACTTCTCATAGAATTTGAATAACCCATTAAGGAAACAAATTATGAGTCAACAAGATCAATATGAGGTCACGCCCTTTTCGACTTACGATGAAAGGGAATTCGATGTGGAAGTCCGTATGCTCCCCATGCGTGACGGAACGAAGCTCCATACAACGATTTATTTTCCCAAAGGTCTCACCAAACCTGCCGGTACATTGTTGGCGCGTTCCCCTTATTACCGCAGAGAATATATCGACTATCCCAGCACCTTTGCCTTGAGATTCGGACTTGTCTATGTCGCTCAACACTGCCGGGGAACGGCTTCAAGCGAAGGGGAGTTTTTTCCCTCCAAGGTGTGTTACGAGGAACATGACGGCGAAGATACGGTCAACTGGATCATTCAGCAGCCCTGGAGCAACAAACGGGTCGCTCTGGCAGGCTCCTCCTACTCCGGCTGGACCCAGTGGGCAACTGCGTTCAGCGGCAACGATGCCGTCAAAGGTTTGCGCCCCCATGTGGCGGCTGTACAGAGCTGCAACTCCATGGCGCGCGGCGGGGGAGGCTCCAAACACGGATTTATGGTCAGCTGGGGATTGAGCATGTACCACAGAAACAAATTCGGTTATGCCAATATCCCTGATTACGATGCCAATTTGTTCCATCTGCCTGTCAATGAAATGGATCTGCTCTACGGCTACGGCGTGGTTGAGTTCTACCGTGACTTTATCCGCACCACCCAGCAGCCCTCTACGGCAGGGGCGGGACTCATTGAGCGTTTTCAGAAGGTCGCAGCCCCGGCGCTGATTTCGGGCGGCTGGTTTGACGGATTCAAAGAGGAAAACATCAAAAGTTTCAAGCTGATGAGATCCATTGCCGCAACGGAAAAGGCGCGGAACTTTACAAAGATGATCATAGGTCCCTGGGTCCACGGCGGACTTATCAATAAAGAGGAGTTCGGCGAAGAAAACGATCACAGAGAGCTGATCAAAGCTCAGGACCGGTTCGTGGTCAACTGTCTGGCTGATCCCGATTCAGAT
The DNA here is from genome assembly GCA_045596885.1 of Victivallaceae bacterium. Classification (GTDB taxonomy): domain Bacteria; phylum Verrucomicrobiota; class Lentisphaeria; order Victivallales; family Victivallaceae; genus UBA1784. Next base: position 24,685 of record JAZODE010000092.1, read on the forward strand.
CCCACGCCGGGAATGGCGACGGTGCAGTATTTCATGTTGGGGACGAACAAATGGTGTACCGCTCCGGACTGGCCTCCGGTCAACAAAGAGAAAAAGTTCTTTCTCAGAGAAAAAGGAGTGCTTTCAGAAACAGAAGAAGACAAACAGGAGAGCTCCTCTGCCTATACCTACGATCCCGCAGAGCCCACACCTTCCTTCAACGGCAAGCGCAATGCTCTGGGGTACTACGACCGCAGACAGACAGAAAAGCGCTCCGATCTTCTTGTTTTCACCTCAGAAATTCTGGAAACGCCTCTTGCTGTTGCAGGCCGTGTAAAGGTCCGTCTTTTTGCCCGCAGCACAGTTCCTGACACAGACTTCTTTGCCACCTTGAGCGATGTCTATCCGGACGGGCGTTCCATGTTCCTGATGACGGGCATGGTCCGTGCCAGATTCAGCAAATCTCTGGAGCATGAAGAATTTCTTGCCCCCGGCGAACTCAGAGAATATGAGATCGATCTCGGCAACATTGCCAACACTTTTGTTGCCGGTCACAAGGTCCGCCTTGTCATCCACAGTGCCAATTTCCCGGCGGACTCCAGAAACCTCAATACAAAGGCTCCCATCAACGAAGGCGTGACCATGGTGAAGGCACAGCAGGAAATACTCCATTCAAAAGCACACCCCTCCTGCTTGATCCTGCCTGAAATGGCTGATTGATACAAGAGGCAATTATTCCCGGATGGAGATTTTCTACGGAATAATTGCCTTTTTTTATTTCCGGGATTTGCATAAATCAAAGAGCGGGTGTATTGTAAATCAAAATCATCTTATGAGGTAATTTCAAAACTCCTCAAAATTGTCAAAGCGCCCTCGCTTCGATCTGATAAAGGGAGCGTTTTCGGCTGTTACCTTACAGGTAGCAACCTCAA
>JAZODE010000093.1:0-6686 GCA_045596885.1 Victivallaceae bacterium
AAAAAGGTTTGGGAAAAGGGGGTGGGGTTTGGGGCGGGGGAAAAAGACCTTTCCTCAAAAGGGCTTTTCCCCCGCCCCAACTCCATCAACCTTTTTTACCGACCTTTATCGGGAACAGCTTATTTTTTCAAAGCGGCGACGGCTTCTTCGGCGCATTTGATGAGCAGTTTGGTGTCAGGGCTCTGGTAGGGCAGTTTGATGTCAGAAGCTTTGGCATCAAAGAGGACCATGTACCAGACGCATCCCTGGAGGAATGCTCCCTTGTCGTTGAGGTGGATACGGTCGTTGGAAAGAGCAATTTTTTGGGTATTGCGGTTCTTTTTCCAGCTCATCTTGCCTACCACGTCGCCGCCGGTGATATCAATAACGGCAGGCTCTTTGAGTTTTTTCAGATCGGCAGGAGTGTACTTTACCTCCTTGACGGGGAGCTTTTCACGGAAAAGCTGCACCGCATTGCCCACGGGGATCATACGGAAGTTGTGGGCTTTGGCAAGTTCGGTGTAGTTGGCAGTGAGCATCTCGTGCATCTTCTGGCGGGTGAGTTTGGCGCCTTTTCCGGTGAACCAGGGGTGATCGGCACGGTATGCCCAGGTCTGATGGACCACGATCTCAGCCTGAGGAGCAAGCTGTTTCACAAAAGCGATGAGCTTTTTGGCGTAATCGTGGGTTTTCTCCTTATAGGGGCTGTGGCGGCTGCCCTGCTGGATGGTGATGATGTCCCACTTGTCGTCTTTGATCATTTCAGAGAGCTTGGCTTTGCGGCCTTTGGCGCCCACGATGACATAGGAGTAGGGCTTGAAGTCAGGTTTGGTTTTTTCGGCATCGATGTTGGAGCAGTGGCGCTCCAGAGTGCATCCGCCGATGTAGGCGTTGGCGAGTTTGAGCTTGTGGACCTTCCCGGCTTCCACCAGTTGGGGGAAATAGCGGAGGACGCTGTTGGAAAAGCTGTTGCCGATCATGAGGACTTTCAGCTCTTTGGCGCTGAGGGTAAAGAGTCCGCAGCAAAGGATAAGAGCTATCGCAAAAATTTTTTTCATCTTGATCTTTCCTTATTTTTTGTATTGTTTGACCGCTTCATCAGCGCACTGCAGGAGCAGAGCACGGCTTTTATCTTTGAAGGGCAGTTTGATGGAGCTGACAGGTTCATCGAAAAGAACCATGTACCAGACACATCCCTGCAAATAGGTTCCTTTGTTGTTGAGGTGAGCGGCGTCGATGTAGATGGATTTTCCGGGTTTCTTTTTGTTTTTCAACCAGCGCATCCAGCCCACCACATCGCCGCCGGTAAGATCCATGACCTTGGGCTCTTTGAGAGCATCTATCTGCTCTTTGGTGTATTTCACACTTTTGACAGGGAGCTTCTGGCGGTAGAGCTGGACCGCAGTCCCCATAGGGATGATACGCAGTTTGTGGATCTTTGCAAGCTCGTTGTAGTTTTCAACCAGTCCTTTGTACATCATTTCCTGAGTGAGCTTTTCCTTTTTGGAGTGGAATTTCCAGAAATCAGTACGCCATGCCCAGGTCTGCTGAATGACGATCTCAGCCTGAGGAGCAAGTTTTTTGATATAGGCAATAAGTTTTGCCGCAGGCGCAAGGGTCTTTTCTTTCATGTAGCTGTGGCCACTTGCCTGCTGGATGGTGACGATATCCCATTTTTTGTGTTTGAGAGCAACGGTCACACTTTCCGGGCGGCTCTTTTCCCCGGTGCAGGCGAAACGGTAGGCTTTGAATTTGGGATCCTTCTGCTCTTTGTCGATGTTGGCACAATGACGCTCAAAAGTGCAGCTGCCGATGGAGGCGCTCCCAAGTATCAGTTTGTGCTTGCCTGAGGCTTTTACCACTTTGGGGAAACAGACCTGAACGCTGTTGGAAAAGCTGTTGCCGATCATGAGGACCTTCAGCTCTTTGGCTGAAAGGGAGACCACACATAAGAGTGCGGCAAAAAAGAGGATTACTTTTTTCATTTTTATACCTTTCGTTTGTTTTTTAAAATTTAAAGACTGCACCTATCTTTTTTCCCAGAAGGAGAGCTCCGGCGCATAATGTGGCTCCCAGGAAGAACATTGCCCAGACGCCGAAGGCGCTGGCGGCGCCGGTGCCGTATCCGAGGATCTGGGAAAGTTCAAAGAGAGCCTTGGTTATGGGGAAGAACTCCTGTTTCTGAGCGAGGATCAGTGAGTCCGACACTTCAAGCATGGAAAAGCTGAAAGCAAAGAGCCCTCCCACGATCAGATTTGCCGTCACCAGAGGCAGTGTGATCTTCACGAGAGTCCTGAAGGGACCTGCACCAAAGTTTCTGGCGGCATTTTCCAGCTCCTCAGGAGTCTGCTCCAACCCTGAGGAGACTGCACGGACAACGTAGGGGATGCGGCGCACGGCGTAGGCGATGCTCAAAAGCCACACCGGGTTGTTCACCGGATCAAAGAGGAGTGACGCCCAGCTGAATTTCACCGACATGCCCAGAAATCCGAAGGCAAAGACCACCCCCGGCACCGCCAGGGGCAGCATGGCGAGCAGATCGGCGATACCGCTGCCTTTGAGGCGCCAGCGCACTGCCGCAAGAGCCACCAGAAGCCCTGCGGCACAGGCGATGAACATGGCGAGGAAGGAGTATTTCAAACTGTTGGCGATGGAGGGCAGCACCAGAGCGTTTGAAAGAGCCAGCTGAAAGTTTTCCAAAGTAAAGTTCTCCGGGAAGACCGTTCCGCTGTACCTTGTGGAAAAGGCACAGCAGATGAGAGCGATATGGGGCAGTCCCGCAAGGAGCGTCACTGCGCCGAAGGCAGTTCCGGGGAGAAACTTGCGCCATGAGTGCAGAGGAATGCTCCCTGAGTTGATGATCCCTTTGCCCCCCGAAGCGGCAGGGGAGCTTTTGAGGGCAACTCTGGCAATGAGGTATAGAAGCGCCGACACAGCCAGCATGATGACCACCAGTGCGTAGGGGATGGGGTTGCTTTCCAGTTCGGTAAGTCCGTTGAAAACCTGCACCGCTGTGGTGCGGGTGAAGCCGAACATAAGGGGCGTGCCCAGTTCCGTGAAGCTCCAGATCAAAGTGATGGAGCACCCCGCAAGGATCCCGGAACGCATGAGGGGCAGCCGGACTTTCAGAAAACGCTGCCACGGAGTTGCCCCCAGATTGGCGGCAGCTTCACTCATGGCAGGGTCGATGTTCCCCAGAGCCGTCACCAGATTGAGGTAGCAGATGGGGAAAAGGTGGAGCGCTTCAATAAAACAGACCGCCCAGAAAACGCCGCTGCCGCTGAGGAAATCTATGGGCGCGATCCCCAGATGTCCCAGCAGAGCGTTGAGGACGCCGTGGTAGCCCAGAAGCTGTTTGAATCCCAGAGCACCTACAAAGGGGGGCAGCACCATGGGGACCAGCAAAGCGGTGTTGGCAAGGCTTTTGCCGGGGAATTCATAGCGGTCGTAGAGCAGAGCCAGCCCCAGAGAGATGAGAAAGACCATGGCTGTGGTGCAAATGGCAATGGCGAAGCTGTTCCAGAGCCCTTCCAGATAGATGCGGTTGCGGAAAAGTTCAGCGATGAGCTGCCAGTCGCAACCCACCCCCAGCACGGTACCGATGGGCAGTATGAGAAAGACTCCCAGAAAGAGCAACAGCAGCGCCAAAAGCAGATAGCGTAAAAAAATTTGAGTTTTCATTGGATGAGATCTTTCCTTTCACAATCCCAGTTTTGCCAGCCGTTCAGCTTCTTTGTAGTTGGCTCTTGCCTGATCGCTCCACTCTCTCAAAGTGGCGCTGACCATGGCGGCGGAGCGCTCAGGAGTGACTCTGAGGAGCGCCCTTGCTTTGGAGGCATCCTTGTATTCAAAGGGGAGAGCGTTGAATTTTTTCATCGCCTGAGGCACCTTGTCTGCTCCTCCTGCGGCGAGAATGGCGGCGTAGGCGCTTTTCAGCTCCTGATGGGGCTCCAGCACAATGGTCCGCAGCAGTATGCGGATGAGGGAGTAGTAGCGCCCGGTCCACTGGGGGCGGTAGACAAAGTCCGCACCTGAGGCGTAGGGATCGTAGTCGGGCAGAAAGAAATTTTTCTGCACTTCAGGGGTGTAGAGGTCACGGCGGATGGGGGGACGGTTGATACCGTTCCTGCCGGGACCGCCGGGGAGTCCCGGCTTCAGACAGTGGAGCAGCTGCCCTTCACGGGAAAGGAGAAAGGCGATGAAGGCTTTAGCCGCTTTGGGGTTGGGGGCGCCCCGGAGCATCTGCACCGGATCGGCGGAAACGGCAGTTCCCCCTTTGGGGGTCACATAGATACAGCGGGGGGAACCGTAGACCTTGGCGCTCCAGAGCATTTCACTGATGCCGTAGGTGTCGATGGCAGTTCCGGCGGCGGCTTCACCTGAAGCCACATCACGGACCACCTGACTTGCGGATTCCGAGATGCTCCGGGCGTTGGCGAAGATCCTTTTGAGGAGGGCAAAGCCGTCGTACCATCCCTTGCCGGGATCGTTTGCCTTTGCCATGCACTGCTGGATCATGATCTCATAGCACTTGTTGGCAGAGCCGGATTTGGTGGGGTCTGCCACAGAAAGGGTGTTGAAATATCTTCCTTCCCCCAGCTCCTCCCACCGCTGGGGAGGGGCAAAGCCCTTCATTTCCGCCAGACGGCGGGTGTTGTAGAGGATCCCGAAGGTGGAAAGGACCACACCATAGTATTTGCCTTCCGGACTGTAAAGTTTGTCGCCGCCGAAACGGGGCGGGATGTGTTTCAGACACTCCGGATGCTCCTGAGCGATGCGGGCGTCAACGGCATATCCTCTTGCGGCGGTCTGTTCGTGGTTGAAAACACCGCCTCCGGCAAAAATGTCGATGCCGATACCCACATTGGAGTCCAGAAACCGTTTCCGTGCCGCCTTCTGTTCCGGGGTGCGGCAGGCTCTGGAGTCGGTGAAAGAGGTGCGGATCTCATCGTTCCACCTGCCCCATTGGGGATTGGCTTCATAATGGCGGCGGAACTCTGTTTCGTAGCGGTCTGCGATGTAGCGGATGATATCGCTGGTGCCCCCGGGGTTGCGGAAATCCAGTTTGATGTCCTTGTTGTATTTGGCTTTGTACCACGCCGAAAAAGCCTTCTGGTATTCGTCACGGATGGATTTGTTGTGGGCGGTGATGACCACAAGGGTTTCGCAATCAGAACTCCCCAGAAGTTTTTCCGCCTCCTGCCGGGGGGCGAGCAGAAAGGGCAGTGCCAGCAGAACAGCCAGAAATGCCAGTGCAAAAACAAGGAGCTTATTTTTCATCGCCGGACTCCGGAGCAGGGATCAGAAATGCCTCATCGTAGTCAAGGAAATACTCTTTGTTCAGACTCCTTTCGGGAGCGCCCAGCTCTCTGACCAGAACTTTTCCGCCGCCGGTAAGCTCAAAGAGCCATTCGCAACTGTCGCCGAAAAAGGCGCGTTCCAGCAGACGGGCACGGAGCTTGCCCTGAGTGTCAGAGATCCTGAGCCTCTCAGGACGGATGCCGCCGCCGCAGGGCAGACGGTTCACATCCCCCAGAAAACGGGCGGTAAAGCTGTCGGCGGGGTGGTTGTAGATCTCATCGGGGGTGCCGATCTGGGAAAGTTTCCCTTTGTGCATGACTCCGGCACGGTCAGCCATGCTCAGAGCTTCACGGCGATCGTGGGTCACATAGAGAGCGGTGAGTTTTCTTTCGGTGCAGATGCGCTTGATCTCCCGTCTCATGGTGTCCCGCAGATTGGCGTCCAGATTTGAAAGGGGTTCATCCAGCAGTAAAAGCGCCGGTTCCACCGCCAGCGCCCGTGCCAGAGCGACCCGCTGCTGCTGTCCGCCTGAAAGCTGGGTGACGGCACCTTTGACAAAGGAGCTCATCTGCACCTGTTCCAGAGCTTCCATGACCTTCTTTTCGATCTCCTGCCGGGAGCGTTTTTCCATACGCAGTCCGAAGGCGACATTTTCAAAGACATTGAGGTGGGGCCAGAGGGCGTAGTTCTGGAACACCATGGCGGCACGCCGTTTTTCAGGGGGCAGAGCCATAATGTTTTTGCCGTCAAAAGAGATGGTGCCGCTGTCGGCAGTGACCAGTCCGGCAAGGATCCGGAGCAGTGTGGATTTGCCGCACCCTGAAGGTCCCAGTAAAAAGACCAGTTCGCCCTGATTTATACGCAGGTCCACTCCGTCAAGGACTTTGACGGAACCGTCATAACTTTTGGTAAGTTTTTCTATTGATACTTCTGCCATGATTACTGCACTCAAAAAAACGCCGGAGTTTTATTTTCCGGCGTACTGATGGATCGACATTGGATTTAAAGATTTACTTTGCAACAGGGAGAAAAGGCACATGCTCGTAAACCTTGATCTTCTGTTCAAAGTCCAGATAGTGAACTGTGGTGATGACTCCGGCGGCAGCGACGCACAAAAATGTCAGCACGGCAAGGACCAGATAGAGCAGAGAGGGTTTGTTTTCCTCATCGTCGTTGGCAAGGATCCTTGATTTGGCAGGAGCTTTCTTGCCGGCATCAGACTTTTCGCCTTCCTCGGCTTCGGGCTTCTTTCTTTCGCTGGGAGCCAGTGAAATTTCATCGTCGCCGCCCTTTTTCTCTTTTTCAGCAGGGGCAGGTTCCGGAGCCGCAGCAGGGGTTTCAGGCGCCTGAACAGCTGCCGCAGGGGGCTTGGGTGCCGCAGTAGGCGGTTTGGGAGCTGCTGTGGG
>JAZODE010000094.1:0-14398 GCA_045596885.1 Victivallaceae bacterium
CACCTCAGGCGGCGTCAATGGCTTGGGAGCTTATGTCAACTTTGAACTTGACGACCGCACCGCCGATCAGGGAGCGATCCTTGACGATATCGGGAACTTCTATTCCGTGACCCGTTACTCCATGGAAGTCGGCTTGGATCAGGCCCTCGGCACCTATGATCTGGCGGGTGACGCCTCTGATTTCGGCGAAAGGATCACCCTCTACATCGGCGACGGCAACGACTGCGGTTCTCTCGCTGTGGGTGAGTACCTTGATTACAACGACAAGCGTTATACCCTCGAAAACAACAACGGCACTCTTGCCTTGAAGATCTCCTGATCTTAACACACACAAAGAGGGCTGCGGCAGTTTTGCCGCAGCCTTTTTTTAGCGTTTTATCACGCCATGTGCCGCACAGGCACTCTTGCACACTCAGAGCCCTTTACGATACCAAAGAGGCTGATCATGCCCCCTGTGATCTTCCGATCACCAGTGGCGTACCGGCATGCCCATGGCTTCGGCGAGACGGTCACGGACAGGGTGGACGGGGTGGGTGGATGTGACATGGTTTTTCACAAAACCCACAGTAATGCCCCGCTCCCGGTCGGCAAAAGCTTCACCGCCCAGAGCGCCGCCGTGTCCGAAAACGGCGTAGTTGTCGGGGGCGTAGGGCAGCGCCCAGCCCAGACCGAATTTCGCCCAGGTGGGGGTGAGAGGATCACTCCAATGGCGACGGAGAATAGTCGCATTTTCCACGGTTTCGTTCTTCAGCAGTTTTTTCCCTTCAACGCCGGTGGTGATGGCAGCGTAGATTTTTGCCAGTGATCCGGCGGTTCCGATGCCGTTGGCTGAGGGGATGAATCCATGACGGATTTCAGGCGTTTCAATAAATTCCCGGACCCAATCACTTTCACTGCCGTCAACTTCGGCGATCCGGGAATCGGCTTCAGCATCAGTGCCAAAGAAAAAGTCTCTTTCAAGACCCAGCTTTTTCAGGATCTCTTCACTGATGAAATCCCTGAAAAAAATACCGCTTGCCCGGGTGGCAAGTTCACCGATGACCCAGGCAAAGGTGACACCGTGATAGGCGCATTTTTCCCCGGGAGTATTGGCAGGGACCGCTTCGGCGATCTTTTTACACATGAGTTCCCAGTTGCATCTGTCTCTGACATCGGCAAGTTCCGGCATCGCACTGACGGCAGCACGGTGTGAAAGCGCCTGCCAGACCAAAGTTTCTTCTTTGCCGTTGCAGCCGTATTCAGGCCAGTAGTCCGCCACACGGTCGTTGTAACGGATGATCTGCCGCTCCGCAAGAATGTGGAAGGCGGCGCTCATGACTCCTTTGCCGCAGGAGTAAACAGGGAAAAGTGTCTCTGGCGTGACCCTGACAGTACGCGCCCGGTCAGCGTATCCGGAACAGAGGTTGAAGGCAAGTTCGCCGTGATCGTAGACCGCCAGCTGAAGACCGCACTCTTCACCGGATTCCACGGCACTGTCAAGAATATTTTGGAGCAAAGGAATATCAAATTTCATTTTTCAGTTCCTTGAAATGAAAAAGCGGAACTCCTTTGTTGAAGAAGTTCCGCATCTGTGGATCAAACGATTTCCCGGTATCCGCCCAGGAACACAAAGGTGTCGCCGCTTGAGGCAAGCCCATCCAGAAGCCGGATGACCTCTGGAGACCGGGGAGAGGCTTCAAGGTCAAAGTAGAACATGAATTCAAACTCTCTGCCCGGAATGGGACGGCTTTCCAGCTTGGTCAGGTTGACACCGATGGTGGCGAACTTGGAAATCAAACTGTAAAGAGCTCCGGGACGGTGGGCTGTGGAAAGCATCAGACTGATACGGTCCGCACCGGGGAAGAGCCGCAAATTCCGCGAAATGCAGATGAAACGGGTCCTGTTGGCGGCGTTGTTCTGGATGTCGCCGGTAAGATCGTTGAGCCCGTAGATCTGAGCACAGTTCAAAGAGGCGATGGCGGCGATATCGTTGCGTTCGGATTCGGCAACCATCTTTGCCGCCATAGCAGTGTTGTCGTGAATGGTGATCTTCATACCGGGGTGCTGGTTGAGGAATTCACGGCACTGCAATATTCCCTGTTCGTGTGAAACGATCTCTTTCACATCCTCAAGCTTCACCCCCGGCTTGGCAAGGAGATGGTGACGGATGGGCATGGAAAGACTGCGCACGATGTAGAATTTATTGCTGCGCATCAGGTCATAAATGGCGTTGACACTGCCTGAGGTACTGTTTTCGATGGGGAGAATGCCGTATTCGCACAACCCCTGTTCCACCGCCTGAAAGACTCCGGCAAAGTTTCTGAAATAGACGATGTCCGCCTGTTTGAAAAGACGGTCACATGCCTGCTGGGAATAGGCGCCTTCCACCCCCTGACAGGCGACCACTGCACGGGTGGGGAAAAGGGTATCCATATCGTTCCGGGCGGCGGTTTCCAGTTCAGCTGCCAGTTTGCCGTTGCCGGAAATAAGGTAACGCTGATAGGAACGGCTCAGGTCAAAGAGCGTGGTGAAAAGGACGGCGGCACGGTCGCCGAAATCATCACCGGCACGCTTGATCATGCGCAGCCGTTCTTCCCGCTCCCGGGAACTGTCGGTAACGGATTTTTTAGCAGCCATTTTTGCTTTTGCCACTTCGGATGAGACCTTCATCCGTTCAACGAAAAGATCACAGATCTGATCGTCAAGCAAATTGATTTTTTTGCGGCATTCTTCGAGATTCATCAGAGAGCACTCCTCAATACATTCACTTTTTTCATCATTTCATCGAAACTTCCCGGTGTCAGGGACTGGGCACCATCGCACAGAGCGCAGGCGGGATTGTTGTGGACTTCAATAATCAGTCCGTCGGCTCCTGCTGCCACTGCCGCCATGGAAAGGGGAGAGACATATCTGGCAATGCCGATGGAGTGACTGGGGTCAACGATAATAGGCAGATGGCTCAAATTCTTGATGACGGGAATTGCGGAAATGTCAAGAGTGTTGCGGGTCTGAGGTTCAAAGGTTCTGATACCCCGTTCGCAGAGGATCACCTGATCGTTGCCGGAGGACATGATGTATTCAGCACTCATGAGCCACTCCTGATAGGTGTTGGCAAGTCCCCGTTTCAGAAGAATGGGTTTGCGGGTCTTGCCGATCTGGCGGAGCAGTTCAAAGTTCTGCATGTTGCGGGCACCGATCTGGATCACATCCACCTCTGCGAAAAGATCCAGCTGTGAAAGATCCATGATCTCAGTGACGATGGGGAGTCCTGTTTCCTTCTTGGCTTCAAGGAGCAGTCGGATACCTTCGCCCCGGAGTCCCTGAAAAGCGTAGGGGCTGGTGCGGGGTTTGAATGCGCCGCCGCGGAGCATGGAGGCACCGGAGGCTTTGACTGCTTTGGCAACGGTGATGATCTGCTCTTCTGATTCCACGGAGCAGGGACCGGCGATCACAGAAAAAAATCCTCCGCCCAGCTTGGCATCACCGACTTTGACGACAGTGTCGTCGGGATGGAATTTCCGGTTGGCGTCTTTGTAGGGCTCCTGGATGCGCTTGACATCTTCGATGATATCAAGTGCCTTGAGCATTTCCATATCCACCCGTGAGGTGTCGCCCACCAGACCGATAACAGTCTGATTCTTACCTTCAGACAAATGGGTCTGAAGACCGTGCTGATCCAGAAATTTCCGCAGTGATTCAACCTGCGTTGCACCCGGATTCGGCTTGAGAATAATGACCATGATTACCTTTCTCCTTCAGTCATAAAAAAAAGCTCCGTGCGATTTTTTCGCCCGGAGCCGTATCTTGAACGCTGTCTCTCATTGGTTATCAGTGAAACCTTACAGCACGCAAAGACCGGCTCCGCTTGCTAAAAGCAAAACCAGTAAAATAAAAGCTGCCGTAATAAAACTTGTTCATCAAATAACCTCAGTTAAACCTGTTTTGCTTTAATATAGCACCTTGAAAATACTTTTGCAAGTCCTGAAAATACAAAAAATCAAATTTTTTTGAGAAAGCCGGAGTAAATAAAAAACTCCGCCGGGATCGACCGGGCGGAGTTCTGTTGATCTTGAAGATCTCAGCGCAAAGAGAGGATCAGAGACAGAAGTTCATCCAGCTTTGCGTGACTTTGCAGCGGATTGAGCAAAGTGAATTTCAAACAGGTATTGCCCCGGCAGACGGTCTGCCCGATGACGACTCCCTTTTCGTGGAGCAGTTTACGGCGGATACGCTTGTTCATGGTGTCTGCATCCTCAGCGCTCCCGGGAACGGCGAGGAGACGGAAGACCACGGAACTGATTTCCGGCTTGACAATGACCTCCACATCGTCACGCTTGGCAAGCTGTTCATAGAAATAGGCGGCGTTGTCGATACATGTTGTGATCAGTTCGGACCATCCCTCTTTGCCGCGCATCCTGAAAGAGACCCACACCTTGAGGGCATCAAAGCGCCGGGTGGTCTGCATGGACTTGTTCACCAGATTGATGTAGCCTTCTTCCTCATCCTCCTCACGGTTGAGGTAGTCTGCGTGAAGTGTCAGTGCCTCAAAGTTGCTTTTATCTTTGATCAGAGAGGCACTGCAGCTGATGGGCATAAGGAACATCTTGTGAAAATCCACCGTAATGGAGTCACAAGCTCCCAGACCATCAACGCGGGAGGCGTATTTTTCAGAGAGCGCCACACCACTGCCGTAGGCTGCGTCGGCGTGAAGCCACATGCCGAATTCATCACAAATAACGCGCATTTCCTTCATTGGATCGATGCTGCCGAAATCGGTGGTTCCCACGGTGGCACAGGCGCAGAAGGGAAGGAATCCTTCACTGATATCTTTTTCGATCTGTGCTCTGAAAGCCTTCATATCCATCCGCATGGCATCATCAACGGGGATCTTTGCCACGGCATCGTAGCCCAGCCCCATGAGGTGAGCGCTCTTTTCCATGGAAAAGTGTGAGATCTCAGAGGCATACATCCGGAATTTGCGGAAATTTTCGGGCAGACCGAACTTTTTCACATCCCAGTTGAGTTTTGTGTTGCAGAACCAGTCCCTTGCCAGCAGCAGACCGGAAAGATTGGACTGGGAACCGCCGGAGGTGAAAACGCCGTCGCTGTTTTCATCATATCCGTAAAGTTTACAGAGATTGCGGATGACCTCCACCTCGATCTCAGTTGCCACAGGCGCCTGGTCCCAGGAGTCCATGGACTGATTGAAGGTGGAAAGGATCAACTCAGCGGCGATGGTCTCAAGAAGAGCAGCACTGTGGAGATGCGCCATGTAATTGGTGGACATGGGACGCACCAGATTGGGGAGGATCTTCTCTTTGACTTCAGAGAGGACTTCCTCAAAGCTGCGTCCCTGTTTGGGGAGCAGCTCTTCTGAGTGGACTGCAGCGCGCAGTTCGTAAGGTCCCATACCGGCGTATGCCTGTCCATGGTCTACGGCATCAGCGATGGCGCGGACCGTGGACTCCATCATACGGATGTAGGCATTTTTATCGGTGCTGTCAGGTGTCAGGAAAAGATTATTTTGTGACATCTGCATTGACCTCAAGAACGACTTTTTCATAAATAGAGATCATCGTCTCAAGATCTTCTCTTGTCACATTCAACGCACACAGACAGCGCATGACAGAACCGTGACGACCGCCTTTTTCCATGACCAGCTTGTTCTCGAAGCACTTTTTCTGCACCGTAGCAGCGATATCACCGCTGGCAGGGAGTGAACCGAGAGCATCGGGGGTACCCTTGGGATCGACAAATTCGCAGCCGGACATAAGTCCTTTGCCGCGGATATCGCCGATAATGGAAACCTTCTCTTTGAGGGCGAGCATACGCTCTCTCAGATAGTCGCCTTTGGCACGGACTTCTGCAAGGAATTCCTCATTGGCGACGCGCTCCATGACCACGGTACCGGCGCGCATGGCAAGCTGGTTGCCACGGAACGTTCCCGCGTGGGAACCGGGCTGCCACTTGTCAAGTTCTTTATTGTAAACCACAACTGACATGGGCTGGGTGCCGCCGATCGCCTTGGAAACAAGGATCACATCGGGCACGATGTCAGCATATTCAAAAGCAAAGAATTTACCGGAGCGTCCAACGCCGCACTGGATCTCATCCACGATCATGGGGATACCCAGCTCTTTTGTGACCCGGCGAACAGTCTGGAGAAACTCCACAGGAGCCGGGATGACGCCGCCTTCACCCTGAATGGGTTCGAGGATCACTGCAGCAGGCAGAGTAATTCCGCTTTCGGGATCTTTGAGGGTGCGTTCAAAGTAGTTGCAGCATGCCTTGATACCCGCTTCACCGCCCAGACCGAAAGGACAGCGGTAGGAGTAGGGGTAGGGGAAAAAGTGGACTTCAGGCATCAGCGCATGGACTTTGGACTTGGCAGAGAGGTTGCCGGTGAGTGAAAGTGCACCGTGTCCCATGCCGTGATATCCGCCGCCGAATGCAATGACGGAACTCCTGCCGGTGGCAGTTTTGCAAAGTTTGATAGCTGCGTCAGTTGCATCGGTCCCTGAAGGACTGCAGAACTGGATTTTGGCGTTGGGCTGAAGTTCTTCAGGAAGAAGAGAGATCAGCGTATGCACAAAACGGTCCTTGACCGGAGTCATCAGGTCAAGAGTGTGCAGCGGAGCATCACTGCTGAGCATCTCGATCATAGCCTGATTGATCTCAGGATCATTATGTCCCAGAGCCAGTGTACCTGCGCCGCAGAGAAAATCCAAATACCGGTTGCCTTCCACATCTTCGATCCACGATCCCTTGGCTTTCACCAGAGAAAACGGGAATTTACGGGGGTAACTTCGCGCATTGGACTCCGTCTGTTCCTGACGGACCATATAATCTGCGTTCGTTACCGGTGTTGCAACACTACCAGCACAAGCCTGACAACCATTCTTAAATGCCATTGCCATGGACCCCTTCTTTGTTCCGGAATTGGAGTACTCTTCCGTTTTTTTTGTTAAAGACAATTGCAGTGCTTCACCGAACATTATGAAGCCTGCGGGTTAAATTTTTGTTTTGTCCTCCCTGGACTGTTTTTTGCTTTTTTCAGGGTTCCGGCACGGTGCGGGATTATCCGCCGAAAAAAGCGATTCCTAATGTACACTGCATTGGGGACAATATCAAACTGATTTCTTAAAAAAAGTCAAAAATTTATGTTTTTTTTCCACTTTTTCTGATTTTTGCCATATTCCGGGGGATTTTTGCCGCTCTTCACTCCTGCTGTACGGCACGGTTCAGAAGGATTTTTTTCCCCTGAGGATTGCCCAGAGCTTTGGTTTGCAGTTCCCGGACAACGGCGACAGCCTGCTGCTCTGAGATCCCCGTTTCGACCATGACCGGATTGGCGATTGCATGAGAACAGAAATCCCAGTGACAGATCTCCTCCGGCAGTTGAGCTTCCTCAGTGTTGGCAGAGGAGTTCATACCGAAATAGACCTCCTGCAATGTGATGTTCACAAAAACATAGACCACAAATTCTTCCATTGCTCTTATTCTTCCGCTTTCTGGTGCTGACGGTTCAAGTACATGCTTCAATATACAGCCGCAAGAGCCGGAAGTCAAATTTTTTTTAAGAGCTGCTTGAATTGTTTTGAAGTGTATTGTATATTATCCGCAGCAAATCATCAAACAGCGGAGATTTTATTTATGAATGCAGGCGACAAAGCTCCTGATTTTACTTTAATGGACCAGCATGGCAACAACATTTCTCTTTCTGAGTTTGCCGGCAGACGGATCGTCCTCTACTTTTACCCCAAAGACAATACCCCCGGATGTACCCGTCAGGCGTGCGCCTTTGCTGAAAATTACAGCGGATTTCAGGAGCGGGATGTGGTTGTCATCGGTATCAGCAAAGACAGTGTGGACTCCCACCGCAAATTCGCTGAAAAGCACAATTTGCCATTCATACTCCTTGCGGATCCCGAACTGCAAGCCATAAAAGCATACGGCGTCTGGCAGGAGAAAAAGTTGTACGGCAAACTTTCCATGGGCGTTGTGCGGACCACCTTTATCATCGCTCCCGACGGAACCATTGAAAAGGTCATGCCCAAGGTCAAGCCTGATACTAACGCTTCTGAAATTTTGGCGGAGCTCAAATAACCCTTTTGCCCTTGAGGACCGGGAGGCTTTTTCAAATTCATGAGATAATTTTAAGAATTTTCTAAGCCCCCCCCCTCATCCGATCCGGCAATTCACAGCTCTTTGCGAATGGCTTTATTTTCATTTTTTTGAAAAGATGAAGGTGTTGTACCTTTTACTGATACTTGAAAATTTAAAATTCAGTGCTATATTTAATTGAATTTATTCCCTTTGCTTACTTAAAACTCAGGATATGCTGTTTTTTTGCTGCTTTAATGGAGTTATGTATGAACTATGATATGATCGTTCTTGTCAGCAAATTGCGGCAAGTTGAGAACATGGAACAGCTGCAGGAGGTCAAAGAGTTTGCCGAAACCATTCTGCGGCGTGAGAAGAATTATGCCCTTCTGACTTTGATGGCTGTAGCGGACGAGTTTGGTGAGACAGAGATCACCGGAACTTTGGAGAAACTGCGCAATCATTTGAATAAATTGTGATTTTTTTCAAGTGTGCTGTTTTCCCGGATACCCTGACACGGTATAATTTGTAACTTTTTCTTGATATTTGCCGCAGCACCTCTTATATTGACTTGCAGGAGTCAATGGAGAGGTTATGAAAAAGTTTATTCTTATTGCGGCAGTGATCGCTGTTGCCGCCGTCATTTTTGCGGGAATCCGCAGCTGCCGCAGCGATTTGATCCTCAAGGATCCCCGTTATGCCCACGGTAACGGCAGGCTGGAGGCAACTGAAGTCTACATCTGTACCAAACTTTCTGAACGCATTGCCGCCATCTATGTTCAGGAAGGGGACTTTGTGGAAAAGGGACAGCTGCTGGTTGAAATGCAGACCCATGTGCTCAAAGCCTCTCTTGCTCAGGCAAAGGCGCGTCTCGCTCAGGCAAAGGCTGCCAAAGCAAGCTGTCAGGCAGAGTACGAACTGAAACAGAGTGAAATCGAAGTTGCCCGTGCCGCACTGCTCCAGAAGAAAAGCACTTTTTCCGGAGCTGAAAAACGCTTTCAGAGGATCTCAACTCTCTTTAAGGATTCTGCCGCTTCAAAACAGCAGTACGAAAATGACGAAACAGCTTTTCTCAATGCCAGAGCTGCACTGGCGGCTGCCGCAGCCAATGTAAAGAAAAGTGAAGCCTCCCTTTCAGGGGCTCTCGCCGATTTGAAGGGCGCAGACGCCAATATCAAAGCCGCCGAAGCTGATATCGTCCGGATCAATGCCGATATTGCCGACTCCCGCTTGACCGCCCCTCTTGCCGGGAGGATCCAGTACCGTCTGGCAGAACCGGGGGAGGTCCTGGGCGCAGGCGGAAAAGTACTCAGTCTGGTGGATCTCAGCGATGTCTACATGACCTTTTTTCTTCCGGAGCGTTCCGCAGGTAAAGTCCGGATCGGCAGTGAAGCAAGGCTTCTGCTTGATGCGCTCAAAGATGTTCCCGTTCCGGCGACAGTCATCTATGTTTCAAGCGTGGCTCAATTTACCCCAAAAACCGTGGAAACTTTGCAGGAAAGAGAAAAACTCATGTTCCGGGTCAAAGCGCGCATTTCGCCTCAGCTTCTCAGAAAATATATCCGTTATGTGAAGACCGGTATTCCCGGCGTGGCATGGGTGAAACTTGATCCTCATGCCCCGTGGCCGGCGTTTCTGAAACTCAGGACAGAACGATGAAAAATATTGTTTCCTGCCGGGACCTCTCTTTTTCTTACGGCTCGGTAAAGGTCTTTGAGGACTTTTCTTTTCAGATCCCGGAAGGCTGCATTACCGGGATCATCGGTCCGGATGGTGCCGGAAAGTCAACGCTCCTTTCGTTGATTTCCGGGACACGTGCTTTGCAGCAGGGGACCTTGGAGGTGCTGGAAACTGACTTTCGCAACTCCAAACGCAGAACCGCAGTTATGGAACGAATGGCGTATATGCCTCAGGGATTGGGGAAAAATCTTTACTTTTCCCTGACTGTTGAGGAAAATCTTACCTTTTTTGCTTCTCTTTACAGCGGTGACAAAGAGAGCAATCGAAGGCGTATCGCCCTTCTGACTGAAGCGACCGGACTTGAAAAATTTCTCCAACGCCCGGCTGGGAAACTCTCCGGAGGCATGAAACAGAAGCTGGGGCTTTGCTGTGCTTTGATCCACACCCCTGATCTGCTGATCCTGGATGAACCGACCACCGGCGTCGATCCCCTGGCGCGGCGCCAGTTCAGAGACCTGCTCAGGAATGTTAAAAAGGCGCGTCCGCAAATGAGCATCATCGTTTCCACCGCCTACATGGATGAGGCCGCCAACAGCGATTTTGTGGTTGTAATGGATCATGGGAAACTCCTTGCACAGGGAACGCCTGCTGAATTGCTCCGGCAGACGGAAAGTGAAAATCTTGAGTCTGCTTTTATCTCTCTGCTGCCTGAGGAGCGGCGTGCCGGGCATAAAAAAATTAAGGTCATTCCGCAAACAGAAAGTTCCAATGTCATTATTGAAGCACAGGAATTGACCCGGGAATTTGGTTCATTTACTGCTGTTGATAAGGTGAGTTTCCGTATATTTGAGGGGGAGATTTTCGGCTTTCTCGGTTCCAACGGCTGCGGCAAGACCACCACCATGCGGATGCTGACCGGGCTGCTGCCCCCCACTTCAGGGAGCGCAACACTCTTTGGAACACCGGTGACGGGGAGGAATTTGGAAAGCCGCAAGATCCTCGGATATATGACCCAGAACTTTTCACTTTACAACGAACTTTCTGTCAGACAGAATTTGCAGCTTTACGCCAGACTTTACGGGATCCCGGAAAGTCTGGTGGCACAAAGAGTCCGGGAGTGTATCGAAAAGTTCCAACTGGAAGATGTTGCCCCTTTGTTCCCCTCTTCCCTGCCTCCCGGTGTACGGCAGAAATTGAGTCTGGCAGCGGCAGTGCTCCACGCGCCCAAACTGCTGATCCTCGATGAACCCACATCGGGAGTCGATCCTGTGACCAGAGATAAATTCTGGGAGCTGATACTGGAGCTTTCACGGAAAGATAAAGTGACCATCTTTATTTCCACCCACTTTATGAACGAAGCAGAGCGGTGTGACCGTATTTCTCTGATGCACGCCGGAAAATCTCTGGTCTGTGATACGCCGGAGCGTATTGTGAAAATGCGCCATTGCAGTGATCTGGAGTCAGCTTTTATTGCCTTCCTTGAAGAATACTCCCCCGAAGCACCTGATAAAAAGGCAGTTCAAGAGGCACTGCTTTCCTTTGCCGATGCTTCTTCCGGAAAAGTCTCCGGCTTGGAAAAATATTTCTCATTCCGCCGTTTTTACAGCTGTTTCAAGAAAGAATTCGATGAGCTTGTCAGAGATCCTGTCAGAATAACTCTTGCTCTTTTCGGTACTTTGATCCTCATGGTGGTCATGGGATTCGGTATCAGTATGGATGTGGAAAATCTTACTTTTGCCGTTCTTGACCGGGACAACAGTGAAAGCAGCCGGAACTACATCCTCAATATTGCCGGTTCCCGCTATTTCAAGGAACGCCCCCCGGTGAAAAGTTACGATGAAATGGAGCGGCGTATGAACTCCGGGGAATTGAGCATGGTCATAGAGATCCCCCCACGGTTCGGCAAAGATCTGGCGCGGAAAGCCGCCCCGGAAATCGGAGTCTGGGTGGATGGCTCCATGCCTATGCGGGCGGAAACCATCAACGGTTACATCCGGGCAATGCACGCCAAATACCTTGCAGAAAAGCTCCCTGCGGGGAAAGACAACAGTGCCGCTCCCCATGGGGATGTGGAGGTCCGTTACCGGTACAATCCCGATGTCCGCAGTCTGCCTGCCATGGTCCCCGGAGTGATCCCCGTGCTGCTCATGATGCTTCCGGCGGCGCTGACGGCTCTGGCAGTGGTCAGAGAGAAGGAGAACGGCTCCATCATCAACCTTTATGCAACGCCTCTGACAAGAGCTGAATTCATGCTGGGAAAGCAGCTTTCCTATATTATTTTCGGATCTTTGAGCGCTCTTTTCATGGTGGCAGCGGCAGAGACCATTTTTCATGTGCATGTCAAAGGGAACATTTTTCTTCTGCTGGCGGCATTGGTCCTTTACGCTGGTGCCTCAACAGGGTTCGGACTTCTCTGTTCCGCAGTCACCCGCAGTCAGATCGCGGCGCTTTTTCTTACCATGATGAGCACCATGCTGCCGGCTGTCCAGTTGTGCGGGCTTGTGACCCCTGTGGAAACACAAGGCGTACTGCCCCGTTTTATCGGGAGCATCTATCCCACCACCTACATGCTGCTGATCAGCCGGGGGATCTTCAACAAAAATCTCGACTTCAGGGAGCTTTCTTCTGCTTTTACATACTTTATTGTTGCTGTTCCTCTTATCGCTGCCGGAGCGGTCTTTCTGCAGAAAAAACAGGAAAAGTAAAATGCTCAGGAACTGTTTGAGAGTTATCTTCTTTCTGGGAATGAAGGAGTTTGCCGGTGTGTTGCGGGAACCTTTGCTTATGGGGCTGATCGTCTACTCTTTTTCCCTGGGGATCTATATCAGCGCCAATGCCAAACCGGATTCTCTCCACAACGCCGCCATTGCAGTGGTGGATGAGGATCGTTCCCCCCTTTCACGGCGCATTACAGATGCGTTCCAAAGTCCCATGTTTGCCAAAGCAGTCCAAATCAGCCGCCGGGAAGCGGATGAGGAAATGGATAAGGGGCGTTATACTTTTGTTCTGGTCTTTCCGCCAGATTTCCAAAAGGATCTCATGGCCCACCGCCGGGCGGAAATACAGCTCAATGTGGATGCCACCCGGATGTCCCAGGCGTTTACCGGCGCCAACTATATCCAGCAGATCATTGCGGAGGAAACAGCCCATTACACCCGGAGCGATGCAGCTCCTGCAGCAGCAGAATTGGTTATACGCAACTCTTTCAATCCGAACTTGCAGCAATCCCGCTTTGCCTCTGTTGTACAGCTTATCAGCAGCATCACTCTTCTTGCAGTGATACTTACGGGCGCCGCATTGATCCGGGAACGGGAACACGGTACTTTGGAACATTTGCTGGTGCTGCCTTTGAACTCCTTTGAGATCATGGCATCAAAGATCTGGGCGATGGGGGTACTGGTACTTATTACAGCTGGCATCTCTCATTATCTTGTGATCGGAGTCATTATGAAAGTTCCCATGGCGGGCTCCCGTCTGCTTTTTATGGCGGGAATGGCGCTTTATCTTTTTGCGGTGACTTCCATCGGCATATTTCTGGCGTGCATTGCAGAAAACATGCCTCAACTGGGAATATTGCTTATACTGATACTCATGCCCATGGAAATGCTTTCAGGAGGAATGACTCCCCTTGAAAGTATGCCCGAACTGCTGCAGAAAGTCATGCTGATTTCTCCTGAGACCCAGTTTGTGAGTTTCTGTCAGGGAGTCCTTTACCGGGGGGCGGGCATCAAGGCTGTGTGGCAGGAAATGCTCTCGCTCTTCCTCATCGGCAGCGCTCTTTTTGCAGGAGCTTTGTTCCGGTTCCGGCGCAGTGTGACCTGAGCCGTTTGGGGAATAAGTTGCTTCAACTGCTGCCCAAAGTCTGAAATTGTCTCTGAAGCGCCTTGAAAATTGATCCCCCCGGAGTTATAGTAATACGCAGAACATACATTGATCGATCAGCGTTATATAATTTCTGAAAACAGACAAATGAAAATTGAAATAGACTCAACTCCTCTTTATGACCTTTCGCCATACCTTTTTATGCAGTTTGCCGAACCCCTGGGGTGCGCCGACAGTTCCATCGACGCGGCGTGGGACTTCAAAAACAACTGCTGGCAGGGAAAGGTTATTGAAATATTGAAAGAACTTTCCCCCACCATGATCCGCTGGGGGGGCTGCTTTGCTTCTTACTACCACTGGCGTGAAGGCGTCGGTCCCAAAAGGGTTCCCATGCACAATATCTGCTGGGACGGTATCTACCTCAACCAGGTGGGAACGGCAGAACTTGCCCAACTGACACAGACCATCGACGCCCAACTGCTCCTTAATGTCAACTTCATGTCTGAAGGACAGAAAAAGTGGATGGAGCCCGTCCCCGGCGACGATCGGCGGGGCACGGCGGAAGAGGCTGCAGCATGGGTCCGTTACTGCAATGACCCGGAAGACAAACTCCGCCTGAGCCACGGAGTGAAAAAGCCTTACAATGTGCGTTTCTGGCAGATCGGGAACGAAACCGGATATCAGCCCCCCAGTTTTACAGAACCCGGCTTCACAGCTGAGGAAAACGGAACTTATGCCGCCCGGTTTGTCAGGGAAATGCGCAAAGCAGATCCGTCGATCCGCCTTATTGTCTGGGGGGATGGTCCCAATCAGG
>JAZODE010000095.1:0-17022 GCA_045596885.1 Victivallaceae bacterium
ATGGCAAAGATGTCATTCGCAAAGAGCTGTAAAGGGTAGTTTGAGGCTGCTACCTGCAAGGTAACAGCCGAAAACGCTCCCTTTATCAGATCGAAGCGAGGGCGCTTTGACAATTTTGAGGAGTTTTGAAATTGCCTCAAAAGTCATTATGAATTTCGCCCAACACCGGCGGGGAGACAAAAAAAAGAACCCTGTCCTGAGACAAGGTTCCATATTCAAAGGATTGGTAGCGGGTCACAGATTCGAACTGTGGACCTGCGGATTATGATTCCGACGCTCTAACCAACTGAGCTAACCCGCCGCCATGTTTATAATATAGCACCGCATTTTTGGAATTGCAAATCGAAATTGCAAAAAAAATGCAAAAAAAGGGGCACTTTCTCGAAAAAAGGAGCAGCGATTGCCCTGCTCCTTACATTTTCCACATTATTTTGCCGGAATGCGGTCGATTTTCACATTTTTGATGACCGCATCCTGAGAATTGCTGTGGGCGTAGATGTTGACATGAAATCTGTTGACTTTTCGGAGGACTCCTGCTTTGTCAGGCTTGGGAGCATCTTTGAGGAAGATCTCGCCTTTGACAACGGAAAAATCCTTTTGTGTTTTGAGTACGACAAAGTTTTCACCGATCCATCCCTCTTTTGACCACTGACCGATACGCAAACTGACATAGCCTGCAGAATTTTTTAATGTGATCTCATAGACCAGCTTATCCCCCTTCTTGCCGGGAAAGGAATTTTTGAACGTGAGCTTTTCTCCCTTTTTCAAAGCGACAGCTTTACCGCCGTCAAGATCAACAAGGGTTCCTTTGGTTTCCCAGCCGGCAACGGCACTTTTGTCTCCCTTTTTGAAAGGCATCTGCAAATTGAGGGGTTCCGCTGCAAGGCAAAAAGCAAAGAGCAGTGCGGCAAAAGTCATGATTTTTTTCATTTTTTTTATCTCCTTAAGTCAATGAGGTAATTTCAAAAGTCATTCAAAAATGAGGAGTTTTGAAATTGCCTCTCAGTGTTTCAATAATCCAGCTCGACCATCTGGTGACACTGGAGCTTTTCAAGGGTGAATTTCACTTTTCCATTCTCATAAACAAAGGGGATCTCCACATTTTCGGGGACAAGTTTCGCCTTGACCACTTTTTTATCCACTTTGATTTCAAAGTTCACATTGTATACAGGTGTCAGATCTTCAATAACCTCCACAGGGGATGTAGCGCGCATTCCGGGCATGAAAGAGGGGGTTGCCATGCCCCGCAGTGAAGTGACGGCATACAGTGCGTGGAAGATATAGCGTTTTTGCGCCTTCTGCTCCAGCAGAGAAACTCTTCCCTGTGAAGGCAGGTCGGTCACGACCTGGAGTTTTTCCCTGCCCACAAATGCGTTGACGGCATTGAGGAGAAATTGCTTCAGCAGCACATTTCCATAGTAAGCATAAAGCGTAAAGACAGGGTGGGCAAAGTAGAGAATATCCTCAGTCATAACTCCTGCGGCACAGCCTGAAGGCTCTGTTTTGTTGGGAGTATGCTGGTGTGAACAGAAATGTTCGTAATTGCGGGTGAAGTAGGGTTCATAAAGTTCCCCCAAACTCCTGCCGCCCTTCACCTTGATGTTGACAGAAGGACGGTACATGACAAAGGGGGTATTGACTCCCTCAGGGGCAAATCCTTCGGCAACTTTGATGAAGTTGGGGATCTGCATGTTGAGTTCCCCCACCTCCACGGGCAGATCGAAGGCGGCTTCATCGCACTCCTTTTTGAAGATGGAAGTTCCGGAAAGGATCACTTTGCCGCCATTGGCAATGAATTTTTTGACTCTCTCAAGGAGTTTTGCATCACATCTCAGATTGTCACCGAGGATCAGCACCTTGTAGTTGTCAAACGCCGCCCAGGAGTCCAGACGGTCGAAAGGAATGTGGGACTCCAGCAGAAAACGGGAAATGCCGATCTCAACATGTCCGTTTTTATCGGTCCAGCCGTTGACACCTTCGTTGGAAAGAATGGCGACCTCAGCAGTGCTTGAGACATGAGAACACCAGGGCTCTTTCTTTTCCACATCGGCGTATGCTTCACCGATGAGGCGGTAAGTGCTTTCATCCGGCATCCCCGACGGATGGAGCTGATCGCCTACGCTGCATTTGGAGCCCTGAGCCAGCATGGCACAGCATTCATAGCGCAGAGCGTTGGCAGACTTGAATCCGCCGAATTCCCCCCAGGTGGAGTGGAATTTCCCGGTCATGCCCAGATAATCCAGCTCCTGCGTGCGGCAGTAAGCAGCCATAAGGGGGTAGTGGTCGTATCCCCAGCCGCCGGTGGGCAGGGATTCAAGTTCAAGGTGGCTGAAATACTTGGCAAGGTGTTTGAATCCCGGTCCCAGATAGTGCCCGGCATTGTGGAGCACCGGCATATCGGCTCTAACGCTTCTGGCAGCTTCGGTGGAGCGTTTCATGTACTTTTCAATGACTTGGTCGCTGAAAATCTTGCGGTCGCTTTCAGAGGTGGGATCGAATCCCGCCTTTTTCATATCCCGCATACACCAGGGACAGCAGCACTGGTTCTGCCCGATGATGTCGAAAAACATTCCGTCAGCATCGGGAAAGAGCCGGGCTGCCTCTTCGATGAGGCGGCAGAGATAGTCCATGTAGGGGGAGTTGAAGCAGAGAGACTTGAATCCGGGCAGAACAGGGGAAGGCTGCCAGCCCACATAGCGTCCTTCAAAGTTCAGTTCCCGCCAGCCGGGTTCCTGTTCAGCCACGCGGTTGTTGACTCCGGCTGTGATGTAGATGGGAACCTTTACATTGATTTCGTGGCAGGCGTCGATTTGGGCACGGAGAAAATCAAAGTCCAATCCCGGATGGATCTCCCCGACCTCAGTGGGGTGATAGCTGTATCCGTGATGACAGCAGGAAAAACAGGTTATGGAGTCCACATGCGCCATCTGAAGCCGTTCCTGCCAAAGTTTTTTGTCAAAGGCTTTACCGATACCGGGAATCATGGGTGATGTGTGAAAATCCAGATGGATCTGACGGAATCTCAATTCATGTCTGCTCATAGGCATTTCCTCATTTCTGCGGAGTTGAACTCCGGCGTGATAATTGTTGGTGCAAATAAAAACGGTTTTTCCTTAATTTAGCCCTGCAATGAAAAAATGCAAGAGCAGATGGGTGGAAAAAACATATTTTATTTACTCTCAGCCCCATTACCCTGCCAAAGACTGAAATTGACAGCAAATGGCGTTAATTTATTGACACGCCCCACTTTTTTGACAAAAAAAAGAAGTTATCACAAGAGAAGACTTGACATTTCAGAAAAATAAGTGTATACTAAGGAATATGTCATTGTAATAGAATTTTTTAAACCGGAATTTTCACTACATGCGCTGCGAATATTGCCAAAAAGAGTACCCTGTTGAAGACGAAAGAGTTGTGGGGCAGGAGATCCGATGCCCCAACTGCGGTATCCCGAGTGTCTGCAGTGACCGCCGTATTCTGATCGTCTGTCCGGAGTGCCATAAAGAGCTGGAGGGTGAACTGTGGATGCTGGGCACCCGCGCTGAATGTACTTATTGCGGTAAAGATATTTTGCTGTCCCGTCCGGAAAATCCCGGAGATGACTATTCAAACTCCTATCTGCCTGCCAACTATCAGCTGGGAAATTACCTGCTCAAAAAGTGTATCGGCATTGGCGGAATGGGCGAAGTTTATCTGGCTCATCACATATTGCTTGACCGCCCCTGTGCTCTGAAACTTCTGCATCCTGACCATTCCGGCACCATCGGCGATGTCTCACTGGATTCCCTTATCCACGAAGCCCGCCTGGCATGCAGGATCCACTCCCCGTACATTGTGGATGTCATGGATGTTCAGGTGGATCCTGTGCGCAAATTCGGTTACATCGTTATGGAATATGTGGAAGGCAGGGATATTGAAAACATTATCTGCGAAGGTCCCATGAGCGAAGAATATGTTCTCAAGGTGGCACGGGGCGTCTGTCAGGCTCTGACAGCAGCAGCAGCCTTTGATATAGTCCACCGGGACATCAAGCCTGCCAACATTCTCATCACCCCGAACGATGAAGTCAAACTTGCAGATCTGGGAATTGCCAAGGCAGGCAAAGATAAAACCACCGCTTCCGGCGGCAGGATCACCGGAACAGTCCACTACGCAGCCCCCGAACAGCTTCTTTCCTCGGACAATGTGGATGCCCGGGCTGATATTTATTCTCTGGGCGCCACGATGTATCACATGCTCAGCGGAAGGCGTCCTTTTGAAGGCGGTAATATCAAAGCAGTGATATCCAAAGTTCTCAAGGGAGACTGTCTGCCTTTGGAAAAGGTAGCTCCGCAGGTTTCCAAAGAATGCTGCAAGCTGGTTGCCTCCATGATGGATCTGCAAGTGGATAAGCGTCCGGAAAACGCAGAAAAACTTCTTGCACTGCTTGATAAAATGCTTAAGGGACCTTCGGGAAACAAGCTGCTTGATAAATACATCCAGCTTTTTACCAAAAGTTGGAAAGGATATGCCATTGCCGGAGCTGCTGCAGTTGTGCTGATTTCCGGCATTGTATTGGGAGTTATGAGCGATTCTTCTGTAAAAGAAACAAAAACTGCCAAAGCTCTCCCCCCTGTTTCCCAAATTTCCCAAACCGTAAAAGCAGAACCTCAAAGCCCCGTGGTTCCCAAAGCTCCCAAAGCTCCTGAGGCGCCCAAGGCTCCGGCAACAACCAAAGCCCCGGCAGCTCCCAAAGCCCCCGAGGCGCCCAAAGCTCCGGCAGCTCCCAAAGCCCCCGAGGCGCCCAAAGCTCCGGCAATGCCCAAAGCCCCTGAGGCGCCCAAGGCTCCGGCAATGCCCAAAGCCCCTGAGGCGCCCAAGGCTCCTGCAGTGCCCAAAGACCCTGAGGCGCCCAAGGCTCCGGCAATGCCCAAAGCCCCTGAGGCGCCCAAGGCTCCGGCAACAACCCAAGCCCCGGCAGCTCCCAAAGCCTCCGAGGCGCCCAAGGCTCCGGCAGTGCCCAAAGCGCCCAAGGCAGATACACGGCAAGTCCCTTCCGTGAACAAGGCTTTTGAAAAGGTCAACTTTCTTCACTTGCTCATAATGATCTGCTGGTTTCTTTCCGGTGTCAAATTCTTTCCTTATCTGGAAAAGAAGCAGCGTAAGGGGAACAAATTCGTTCTTCAATACGGCGAGTATCTCAATCTGGCAGCTCTTGTGGCAGCTCCCATTGTCTTTCTGATCGTAGAATTCAACAGCCGTTTCGCCAAAAAAATCAAAGCCTTCTCGCACAAAAAAGAAAGTTTGCCCATCATTATCGACTCTCAGGGCAACAACGCCTTTGAAACCGATGCCGAAGAGAACGAAAATGTTTACTATGTCCGGAAAATGCTGGCTGAGGCATTGAAACTTCACGCCAGCGATATCTTCATTGACCCCAAAACAGGGGATATTGCCGTGCTCCGGTTCCGGGTGGATGGTGCGTTACGGATCATAGAAGAATTCAGTGCCGATTTCGGTTCCCAGATCATCAATGTTTTGAAGGTCGCCGCAGGTATGAATATTTCAGAACGGCGCCGCCCTCAAGATGGATCCTTCTCTCTCACAGGCCCTTGCGGAGATATCTCATTGCGTGTGGCGACTGTGGGAGCCTTCAGCGGTGAAAAGATCGCCCTGCGTATCCTGGGGGATGACTCCGGTCCAAAAACCCTTGCAGCAGCCGGACTTACCGGAAAAGAACTTACGATCATGGAACAGGCTCCCCGTTTGCCCTCAGGTATGGTTCTGATTTGCGGTCCCACCGGCAGCGGTAAGACCACCACGCTCTACGCCATGCTCAATTCCATCGACTACTCCATCAAGAATGTGGTTTCCATCGAGGACCCCATTGAACATGTTATGCCTTCCATCAGCCAAATGGAGGTCAATGAATCCGCCGGGATCGGTTTTTCGCAGCTGCTCCGCAATGCCTTGAGGCAGAATCCGGACATCATCTGTCTGGGAGAGATCCGTGACGAAGATACCGCCCAAACTGCCATCCATGCAGCGCAAACGGGGCACTTGATCATTGCCACACTTCACAGCAACGACAATATCGGTACCATCGACCGTCTCGCCAACTTGAATATCCCCCTGCGTAGTATCGCAGGAACTTTGCGGATGGTGATTTCACAGCGTCTTGTCAGAAAACTCTGTACCTGCAAAAAGCCCCATACCCCATCGGAACAGGAAAAAGCCCAGTTCAAGAATTTGGGTATTGAGTGCGGTAAGATCTTTGCCCCTAAAGGATGCAGCAAGTGCGGCAACACCGGTTACAGCGGTCGTATGGCTCTTTTTGAGATCCTGCTGGTGGATGATGAGTTGAGGGGGCTTCTGGAAGATGAACACACCAATTTGAGCAACATCCAGAAAAAACTCAAAGCAACTGCTGAAGGCAATGCAATGCTCCGTTCCGGATACGATCTGGTCGCAAAGGGTATTACATCACTGGATGAAGTACTGCGGGTGACTATGGAATTGAAAAATTAAGGCTGAAGAAAGTAAAAGATATGTATTATTTCTATTATCTGCTGCTGCCGGTTTTCGTGGCGTGGAAAAAACGCTCTGCCGATATGGCAGAAGTAACATTCGCACTTTTCAGCACCATGCTGGGGGCTTTTCTCGCCATCTGGTGTGAATCTCTGGTGCGCAGCAGCATTGCTGCACTGGCTTCCGGATACAAAGTAATTATTCCCTGGCTCGGAATGGCAACCATACTGGTGATTTGGTTTATTACCGAAGTGATTTTCAAAAAAACAGTGGAATATCTCCTTCCGGAAGGTTTATCCGGCATTTCTTTTCCTGAAAAAATCACCAAATTTCTGGTTCCTCTGGTGGTATTTCTGCATACGGGTTTGATTTGTGCCCTTATTTTCACAGCTGTTGCCGTATCGCCTGTCAGAAAATATGTCCCCTTTATCATTGAGGAGAGCTCTCTGTGTTCTGCGGCAAGATACCGCATGTTGTGGAACACCTTTTTCATCGACCGTTTCAGTTTCCAAGCTGTTACAATCACTCAACGCCGCCGTGCCTTTGATCGTTTTATACCTGAAAATGTTGAAGATTTTCACAAAACGCCGGCACCAGTTTCCAAAAAAAGAAAGGGGAAATAAGAGTCATGGATATGTATGAACTTCTCAAATACGCCAACGAATCAGGCGTTTCAGATTTGTTTGCCGGTGCCAACAAGGTGCCTGCGTTCCGGATCAACGGTGCCGTCTTTCCCGGAGAAGGAGACATCATACAGCAAAGCGACATCGACTCCTTCAGAGGGGAGATCCTCACAGAAGAAGAGGAGGAGCAGTACCAGCTCAAAGGAAGTGCCGAAGCTGCCTTCAACTTTGAAACAGGCGAAAGGTTCCGCCTGAGTTTCTACACCACCGTTTACGGTCCTGCCATGACAGCCCGTCCGGTCATGTCCGGTAACGACCTTGTCTTTGAAAATCTGGCTCTCCCCGCAGAACTTGGAGAGTTTGCCATTATGCCCCACGGCATGATCATCGTTACCGGTCCTGACGGCGGCGGTAAATCCACCACTCTCGGCGCTCTGGTCAACTTTGTCAATACCAACAGAAATGTTCACATCGTTACTCTTGAAAGTCCTGTAGAATTCGTCCATCAGGATCAGAACGCCGTGGTCTCACAGCGGGAACTTCTCCCCGGGGAAAGCTGGAGCGATGCCATTGCTTCCGCTCTCAACGAAAGTCCCGACTGCATTATGATCGGGGAAATGAACGATCTGGAAACATTCCGTGCCGCACTGGCTGCCTCTCTTTCCGGACATCTGGTCCTCGCCGCCACCCGGGCGCCTGACGTGGTACAGGCTTTGGAACGGATGGTGAAACGGTTCCCTGAAAGCGAACGCCCCCAGATCGCAGCCGACCTTTCGGAGTCACTGCTCTGCACCGTGGCGCAAACTCTGGTTCCCCGGGCTGACGGCGCCGGAAGAGTCGCCGCTGTGGAGTTTCTGCGCAACTCCATCGGCGCCAGAAAGCTCCTTGCAGATCAGGATTTCGATGCCATGCGCGAACTCCTCGCCCGCGGAACAGGGGGCAACTGCACCTTCACAAAATCCTTGCTCTACCTTTACAAGGAGGGCTTTGTCACTGCAGAAGAAGCTGAGCTCCACTGCCCCGATCCCGAAGATCTCAAGCGTCTCATCAACGGCATGGATGACTCCGCAGAAAAGATGTACGGCACCCCCGAAGATGCCATGGAAAGTGATGCCATCGACCTGAAAAAGCTGCTGAAAACCGCCGTCAAGGTAGGAGCTTCAGACTTGCATTTGTCAGTCACTGCCCTCCCCATGATGCGTGTCCACGGCGAATTGCGGCCCCTCAATCTGCCCCGTCTCAAAAAAGAGGATACCGAAAGATTGCTTTACGGTGTGCTCACGCCCCGGCAGCGGCTGGACTTTGAAACCAGAAAGGAGCTTGACTTTGCTCTTGCCGTGGAATTGGATACTCTCGATGCCAACGGCAATCCTGAGATCTGCCGTTTCCGTATGAACAGCTATTTCCAGAGAGGCTATGTGGGTATCGTTGCCCGTGTGATCACCAGTAAGATCCCCTCCCCCGAAAAGCTGAATCTGCCTGAATCCATCATCAACCTCTGCGAAAAGTCCCAGGGACTCATTCTGGTGACAGGACCTACCGGAAGCGGTAAATCAACCACTCTGGCAAGTCTCATCGACCGGGTCAACTCCACCCGTGCCGAACACATCATCACCATTGAGGATCCCATTGAGTATGTCCACTCCAACAAGAAATCCCTGATCCAGCAGCGGGAACTGGGAGCTGATACTTTGAGCTTCACCGCCGCCTTGAAAGGCGCCCTGCGTCAGGACCCTGATGTGATCCTCGTGGGAGAAATGCGTGATACCGAAACCATTCAGGCGGCGTTGACTGCCGCTGAAACGGGACACCTTGTCATGGCGACACTCCACACCAACAGTGCACCTCAGACCATCGACCGTATCATCGACACCTTCCCCGAAGGACAGCAGAATCAGATCCGTCTGCAGCTGTCAAGCGTTATCATCGGCATCATCTCCCAGCGTCTGCTGGCAAGGCTTGACGGCGAAGGCCGTGTGGCTGCATTTGAGATCCTTATCGGAACGCCCCCTGTGCAGGCTCTTGTCCGTGACGGTAAAACCAGCCAGCTGCCTTCTGTTCTTGAAACAGGTTTCAAAGACGGAATGATAACCATGCGCCGGTCTCTGGAAAATCTGGTGGAACAGGGGATCGTCGATCCTGCTGAGGCAGGCACACTTTCTCTTGAGGCTGTTGAAGTGGAATCGTTCCAGTAATCTGCTGAAGAAAGTCTTTTTTCCATGTCATTGCTGGAACTCAGAAATCTCAAGGTACATTTTCCTCAAAAAAACGGCTGGTTCGCCCCCAAACGCTTTGTAAAAGCTGTTGACGGAGTTTCCCTGAATTTGGAACAGGGAGAGATCATAGGTCTGGTGGGCGAATCAGGCTGCGGGAAAAGCACCCTCGGCAGAGCTGCCGTCCATCTGGAGCCCCCCACATCGGGGGAAGTCCTGATCGACGGGATCGACCTTTACAAAGGCTCCTCAAAAGAGCTGCGGCAGCTCAACGGCAGATACCAGATGATCTTTCAGGACCCTTACGGCTCTCTGAATCCCCGCCTCACCATCCTTTCGGCACTGGATGAAGTTTTGAGTATGCGCAAAGAAAACTTTTCCACCTCTGAACGCCGGGAGTATGCCGGAAAACTTTTGGAACGGGTGGGACTGCCCAAAGAGTCTCTCAGCCGTTTTCCCCACCAGTTTTCAGGCGGTCAGCGCCAGCGTATCGGTATCGCCCGGGCTCTGGCGGCAAATCCCGGATTCATCGTGGCGGACGAACCTGTTTCCGCCCTCGATGTCAGTGTTCAGGCTGCCATCGTCAATCTGCTTGAAGATATCCGGGAGCAAGAGGGAACCTCTTTTCTCTTCATCGCCCACGACCTTGCCGTGGTGGAACATATCGCCGACAGGATCATGGTCATGTACTTGGGCAATGTGGTTGAAAGTGCTCCTGCAAGAGAGCTGGTCGCCTCTCCCCGTCACCCCTACACACAGGCGCTGCTTTCAGCGGTTCCGTCGTTGACAAAGAACAGTTCCAGGATCATTCTCAAAGGGGATGTGCCTTCTCCTCTTGATCCCCCTTCCGGCTGTCCTTTTCACCCCAGATGTCCTTTTGCAAAGGAAATTTGCAAAAAACAAAAACCGGAACTGAAAAAAAGCGGCTCAAGAGAGGTCGCCTGCTTTGCCGGAGTTTGAAAAATAAGGTTTTCTGTGCTATATTATCTTTCCGCAGTATTGCAACTTGATCTGTAACCTTTTCAGGAGTTTTTAATTATGCCATTTGACCGTGGAACATTTTCGTTCACCATGTTTACTTTGCGCGACGAGCTGCCGGAGAACGCAGGAGAGATCCTCGGTGCCAGAAAGGCGTGCAAACTTGACGAAGTCACCGGCGAACCCTCATTCGGCTGGGTCACCGGTCAGCACCTTCTGGATACTGAAATCGACGAAGGCACCGCCCGTTTCGGCTCTGCCTATTACCTGACCCTGCGCCGTGCCGTGCGCAAGATCCCTTCAAGTCTGCTCAACGCCCTCTGCCGCAGAGCTGAGGAGGCACGCATGAAGGAAACCGGCAAAAACTTTATCGGTTCCAAAGAAAAGAAGGAGATCAAGGAAAGTACCGTTGAGCGCAACATCATGAAAATGCCCCCGTCCCTTTCCGGCATTTCCATGGTGATCGTGCCCCATAACCGCCATCTTTATCTGGGAGCTTCAAGCCAGAGCCAGATCGACCTTTTTATTGAACATTTCTTCCAGGCATTCAGCATGGAGCCCCTGCAGCTGACTCCCACAGCCATGCTTGCTGAGGAGTTCAACATGACGCCTTCCACCTTCCCGCCTCTCTCCCCTGCAAAGCCTGAGAGCACCTTTGCCGAAGAGTCTCTCGGCAGAGATTTTCTGCTCTATCTCTGGTATCTTTCTGAAACAGGCAAAACCATTGAAACGGCGGATTACGGTGAATTTGAGGTCATGCTCGAAGCACCTTTGTGCCTGATCGGTGACGGGGACGATCCCGGCGCCGGTGAAGCCACCATCAAAAAAGGTGACAGTCCCATCCGGGGAGCTGAAGTCAAAGCGGCACTTTCTGTGGGTAAAAAGCTCCGCAAAGCCAAAGTGACCTTCACCCGTATGAACCAGATCTGGACCGGGACTTTTGATGCCGACAGTTTCAGTTTCAGCTCTTTCGCCCTTCCCGAAGGCGAAGCACAGGAGCGTTCCGAAGTTTTCTCTGAACGGGTGGAGTTTCTGGATATATTCCGGGAGGTCATAACCTCCGGATTCCGTCAATACGCCAACGCCATGCTCAACGGTAAAGATGCCGATACCGTGGCGGCTCTCAAAGAGTGGATCAACACAAGAGATGCCATTTAAGGTGATGATATGCCTCACGAAGAAGATGCAAAAATCGTATTTCTGACCGGTGTTTACGGTCATTATAAGCCGGAAGGGGGTGTTGTTGAGCTGGACCTGGGATGCGGGTCCGGTTCCTATACCTGCCAGCTTGCAAAACTCTATCCTGAGACGACCGTTCTCGGCGCCGATGTGATGCTGGGCAGACTGCGTAAAGTGGTCCGCCGGGCGGAGCGCTGCGGCGCTGACAATCTGACGGTGCTCCGGGTGGAAGCGCGTTCTCTTCTTGCCAAGATGCTCCCTGACGCTTCCATTGACAGGGTCCATCTCCTTTGTCCCGATCCCTGGCCCAAAGGCAGACACCGGGGGAACCGGCTGCTGGCAAGCAACTTTGTCACTTTTTTGCACCGGGTGCTGAAAAGTGACGGGATCTTTCACTTTTCCTCTGACGATGAGTACTATTGCGGTGCGGTAGACCGGGTCATTTCGGGCTCAAAACTCTTTGAAGTCGCCGATGATGCCATTGCCGATCTCAAGGGTATCCGCAGCGACTTTGAAGAGCGCTGGCTCGCCGAAGGAAAAACTGTACTGCACCGGGCATGGCGGCGTCTTCCGCTGCCTCCACATACTATTGGTCACTGAATTTCAAAGGTTTGAAAATGAATTGTTTTGAAGAACTTAAAGCACGCGGTTTCTGTTATCAGGCAACCGATGAAGCCAAAATCTCTCAGATGCTCAACGAAGGCAAAGTCACATTCTATGTGGGCTTTGACCCCACAGGCAGCAGTCTCCATGTGGGACATCTGCTCCCTGTGATGGCGATGCGCATACTCCAGAAAGCCGGTCACACCCCCATCGTTCTGGTGGGCGGCGCCACTGCCCGTATCGGGGACCCTTCGGGCAAATCCACTGCCCGTCCCATGCTGAGCATTGAAGAGATCGACGCCAACGCCGCCTCTCTGCGGGACCAGCTTTCCCGTTTTATCGACGGCTCCGAAGGCAAAGCACACTTTGTGAACAACGCCGAATGGCTCTGCCAGCTGGGCTACATCGATCTGCTCCGTGAGGTGGGTTCCATTTTCAGCGTCAACCGTATGCTCTCTCAGGAGTCTGTGAAAATGAGATTGGAAACGGGACTTTCCTTCCTTGAATTCAACTACTCCATTCTCCAGGCATACGACTTTATGACTCTGCGCCGCAAGTTCGGATGCACCCTTGAAATGGGCGGTCAGGATCAGTGGGGCAACATGGTGGCAGGAACTGAGCTGATCCGCCGTAAAGACGGTGCTGAGGTCCACTGCATGACCATTCCGCTGCTCCTTGATCCCAACGGACAGAAATTCGGCAAGAGCACCGGAAATAAGAATGTCTGGCTGGATAAAGAACGCACCAGCGTCTTTGATTACTACCAGTTCTGGCGGAACTGCGATGACACCATGGTGGAGCAGCTCCTCAAATACTTTACCCCCCTGCCGGTGGAAGAGATCGCCGCACTGTGCAGCGAAGGCGCCAACATCAACCGTGCCAAAGAGATCCTCGCCGCCGAAGCCACAGCTCTCTGCCACGGCGAAGAACTTGCCAAAGAAGCCTTTGTGACCGCCGGGACCCGTTTCGGTTTCGCAGATCCCGAAAACAAGATCCCCACCACCAGTTTCATCGGCAAAGTCACCGCTTCTTCTGTGACTGCGGATCTGCCTGAAGCTGTGATCCCCGCTTCTGAGATCGATCCTGAAAAGGGTATCATGGTCGCCCGTCTGCTGGTCCTTGCCGGACTCTGCAAATCCAACAGCGACGGTCGCCGTCTGATCCAGGGCGGCGCCGTGGCGCTCAATGACGAAAAGATCACCGACGCTTCTGCCGCTGTCAGCAAGGATGTGGTTGCTTCAGCCCCCGTGCTCCGTGCCGGTAAGAAAAACATGCGCCGTTTGAAACTTGATTGATCCGTAATAATACTGCGGAAGGGGAGGAAAAAAAATGAGCAGACATCCATTGTCACATGTGTCGATGATGTTGTTCCTGCTTCTTCTTTTCACCGGCTGCCAGACACATGGAGCTTCTCCCCTTCCTGCGCCTGAAAAAAAGTCGCCGCCCCCGGCTGCGGTGCCGTCAATGCCGGCAAAAACAGCTGCCGACAGCGAAAGCGCCGCCAATTACCGCCGTGCCATGCTGCTGGTACAGACCATGGAAATGCTGCGGAAGAACTATGTGGACGGTAAAAAGGTGACTTATGAGGAGCTTTTCAACCATGCCATGCGCGGCATGGTCTCGGCTCTGGATCCTTACTCCGACTACGAACCGCCCCGGGAATTCCGCCACCAGCAGGTCCGACGCACCGGTATGGTCATAGGTATCGGCGCCACAGCTGTCAAACCTGACGGTCGCCCCATTACCCTGATACAGATCCTTCCCGGTACTCCCGCGGCAAAAGCCAAACTGCAGCCGGGAGATCAAATCATTTCCATTGACGGCACAAATATCCTCAAGCTGAATCTTGCCCGGGCTCTGGAGAAGCTCAGAGGCACCCCCGGTTCTGTAGTCAAACTCCATCTCAGGCGGAACAGAAAAGATTTTACAGCAACTCTCAAAAGGGAGCTTGTCAAAAACAGTTCCATCGTTCCCGGCTCAGTCAAGCTGATTTCGGGGAAGATCGGTTATTTGAAACTGACCTCTTTTGCCGTCACTTCAGCAACAGAGTTCAAAGAGGCGCTTTTGAAGCTCCGTGGTCTCGGAGCAGAAGCGATCATTCTTGATCTGCGCTATAACCCGGGGGGACTGGTGGATACTGCCGTCAACATCGCTTCAATGCTTTTGGAACCGGAAAAAGTGGTGTTCCGTGCCCGCTCCAGAAACAAATCCTTTGAAGAGACGGTCAAGACCCGTAAAAATATGACCGTTGACTCCCGGACTCCCATGCTCGTACTGACCAATGCCTTTTCTGCCAGCTGTTCTGAGATCCTCACAGGTTGTCTGCAGGATCACAAGCGTGCCCGTGTTCTGGGGGTGCGGACCTTCGGCAAAGGAACCATATTGAGAGTGGTCCCCATAAAGGGCGGAGGAGCTGTGCGTTACGCCTCTTCTCATTATGTCACACCGGGGGGGAGAGTCATTGAGCAGAAGGGGATCATACCTGATATTGAAGTCCGCATCCCTACAGAGGAGGTCATGCGTCTTTCGTCCCAGACGCTCCGTTATCCGGGAGCTGTCACACCGCCCCACAGAGGGACGATCCGTGACCGTCAGCTGCTCCGGGCTGTGGAGCTGCTGCAGCGCGAATCTAAAACCAAAGCCTTCGCAAAATGAAAGTTCCCCAATTCTGGCCCGCCCCCATGGAAGGGGTCTTTACAGAAAGTTTCGTCCGTGCCGTCAACGAACTGGAATTGACGGATGTCTGGATGACCAGTTTCTTCCGTCTTTCTGAAAGTATGCCCAAACTGAAAGTATTCCGGGAGTTTCTTTCTCCCTATATGGACTCCGGCGTCCCTGTCAGCGCACAGCTCATGGGGAGAGATCCTGAGCTCCTCACTCAGGGAGCGCTCCTTATGCTTGAAGCAGGCGCCAGCTGGCTCAATCTCAACTTTGCCTGCCCTGCCCCCAGAGTCACTAAAGGTGGCTGCGGCGGCGCCATGCTGAAAGAGATCCCCCTGATGCGGAAAATCGTCTCTTCCATCAAAGAGCGTATCGGGGACCGGGAGCTCAGCGTCAAGCTCCGCAGCGGATTTGACTCCCCCGATGAAATGGAAAAGATCATTCCGGCTCTGAAAGCTGCAGGAACAGACCGTTTTTTCATCCACTTCAGGACGGTGAAAGAACTTTACGCTGTCCTCCCTGACCGCAAAGAGAGATTCCAAAAGATCATGACACTTGCGGGGGAGACCCCAGTGGTCCTCAACGGCGACTTTTGCGGCGCAGAAGAGACACTGCGTGAAAAAGAATTTTTCGGCTGTTCCGGAGTCATGCTGGGGCGGAAGTTCCTGAGTGATCCCGGCGTTTTACGCCGTCTCAACGGCAAACCGGACTGCAGTCGTGAAGCCTTCTATTATGCCCTGCTCCGCAACGGCGTTTCAGGAGAAGCCCTCAAAGGGTTGAAAAGGTGGATCTTCGGCTCATGGAACTACATCGTTCCCCCGGAAGGTGCGATCCATGGCAAGTGATTTTCACACCCATATCTGCCACATCGGAAAAACAGAACTGGTCAACGGCGGCAAAGGGACCGCCCCTTTATGGTCGCTCCCCTTTCACCCGTGGGAAACAGTGCAAATGCCTGATGTGGAAAGTGAAGATCTGAAACTGTGCTCCGCCCTGGGAGAGGTGGGATTTGACAAATTCCGGGGCGCCCTCCCCTATCCCCATGAACAGTTGGAGCTTTTCAGGCAATTTCTTACCCTTGCTGATAAGTTCAACAAACCGGTGGTGGTTCACGCCGTAGGATCGTCTGAACACTTGCTGAAATGTGCCAGAGAGTTCCCCAAACTGCGTTTTTTGCTCCACGGATTTTCCAAACACAACCCGCTGCTCCTGCAGGAGCTTCTGAAACAGGGTTTTTATGTTTCCTTGCACCCGTCTCTGGTTCAGGAAGAAAAGATCCGCACTTTTCTGAAAAATTCTCCCCGCTGCCGGGTGGGACTTGAAACAGATGACAACGACGCCCTTGTTATAGAAGAGCTCTACGCTCAAATGGATATTCCGGGTTTTGAAAATAGTGCTGATTCACATTTCAGGGAGTTTTTGCAAATATGAATGATCTCTTTTACAAAAGAAGCGCCGCCTTGCTGGGGGATGAAGCCATAAATATACTCAAAGCCGCTCATGTTCTTGTACTGGGCGTAGGCGGCGTAGGCGGCTATGCCGCAGAACAGCTCTGCCGTATGGGAGTTGGCAAACTCACCCTTCTTGACGGTGACACCGTGGATCCCACAAATCTGAACCGCCAGATCGCCGCCTTGAACTCCACTGTGGGAGTCAGCAAAGCTAAAGCCCTCTCTTCAAGATTCAAGGATATCAATCCTTCCGGCATTTACATTCCCGATGTGCGCTTTCTCAAAGCCGATGAATGTGAAGAACTTTTGTCTGTTCCCTTTGATCTGGTCGTTGACGCCATTGATGATGTGCCCGCCAAGGTGGCTTTTTTGAAAACTGCCGTTGAAAAAAAGCTCCCTGTGGTCAGCGCCATGGGAGCGGGTGGTAAGAGGGATATTTCAAAGATCCAATGTGCCGATATTTCAAAGACCTTCGGGGATCCTCTGGCACGCAAAGTGCGTTCCGAACTGCGTAAACTGGGCATTTCAAAGGGGATCCGGTGCATATTTTCCCCGGAAGAACGGTGTCAGGTCAAAGAGCTTGACACCATCGGCACCATCAGTTACATGCCCGCCGCCTTCGGCTGTCACGCCGCTGCAGCGGCACTGGAACTGCTGTTGACACAATAGAGGCAATTTCAAAACTCCTCAAATTTGTCAAAGCGCCCTCGCTTCGATCTGACAAAGGGAGCGTTTTCGGCTGTTACCTTACAGGTAGCAACCTCAAACTACCCTTTGCAGCTCTTTGCGAATGGCATCTTTGCCATT
>JAZODE010000096.1:0-26656 GCA_045596885.1 Victivallaceae bacterium
AAATGGCAAAGATGTCATTCGCAAAGAGCTGTAAAGGGTAGTTTGAGGCTGCTACCTGCAAGGTAACAGCCGAAAACGCTCCCTTTATCAGATCGAAGCGAGGGCGCTTTGACAATTTTGAGGAGTTTTGAAATTGCCTCCAGAGGAAAGAAAAAAGATCCTCATCCCGCAAAAAAAAATGATGGGAAAGGATCGTTAAAAAAGCAGAAAAGTCATAATTTCCGGCTTTTCTTCGTTTGGGAAACTGCTCTTATTTGAGTTTCCAGCGGGCACAGCGCAGCAATGCGATGCCTGTGTCGATCTGAAGTTCGTACCAGACCGTCACAAGTGAACCGTCAGAAAGTTCAGCTGTGGAGGGGTATCCCAGGTCGTAGGCAGGGGAGTTGCAGGAAAGAATAATGGGCTCCGACCAGCTTTTGCCGTTATCGGAACTGATACGGCAGCGGTTGCCGTAATTTTCTTTGCGGTAGCCGTAGCTCATAAGCAATCTGCCGTCGGAAAGTTTCAGCAGATGTGAAGGGAATCCGCCGCACACCGGGTGGAGATCCTCCCAGGTCTTGCCCCGGTCATGGGAAACCATCTGCAAGGTCCGCGGAGGCGCTTCACTGTGAGAGCGGATCTGGGTGATGATGGTTCCGTCACCGGCTTGCACACTGTGGATCTCATGCCAATCCCTCATTTGATACCCGGCAAAGATACCGGTTTTGGAGTTACCGTAAAGAGAGACCTCTTCCCAGGTCAGACCGTCGTCTGTGGAACGCATGGAAACAATGGCTTCAGCAAAGGTGGAAGGCATCATACAGCTGCTGTTCCACGCCCTGCCGCAGTAGAAAAGAGAACCGTCATCAAGAACGATGGGACCGTGGACATTGTTGACGCCGATGCGGTATTTGGGACTCCAGGTCTTTCCCTGATCGGTGGAGCGGAGCATGAAAAATCCATGTTCCTTTTTGAGAAGTGAAACAGTGATCTTATCTTCGATCTCCTTCCAGCGGGGGGGCGTATTCTCTTCAGTTTTAAAAGCAGAAAATGCCATACTTGTAAAATAGTTGACCAGCCATGTCCCGGCAGGAGTGACCATGATACCTGCGTCCCGGTCATCCAGAGGTCCGTTGGCAAGAATGGTGGGGGCGCTCCATGTTTTCCCCTTGTCGCAGCTTTCGTACATCAGCACTTTGCCGTAAGGGTCCACATGAGCCTCTCTGTCTCCTGAGCAGACGATCACCAGTTTATCATTGCCAACATTGGCGAGGGTGGGCCAACCGTGATAGGTGGGTTTTTCCTGAGTCTGGATCCACTCCAAACTTGAAAGTTCAAAATCGATCTGCACACCATTTCCGCAAGTTTCTTCGGAAAACTCCGGCACCATCTTTTTTGCATCATTTTCTTGCATAGCTGAAATTACCTCTTATGACTGTTTTTCCGGCACTTTTTTAAGATAAGTGCAAAAAAATGATTTTTCAAGCAGCTTCAGAAAAAAAATGAAAAAGATTCCTGCGAAACTTGACAAAAGTAATGCGCTGTACTATATTTAAGATCATTTGCAAATTCTCTGAAAAATTCAAGGAAGTCCCCCAAAATGAAAATCAAATTTGCTCTTTCGCTTTTACTCTTTCTCTCTGCGGCAATTTCTGCGGCAGAGTTTCATGTTTCCCCTAAAGGGAATGACAAAAATCCGGGAAGCGCAGCAGC
This sequence comes from Victivallaceae bacterium, assembly GCA_045596885.1. Classification (GTDB taxonomy): domain Bacteria; phylum Verrucomicrobiota; class Lentisphaeria; order Victivallales; family Victivallaceae; genus UBA1784. Next base: position 1,693 of record JAZODE010000096.1, read on the forward strand.
TCCCTTTGCCACGCTCCGCAGAGCGGCTGCGGCGGCGGGGCCCGGTGATACGGTGAAGATCGCTCCCGGACTTTACCGGGAGCAGTTCACATTCCGCAAATCGGGCAAAAAAGGCGCTCCCATCACCTTTGCCGGGACCAGAGGTCCAAAGGGGGAATACCTTTCCATCATCGAGCCCACCGGGATCACCCTTTCCAAGTGGACACCCGCTCCCGAAGTCGCCCCAGGCGTCTGGAAAACGCCCCTGCCGCAGCGTCCGAACCTGATCCTCATGGATGGAGCCATGATCGCCTACATCAACCGTCTCACCATGGAACTGCCCCAAAGAGCAAAACTGCCTTCCGAACTCAATGAAATACTGCTCTGGGATAAATTCGGTCCAAAGTGTCAGCGGCTCAGCGGTATGGATCTTTTGAAAATGCCCGCCGACATCAAAGTGAAACATCAATATTTCCGCACCCGCAAAGAGTATTTCTGGCCGGTTATCAGCCATGTTCTTTCCGGATGGCGCAAAGGCTGGCTCTATGTGCGTTTCGCTGACGGCGGCAAACCTCAGGATCACTCTTTCAGCGCGACCTACGGCAACGGCCTGGTGTTGCAGAGTGCCTCTTATCTGACATTCAAAGATCTCCATGTGCGGGGATCCCGGGCACAGTTCCGTCTGACGGGAGCATCTTTGCACACCACCATCGACAACTGCCTTCTCATGCACGGGGGATGCCGTGTCTTTATTGAAAAGGGCTCCCGTTTCACCACCGTCAAAAACTCCATCCTTACAGCAGGATTCATCCGCAACGATCTTTTTCAGCTCCGCAGTGCCAAAGATATGCGGGGCGGCTTGCTCTATCTGATTTTCAAATACATCATCGGCACGGCAAGTTCAGATGACATAGGTGTCTGTGACTACGGCGGCGATACAAAGATCCACGACAATATCTTTCTCCAGGGTCTGATCGGAGTCAGCACCAATGCCCCCCGCATTGAGTTTGCCCGCAATGTGGTGCGTGAGATGTCGAGCGTGGGGATCCTGACCGTTTCCGGAACAGTGGGAAAATTCCACCACAATCTTGTTATGAACTGCGGTATCCCCCTGCGGATCCATCACCTGCGCCACAAACGGCTGAAACGAGAAGAATATCACTACAACAACCTTTTCGTTCAGGCACCCAATGCCGGAGGACAAATTTTTGTCCACTGTACATCCTATTACAAGACCGATGATGCCGTCAACTTTGAAAAGCGGCTCAATGCCAGAAAGCGTTACGAATACCACTACAAAGAAAATCCCCCTGCCCCCGTGGATGCCGGTAAATTTTACATCTACCACAACACCTTCTGGGGCGGCGAGGAAGGTGCACCTTGTGTGAATGTGGTCTACCTTCACCAACGGTTCCGCATGGCGATGCCTTTCTTTGTGGTCAACAATATCTTCAAAGATACCCCCCGTCACAATACAAAAAGCTGTGAGCTGACAGGACCTAATCTGCTCTACACTTTTGCTGCGGATGTCCCCCCTCGATCCCGCCGTGATGCCATTGTCCCCAAAGAGAACAAGGTGGTTTCCACTGCCGATTCAGGGACCATCTGGAACAAAAAGAGTATCCCGGGGCTGCCTGACATGACTCTTGCACAAAATTCTCCGGCACTGGGAGCAGGGGTCGATCTTTCCCGTCCCTTTACGGTCAAAGGCAAAAAATTCCCCGCCTTCCCCGGACTCAAGCCGGGATATTTCAAAGGCAAAGCCCCCGCCGCAGGAGCACTCCAGCAGGGGGAATCCCAGGAGTTCTTCAACGCCATGCACCGCCGCGCCGAAGCCACAGTCAAAATGCTCAACCAACTGAAGAAAAATTAAGGTAACACCGGCAGAATTCAAAAGGTTCTGCCTGATTAAAAAATACGAAAGGTAAAAAAATGAAATGCCCCTGGAGCGAATTCGCTTTACCCGATGAGAAAATCTTTGAACCCTTTTCCATCATCAACTACGGAAACGGTGACGATCCGTACCAGACACTCTATCTGACACTCCCCAAAGGAAAGAAAAAACGCCCCCTTGTGATCTTTTTCCACGGCGGCGGCATGACGGGAGGCGGCAGAGAGTGCCCCGATGCAGTCTTCAGCGGTGAATACGCTGTGGTCGAACCCCGCTACCGTCTTTCCCCTGCCGTTAAGGCTCCCGCCCACATGGAGGATGCCGCACGCGCCATTGCCTGGTGCTTTGAGAACGCAGAAGAATACGGTTTCGACCTTGAAAAAGTCTTTGTTGGCGGCATGTCTGCAGGAGCCTATCTTGCTGCCATCACAGTCATGAATCCCATCTTTCTTGCCCCTTATGGATTGAGTTACAAGAGTTTTGCCGGACTCCTTCTTATCAGCGGACAGATGACCACCCATTTCAGGATCAAAGCCGATCTGGGGAAAGACAACGGAACCTACAACCCGCTGGTGGATGAGTACGCTCCCTTCTCTTACATGAGCGCAGACCTCCCCCCCATTCTTCAAGTCACCGGAGATCCCGCCCTTGACATCCCCGGACGCCCTGAAGAAAACGCCTTTTTCGCCGCAAGTCTCCGCGCCATGGGACACCCCTTTGTGCGCTGTTTCAGTCTGCAGGGACACGGACATGTGCCCGCATTCCGCAGCTGCAACCATCTGGTGACGCTCTTTCTTAATGATGTGCTCAAAGAGAAAGAAGAAAAATGAGCTTGCCTGAAGAGATCGCAGCATGGAAAAAACTTCTGACGGCGGCGAAGGCGATCCACGGCGAAAGAAAGATTTCCCCCTTTATTGAAGCGGGTTCCGTTTCAGCGGCATTGATGACCGATAAAGGGAATGTCTACACAGGAGTCTGTATCGACACCGCCTGCGGACTGGGCATGTGCGCCGAGCGCAGCGCCATTGCCGCCATGCTCAGCGCCGGAGAAGCCGAGATCACAAAGATCCTCTGTATCATGCCCGACGGCAGCTGCGGCGGAACTCCTTGCGGCGCCTGCCGGGAATTTATGATGCAGCTTTCAAAAAACGCTCCCGCCATTGAGATCCTGATCGATCCGGAAAATTTTTCCACCGTCAAACTGGGGCAGATGGTTCCGGACTGGTGGGGGGAAAAATATATGAACAAAGAATAAGCGACATAAAAAAAGCTCCTCTTCTGCTGAATGTTTTTCAACAGGAGAGGAGTTTTTTTTCGCAAAAATTTATTTTCCGTAAAGTTTTCCCAGAGGAACTTTGGAGTTATAGATCTTTTGGGCTTCTTCCTTGCTCAAAGGGGCAGAGAAGATGCCGAAATCATCCAGAGCTCCGTTAAGATAGGCTCCGTTGACATAGCCCAAACTAAACTCTTTTGCTTTATCGGCGGTTTTGGCAAGTTTTTTGCCGCTGAAAACCTTTTCACCGTTGATGATAAGGGAAAGCGATACATTGCCCTTTTCCTCTTTCCAGTTGTAAACCAGATGATACCAGCCATCTTTGGAAACAGGCAGTTCATTCATTTTCAAAGAGGTTCCCACCTGGGTCTTTGCAGCACCGTAATAGATCAAATACATGTTATTGTCCCAGATGGAAATATAAAGTCCCGGACTGACATTTCCTTTGCCGTTTCTTGCCCGCAGCAGCGCTGTGGCAGTGGCGTATTTGCTGTTTTTCTCCAGCCATGGAGCTTTGATCCAGCAGCTGACGGCTCCGGCTTTGGGGTTGAACAAAGCGGGGTCCAGATCGATCCTGTCCACATTACGCATGGGCCCGGGCTTGTGATAGGTATTGGCAAAACCGATGGCTTTATCAAACATGATTTGCGTCAGTTCAGAAGCCTTTTCAGAACGGATACGCAATGTGCCGCTGTCGTCAGCAGGCACGATCACAGCAACAGCTTTTTTGTACTCTTTACCGGCTTGGAAAGCTGCCACCTCTTTTCCGCCGAAAACAACGGAGATCTTCCCCTCTCCCCGGTAACGGAAAGACAAGGTGCAGGGCTGTTTCGGACGGACCGCCGTCAAAGGCAGTGCCGCCGTTGAATTGGCGGGCATGACAAGAGTATTGTTTTGGCCGCTGAGTTTCACTCCGTCGCTCAAAATGACCTCGGCAGATTTGAACTCATTGACAGTGCGGCGCTCAATGAGCATCGCCTTGCCGAACTTGCCGGGCACAAGGCGGATGGAACTGGAGATCCGCTTGACACCGGCGGGTGCCTTCATGGTATCACCGCTGATATAAAGTTTCAATTCAGCTGCCCCCGCCAGAGGGAGCAAAGCTGCGGCGGTCCAAAAAAGAAATGTTTTTTTCATTTTTATATCCTTTATTGTTTATTTGACAACGATCCTGCCGAATCGCTCGGGACGGTTGAAATCGCCGAAAGTGGGACTCCAGCAGCTGTATTCACCGGGGTTGACCGTGCGGCGGACCCTGCAGAAATTCATGCCCCAGATATCGCCGATAAAATCTTTGGCATCAGTCATGGAGCTGATGGGCAGCTTCACCTCAGCACTCCAGAAATCTTTGCCATGGAAAGTCCTGACAACGGCTTTGGGTTCCCACTTGCCGTCCTTGCTGTCTTTGCGGAATGTCCTTGCTGTGCCCAGAGAGTTGAAAGCAAGCTGATACACACCCTTTTTCCCTGCGGGTGCAAAGAAGATATCAACGCAATTTTCCTCCCACACCTTGCTGTCGGGACGGCGTCCGGAGTCCTCATTCTTATTCATCAGGGGCTCTTCACAGTAGAAACCGATGTAGAAATCACCTTTATGCCGTGCCAGATAAACATTGGCTTTGACTTTCAAGATCTCTCCGTTGTCCTTGGCATACTGGATCTTCATGGGCTTGACATTTTTCCACACAGCATCATCCAGTTTGCCGTCCACTTTGGGGACAGCTGCGATCCGGGTGGTACTGCCGCTCTTGCGGGAATTGGCAGCCATCATGAAGGCAAACACATTGGGATCGAAGGGAAGCCGGAAATTCTGTTCTGTTCTGAGAGTATTGGCTTGGGTGTTGGAAGGCAAAGCACGCATCTTTTTGAAAAGAGCATTGCGTTTGCCGATAAGTTTCAAAGCCTCTGCCGCAACTTTGACATCGGGCTTGGAACTCTTGACGACCTTCATAGCGGCAGCATAAAGAGCCACGGTAGTCTGGCAATACTCCAGATTGGTGATGGACATCTGGATACGCGCCTTCTGCCCCTTGTCTTTGGTCTTGGCAGCAGCGGCTTTCAGCTGGGGAAGCCACTTTTCCGCCAATCCGGGATAAACCTTTGTCAAGACACCGGGGAGACGTTTGATATAACCCAGATCAAGATTTTCCTGAAGTCCGCTGTTGGCATATCCGGCAAGCCGGTTCTCAATGTCGGCAAAGTAAGCCTTCATAACAGGAGCGCCCGCTTTACCGTAACAATCACGCAGAGTCTCTTCGTAGAATTTCTTTCTGTCCTTGATGCCGCCCCAGGCAAACTTGAGATAGAAATAATTGTTGAGAGCCGCTGCACCGTAGCTGGTGGAGTTGTTGATGGCAAATCCGGTCACACCGGCGGCGTACAAATTGTCATAGAGCATGGAAATATTGTTGAACTGGCAGCAGGGCAGTTCAAGACCGCCCATGCCTTCGGGGAAGGAGTAGAAAAAGAGCTTGCTCAAAGAGTTCCGCCAGCTCTTGAGGTTTTTCAAATGGGATTTGCGGATGTCGGCACGATAATAACTCAGACCGCTGTCGTTGTGGACCTCCATGATGGTCACGGCAGGGTGGACCTTGACTTTGCTGACACCTTCACGGTAGCTTGAGTAAGCATACATGCCCATTTTCTGATCGGGCAGGACTTTGGTGATGCGTTTTGCCATTTCATTGGCGTAGGTCATCATGCGTGTGGTCATAATGCGGCTGCCGTCAGGACGGACTCCGTCATCAAGCGCCTGACATTTGGGACATTCGCAGTGGCGTCCGCCGTCATTAGGAGAAAGGGAAAGCATGGATTTGACCTTGCGCGCCTTGAGCTCTTTGATCATGCTGGCAGCCATCTGGTCGAGAGCTTCCGGATTGGTGACACAAACTTGGAGTCCGTGTTTCAAAGGATCGTGACCATAACGCCGTCCCCCAACGTATGCAAAGTACTCAGGGTGTTTTTGGAAATGATCCTCTTTCTTCAAGTGGTGAAGCCAATTGTGCCAGGCACACCAGGAGTCGGCACGGCCGCTGCGATTACGGCGGTTGAAGGTCTGATTGGCTTCGATTTGTTTTCGGGGCATTCCTTTACGGGTCTGATAGTTGAGCGAACGGTACTCAAAACGGGGAGCATCGCTGTAATTGAGCTCAGGCAGAGTGAACTCTTTTCTTTTGGGGACATATTCACCCAGTTCGCCGGGGAAAAACCAGCGCACCCCCAGCTGTTTTTCCAGAAAGTCCGACACACCGTACCAGGTCCCGGTGCGGGCACCGGTCGCCCAGTGGCAGTTGAGGACATTGCCCGCAGAGTCGTTTCCGGAAATAATGACATCTTTCCCGACTGTTTTCACAATGAATCCTTCAGGGGTTGTCACCTTTTCAAAACCGATAAGAAATGCCGGTCTGTTTTTCCTCTGTTCCATCCTGACCACCGGGATCTTCACCCCCGTGGATTTGTAAATGTAACTCTGGAGATCTCCGGCAGCGCGCCAGAGGACCTCCTGATTGACTCCTTTGCGGTTCCAGATGATGCAATAGCTGCTTTTTCCATCTTTGACGATGGTCAAAGGAGCTGCAGAAAGAACTCCTGCCACACAGAAACACACCGCAAGTAAAAGTAATTTGAACATTTTTCTGACGCCTTAATAGTTAGAGTGTTTCTCAAACAGTTCGCGCAGGGGCTTTCCGGCAGAATAGATCTTTTTCGCCTCTTCCTTGCTCAAAGGTGCGGAAAAGAGCCCGAAATCATCCAGCACGCCGTTGAGATAAGCGCCATTGACATAACCGATGGTAAAGTGCTTGGGGATCGCCAATCCGCGGCAGACGCCCTTTTTATTGAAAACCTTGTCTCCATTGACTATGATGGAAAGATCTATGGTGTTTTTTTCCAGCTTCCAGTTGAAAACCAGATGATACCATCCGTCAGCAGCGGGAGTGATTTCAGAAAGTTTGAAGCCGCAGGAGTTGTTGGGGGGAGTCTTGCTTTTGGTGATGAAAGAAATGCCGTTAGACCATCCGCAGAAGTAAAAGAGGGGCTTGCCTTTGGGAGAAACTTTGGTGTCGCACAAAGCGATCCCGGTGGCGTGTTTGGCATCGATCTTGAACCAGGGTGCCTTGATCCAGCAGCTGATGGCACCGGATCCGGGATCAAAAAGCTCTGCGTTGACATCAATACGGTCAACGGATCGCATTTTTCCTGGGGCGTGGTAGGTATTGGAGTAACCGATCCCCTTGTCAAACATCACATGGGAAAGTTCCACAGCCTTCTCAGCCCGGATCTTCAAAGAGCCCGTATCCTCTTCGGGAATGATGATGATTTCACCGTTTTTAAATGTTTTTTCAGCTTTGAGTGAAGCAAGAGTCTTGCCGTCGAAAGTCACGGTTATGGTTCCTTCTCCCCGGTAGCGGAAAGAAAGAGTGTTGGGAACTTTGGGGCGGATAGCGGTCAAAGGCAGTGCAGCCAACCCATCGGCAGGAAGAGTAAGTACATTATTTTTCCCGGAAAGTTTGGCTCCGTCACTCAGAACGACATCCGCAGCGTTGAAACTGTTTACAGTCCTGCGTTCGATAAGGAGTCCCTTGCCGAAACGCCCGGGGACCTGTCTGATACCGCCGCCAAAATATTTCACCCCCGGAGCTTTGCGGCTCTCGCCGTCAAGCAGAAACTTCAATTCGGCTCCGGCAGCAGCAAGAGAAAAAACAGCAGCAGCCATCAAAAAAAACTTTTTGACCATTTTTATACTCCATCTCAATCATCGTATTTATAAAATTTGCCCAGCTGGATCTCGTCGATCCCTTCAAAGAAATGGCTCTTGAGGAGCCCTTCTTCCTCAAATCCCAGGCTTTTATAAAAAGCAAGAGCTCTCTGGTTGATATGAGAAGTGCATGTGTAAACCTTTCTCATCCGATGCTTTTTCCAGAGTTTTTCAGCCTCAGCGACCAGAGCTTTCCCCACCCCTTTGGCAAAGACATTGGGATCCACACCGATGCTGTGAAGGATCCCCAGTTTGCGGTGCAGATTGGCGTCGATATGGAGAAATCCGATAACTTTGCCCTCCTGTTCCGCAACAAAAGCAGTGCTGATACTGGTGGGTGTCTCAGTGTGAACACATTTTTTCAAGCTGTCGCCATTGCCTTTTTTTTCGTTTTCCCACCGTTCTTTGAAAACGGTTTTAAAACTTTCATACATGATTTCGGCAGCTCTTTCTGCATCGCGTTCTTCAAATTCACGAACTGTAAAGTCCATATTTTTCCTCCGGAATTACTTACTGACTCAAGTGTGATGTTTACAGATCCGATACACAACACTTGGATATAAATATAGCATACCTGCTTTCAAATTGCCAACAGCTTTACTGAAAAATTTGTAAAAACACCGTTTCTGTACTCCCCATAGCAGAAGCTGCCGCAAAGCCCGGACGAAAAAATTTTATTTTTTGGCTTTTTTCCACTTGCAATATTCTTTTCACTGCTGTATATTTACATTTGGTACAATTTATGTCAATCAACATTTAAATATAACAGGGGAAATATGGGAAACAATCCGAAATTCACAGTTCTTTTTGAAAAACTGCGGGGAAAAACATTTGAGATCGACCGGGATGTCATGTCCATCGGCCGTAAGGATGAAAACGATATTTGCCTCAAAGACGGCAGTGTCAGCGGTCGCCATGCTGAAATTTACAAAAGCGAAAATGAGGATGGTACTGTTTCATACATCCTGCGGGATAATGGCAGCAGTAACGGTACACGCATCAACAGTGTCCCCATTGAAGAGCAGGTTCTGAAACACAATGATCTGATCATGTTCGGCTCTGTGGAAGTGCTCTTTGACAGCAACGACGGCTCTGTTTCTGACAGCAGTTCCACATCAGTGTCCCGTTTGACTCACACCATCGACCTGAGCAGTATGGACGGCTCCCTTTCCACCACTCCTGCCCTTACCAGTTTGAATCCGCTGGCGATCGCAGAGGAAAAAAAGCGCAAGATGGTCCACACCATTATGATCGCCGTTATTGCTGTCATCGGTCTTGCCGCCGCAGGTGCCCTGGTGTATTTTGCCATCGAGGTATTCCGCAAATAAGGTAACTGATCCTCTTTGAGTTCCACCATTCAGCAAATCACCGGTACCGGGATATGGTTCCGGTGCATGCTGTCTATACATGTTCAGCCCCAACAGGAGTAACTTATGTCCGAAGAAAATAAAAACAAAAAAGAAGAAAAATCCCCTGAAAACAATCGCCCTGCCCCCCGGGAAGCGGTGCGTTCCCCCAAAGCAGCCCTGGTTTGGCTGATCATTATGCTGATTATCGGATCTTTTTTCCTTTTCAAAGGATTCGGTGCCGGAGAGAAGCGTGACATTTCCCAGAGTCAATTTGAAAGTATGCTCAAATCCAAATTGATCGACACAGCTGTTCTGGTCAGCGAAGGCGACAATGTCTTTACAGTCGAGGGCCTTATTAAAAATGTGCAGCCTGCCGGTCAAAAGGCGGACAAAAAAGCTGATAAAAAAGCGCCCCGTCAGAACCGCTACCGTACCCGTGTCATCTACACGGATAATTTGGATACGCTTCTCGGGTTCACCAATGTTCAGATCGACTCCAACAACGCCGGGCTCTGGAATTTCCTTCTCTTTGCCCTGCTGCCTGTTGTTGTGATCGTCGGAATGATCTATTTCTTTTCGGCCCGGCAAATGCGCATGGGCGGCAACGGCGCCATGGAGTTCGGCAAGAGCCGCGCCCGCATGATCCCCCCCAACGAACTGAATGTCCATTTTGATGACATTGCCGGAGCAGATGAGGCAAAAGAAGAAATTTCAGAGATCGTTGAATTTCTCAAAGATCCTTTGCGTTTTCAGCTGGTCGGGGGCAAGATCCCCCGGGGCTGTCTGCTGGTAGGCAATCCCGGTACCGGTAAAACATTGATGGCAAAGGCTGTTGCCTGTGAAGCGGGAGTTCCCTTCTTTTCCATCAGCGGTTCAGATTTCGTTGAAATGTTTGTGGGTGTCGGTGCAAGCCGGGTCCGTGACATGTTTGATCAGGCACGCAAAAACACCCCCTGTTTGATCTTTATCGACGAAATCGACGCTGTGGGCCGTTCAAGATTCTCAGGATGGGGCGGCGGTCATGATGAAAGAGAACAGACCCTCAACGCCATGCTGGTTGAAATGGATGGTCTGGAAAGCCGTTCCGGAGTCATTGTCCTTGCGGCGACCAACCGTCCCGATGTTCTCGACCCGGCGCTGCTCCGCCCCGGCCGCTTTGACCGTCAGGTGGTCATGGACCTTCCCGATATCAAAGGCAGAAAACAGATCCTCTCTGTCCATGTGAAAAAAATCGTCGCAGATGAGAGTGTTGATCTGGATGTTATCGCCCGTACCACACCCGGATTCAGCGGCGCCGACCTTGCCAATTTGTGCAACGAAGCTGCGCTTCTGGCTGCCCGCAGAGGCAAAGAAGCCGTCAGCGAAAGCGAAATGGAAGAAGCCCGGGATAAGGTCAGCTACGGCACAGAACGCCGCAGCCGCAAACTCACAGAGCACGACAGAGAACTTACCGCAGTCCATGAGGCAGGTCACACCCTCGTTGCCCTCTATAATGAAAAGTGCACCCCTGTCCACAAAGTCACCATCATCCCCCGCGGACAAGCCTACCTGGGCGCCACATTCACCATGCCCAAAGAGGATGTTTACAGCCGCAGCAAGGGCGAATTGATCGCAGAAATGGCAATGACCATGGGCGGCAGAGCAGCCGAAGAGCTGCTGATGCAGGATATTTCCACAGGCGCCTCAGCCGATATCCGGATGCTGAGCGGCATGGCACGGCAGATGGTCTGTGTCTACGGTATGAGCGAAAAGATCGGTCCCTGGAAATGCGCCGATATGACGGTCCACCCTCACTTGCGTATCGACGGTCCTACTCCTGAAGAGGTCTCTCCTGAAACTCAGAAAGAGATCGATCTTGAGATCCGCCGTCTGGTCAACAATGCTCTTGATGACGCACGCAAGTGTCTGAACGAACACAAAGCAGAGCTCCGGAAGCTGGCTGATGCGCTCCTTGAAAAGGAAACCATGTCGGTCGATGAGATCCGGGAGCTGCTGAACATCCCCGGTCCGGAAGATCCTGCCGGCAGCACAGAAACTGCCGGAGCAGCCGAAACAACCGAAACAGCCGAAAGTAATTGTGCTGACGGCAGCAACGGGACCGCCGCTGATGCCTGAAGAACTCCGACAGGCATTGACCCCGGCTGAAAACGGTGTTTATATTGCGCTCCACATTCAGCCGGGAGCAAAGCGCGAAGGCGTAGCGGGACTTTTCGGAACAGCATTGAAAATCGCCCTGAACGCACCGCCGGTAGACGGAAAAGCCAATGCTGCTTTGCTGCGCTTTCTTTCCGGCAAACTGGGGATCCCCAGAAAAAATATAGAACTTTGTTCCGGAGCAAGCTCCCGTGACAAGCGGGTCTTTGTTTCCGGAGTCACCATAGAACAAGCAGAAGAACGGTTAAGTTAAAATGAAAACCAAAGCAATCATATTCCTCCCCGACGGCATGGCAGATCTCCCCCTTGAAGAGCTGGGAGGAAAAACTCCTCTGGAGTACGCTCACACCCCCGGCATGGATTCAATTGCAGCCCGCGGAGCCAGTGGCACATTCCTCACGCTCCCTCAGGGATTGCCTACATCATCCGATGTGGCAAACATGTCAGTGCTGGGATTTCTCCCGGAAAAAAACTATCCCGGACGGGGTCCCATCGAGTGCGCCAGTCAGGGCATTGAACTTGGTCCGGAGGATGTTGCGTTCCGGTGCAATTTGGTTTACGCTTCTGAAGATGGTATCCTGAGAGACTATTCAGCAGGGCACCTTGACAATGAGACTGCCCGCAGCCTTATGGAAGCACTTCAGAAAGAGTTCGGTTCAGAGGAAGTCACCTTTCACCCCGGCGTCAGCTACCGCAATCTGCTGGTGCTCCACGGCAAAAGATTTTCTGCCGCTGTTGACTATTTCAAGCCTGACTCCTCCACCGATCTTCCCCTTGCAGAGCTGAAATCCTCCCCGGCAGACGATTCCCCGGAGGCAAGAGATACTGTCGCTTTTCTTCATGATCTGGAAGAGCGCTGTGCCAAATTTCTCAGTGCCCACCCCCTCAATGCCGGAAAAAAATCCCCCGCCAACCGTATCTGGCCCTGGAGCCCCGGCAGAAAACCGCTGCTCCCCGGTTTCTCTGAACTCTATTCCGACAGAAAAGGAGCCATTATCAGCGCCGTCGATGTGATCAAAGGTCTGGGACGCTGCACTGCCATGGAGATCATTGAAGTCCCCGGTGCCACCGGTTTTGTTGATACCAATTTTACCGGCAAGATGGAAGCGGCGTTAAAAGCTCTGGAAACACACGATCTTGTCTATCTGCATGTTGAGGCTGTGGATGAGTGTTCCCATCTGGGGGACCTGAAACTGAAACTCCAGGCGATCGAAGATTTTGATGCAAAAATCGTTGTCCCCCTCCTTGAAGCGTTGAAGGAGAGAAAAGATGTCAACTTTGCCGTACTGCCCGATCATCCTGTCCCCATCAAGCTGCGCCAGCATACGACCACACCGGTCCCTCTTGCAATCTGCGGTCCGGCAGTCCCCGTGCCCGATGCCATAGAAGTCTACGGCGAAACAGCTGCCCCGGGAGGCTCCCTGGGAGCTCTCAGCAAGGATATGCTGGTCAGAAAACTTTTGGGTCTGTGAACGATCATGCCCAAAAGCGCTCTCGAAAAAGCAATGGACTGTCTGGCGCTGCGTCCTTTGAGTACCAGCGAGCTGCGTACCAAGCTCTCAAGCGCCGGACAGTACACTCCGGAAGAGATCGGTGAAACCCTTGAAATTTGCCGGAACAGAGGCTATCTGAACGATTCTCTTCTGGCAGCGGACGCCGCTCAATTCCTCAGCTCTTGCGGTAAAGGACGGGGATTGATCCGGCAGAAACTCCGCACCCGCGGGATCGGCGAAGAGGAACTTTCTGAAGCTCTTGAGGCGATCACTCCCGAAAATGAAAGTGCCGCCGCCCGCAGTGCAGCTGCCGGAAAAATGCGTTTGCTCGTCAGAGAAAAAGACAGAAGAAAAAAAAGAGAAAAACTCTTCCGTTTTCTGATTTCCCGGGGTTTTTCACCGGATCTGGTACACACGACTGTCTCAGAACTTCTTGCAGCAGAAGAAGAGGAAAATGAAAGTCCGGAACAGTGATCTTATGTAAAACTCCCGGTAATTCTTTTTCTTTCAGGGGTTATAAGAGTTGACAATTCCCCCTTTTTCGTGTATATTAATCAGGAAGACAATTTTATCCGGGATAAACATGAAAAATTTAAGAGAAAAATATACCGCAAATTTCAAACGCGATTATGTGGCAGGTTCTGCCATTGTCATCTTCATTCTGATCGTGATATCAGAAATCTTTCTGGCTGTCTACATCCCCCTTTCCATGAAGCGGGAAAATGCCATGGCGCTGGCAGTCCGCCGCCTTGAGTTCCTTGAGGTCTTTGACGACACACGCAATTTTGCAGTGCCCTTAAAGGTCAAAAACGATGTTGCTCAGGCGGAAATTTCTGTCATTGCATGGAACCTCAACCGGATGGCTGAGTATCTGAGGCAGTATTCCAGATACCTCACCAGTGATGAACTGGCTGTGCTCAAGAAACAGCTTTTTGAAATGAATGCAGCTGTCTTCTATTTGCGCCATGGCGTTCCTTATTCCAAAGAACATGTGATCGACTACACCCCTTACCTTGAACGGATCATGAAACAAAGCGGAGTAATCAAATGAGTGACAATATTTTTTCAGCATTCAATTCCAGCCGTATCGCCGTCATCGGCGATCTGATGCTGGATGTTTATCTTTGGGGACAGGTAAACCGTATTTCCCCTGAGGCTCCTGTTCCCATAGTCAACATCAAAAGCCGGGAGGCACGGCTGGGCGGAGCCGCCAATGTGATCCGTAATCTGGGAACTCTTGAAGCTGGCAAAGTTTACGCCTTCGGAGCCGTCGGAGGCGATGAATCCGGCAGAGAGATCATAAATCTGCTGTCAGGCTCCGGGTTCAAAACCTCAGGAGTGGTCTGTGACGCCAGCCGTCCCACTACAGAAAAGAGAAGAGTCATGGCAGGGGGACAGCAGATACTCCGGGAAGATCTGGAAGACACAGGACCTTTAAGCGACAAGCTCCGTCAGCAGATGGTCACCCAGCTCATTGATCTTGTCCGCCGCAAAGAGGTGGACGCTGTCATCTTTGAAGATTATGCCAAAGGGGTATTGAGTTCGTGGATGCTTGAAGAGATCATCATTGAGACCCGGAAAGCCGGGATCCCCACTGCTCTTGACCCCAAACCGGGCAATCTTGCCCCGGTCCATCACCTGACAGCCATCAAGCCCAACCGGCTTGAAGCCTTCGCCCTTGCCGGTATCAGCGACCCCGGTCCTGACGGCGCTCCGGAAAATGATGCAGCTCTCAGAAAAGCCGCAGAGATCATTGAAGACCAGTGGCAGCCTGAATATCTTTTGCTTTCCCTTGCAGCTCAAGGACTGGGCATTTTCAAAGAGCACAAATGGCACAAACTGATCCCCACCCGGGCACGGGAAGTTTTCGATGTCTCCGGTGCCGGAGATACCGTAACAGCTACCTTCGTTCTCGCCTGCACTGCCGGAGCCGATGCGGCTGCGGCTGCCGAAATTGCCAACTGCGCCGCCGGCGTGGTCGTGGGCAAGGTGGGAACAGCTCCCATTATGAAAGATGAACTTATTTCCGCTTGGAAAGGAATGAACAGATGAAAAATACACCCGTTGCAGTGATTATCCCTGCCCGTTACGCCAGCAGCCGTTTTCCCGGCAAACCTCTTGCAATGCTGGCGGGAAAACCCATGATCCAGCATGTCTGGGAAAAAGCCATCGCTTCAGCCGCCGATGTTGTGGCTGTTGCCACCGATGATGAAAGGATCGCCGCCGCAGTTGAGAAATTCGGCGGCAAAGCGATCATGACCTCACCGGATCACCCCTCCGGCACCGACCGGATCGCTGAGGCTGCCAGAGCCTTCACCGGCGTGGAAACGGTTATCAACATTCAAGGGGATGAACCCTTGATCCCCACAGAGCTGGTGGATAAACTGATCCGTCTCATGACCTCTGACCGCACTGTGGAAATGGCGACAGTCGCCGTTCCTGCCGACCGGAAAAAAATGACAGAAAATAATGTAAAGGTGGTTTTCGGCACATCCGGAGATGCCCTTTATTTCAGCCGTTCAGAGATCCCCTTTGTCCGTCAGGGAGGAGTGGATCCAGGCTGTTTCCTTCACTGGGGCATCTACGCCTACAGAAAGGACATTTTGGAGCGTTTTGTCCAGCTCCCCCCCGGAAAGCTTGAAAACGCTGAAAAACTTGAACAGCTCCGCGCCCTTGAAAACGGTATCCGCATCAAGGTCGTGACGACTGAACTTACAACTATCGGGGTCGATACCCCTGAAGATCTGGAAAAAGCAGAAGCATTACTGAAAGGAAGATTATGAACTGCGTCAAAGTCAATGAAAATATCACTATCGGCGGCTCCAAACTGACCCTCATCGGCGGTCCCTGTACTGCAGAAGGTCTTGAGCTTTGCTGCGAGGTGGCTCTTTTTCTCAAATCACTCTGCCGGAAACTGGATATTCAGTATGTTTTCAAAGCCTCTTTTGACAAAGCCAACCGTTCCAGCGGCACCTCCCGCCGCGGTCCCGGTCTTGAAGAGGGACTGCGTATCTTTGCCGAAGTCAAAAAGCAGTGCGATGTCCCCATCATCACCGATGTTCACGAGTGTGATGAAGTCCCTGAAGTTGCCAAAGTCGTGGATATGCTGCAGATCCCGGCTTTCCTTTGCCGCCAGACGGATCTTCTTCAGGCAGCAGGGCAGACCGGACTCCCCGTCAACATCAAAAAGGGGCAGTTCATGGCTCCAGAGGATATGAAGGGATGTATTGAAAAAGTCCGCATGACGGGTAACAACAAGGTGCTGCTGACCGAGAGGGGAAGCAGCTTCGGATACCATAATCTGGTGGTTGATATGCGTGGTCTTGCCACTATGCGCAACCTGGATGTACCTGTGGTCTTTGACGCCACCCACTCCGTCCAGCTCCCCGGCGGTCTTGGCAATGCCTCCGGCGGTCAGCGGGAATTTGTCTTCCCTCTGGCACGCGCCGCCGCCGCTGTGGGGATCGACGCCCTCTTTGCCGAAGTCCATCCCCGTCCTGCCGAAGCCTGGTCAGATGGTCCCAACTCTCTGGACTTTGACGGAATCACAGAAGTTCTTACCAAGGTGAAAAAGATTTATGATCTCCGCTGAAAAAGCCCGCCTGATCAAGGCGGTCATACTGGATATCGACGGCGTCCTCACCGATGCCAGAGTCGGATACGGCGCTCCTGAACTGATCAAGTTCTTCCACTACCGTGACGGTCACTGGTTGAAACTTGCCATGCGCGCTGGACTCATCGTCGGACTGATTTCAGGCAGAAGCGCCCAAGCCAACCGCCAGCGGGCTGCCGAACTGGGACTCACCTTTGTCAGAGAAGACATCCACGACAAACTTGAGGAATTTGAAAAAGTCCTTGCAGAGTACCAGCTCAAACCTGAGGAGTGTCTCTATATCGGCGATGATGTGATCGACATGCCTGTTTTGAAGCGGGTGGGGATCCCTGTTGCAGTTGCCGATGGGGTGCCGGAACTTGACGAAGTGGTGATCCACCGCACCTCAGCTCCCGGCGGGCACGGAGCTGTCTGTGAAACCATGCGCCTTCTGCTCAAAGCAAGAGGCGATCTGGACAGCGTTCTGGAGCGTTACCGCCGATGAAAAAGATACTCCTTTTTCTGTCAGTACTGTTGGTACTCCAGAGCGCTTCAGCCAATACCATGGCAGACATGGATGGCGTCAGTGTCAACAATGTAAAAGTCCCCTTTTACAAACGGGGGGCTTTGGAGTCTATGATCTTTGCAGACAGAGCCGAATACCGTGCTCAGCTGCTTTACGGTCATAACGTCATTATCAACATGCTCCAGACAAAGGTGAATCCGGACCAGATCCGCAACGACTGGCAACTCAAGCTCTATCCGCTGAATGCTTCCTTAAAGGAGATCATCGCCTTCTGGCGCGGCAGATCCCATTACTGCGATGCGGTGATCTATACCCCTGAAAGCGCTCTGAATCAGGCAGAGCAGAGCGCCGCCAGTGACCGTGAAGTCAAGTTCCGCTCTCCGCTTCTTGACCTTGACGGCATCGGTTTTGCGTCGGATTTCAAAAAGAGACAGATCAAGGTCAACTCAGACGTGCACCTCATCTTGCGGAATCAGAAAAGCGATCCCCGGCTTTTCAAAGGGAACGCTCCTGCCCGCTATGATTTCATGCGGGGCAAGTCAGATATGCTCCACATGGACAACGCCCGGAAACGGATACTGCTTCTCGGCAGAGTCGCTGTTGACGACGGCAGCAACAAACTGACCTGTGACCGCCTGACAGTGATCCTCTCTGACAACAAAAAGCAGAAAGGGAAAAGCAACACTGACTTTTCCGGCGTCACCATGATCTATGCCGACGGTAATGTCAAGGTGGAAAAAATACTGCCCCCCAAAGCGCCTGCAACAGCTTCACAGGAGTTGAAGGGAGATCATCTTGTTTATGATATTGCCAAAGGGGTCATGACCGTTACCGGTGATTCAGCTCTTCCTGAGATCAGAACCGGCAAGGGATTTATCCTCCGGGGAAAGAAACTGGTCTTTTTCCGGGAAAAGAACCAGCTCATCGTCCCCGCCGACTGCTGGATGAAAAGTGAAGAGAAGGGACAGAAGCGTTTTCTGAGCTCCGATTATGGCAATTTCAACTTTAAAACGGGGGTGTGCGATTTTCTCGGGCGTGTCCGGGGAAGTTCTCTGCAGGATGAGATCGCCTGTTCAAAGATGCGTGTTTTTCTGGAGCGTCCTGCCGCCCGGACGCCCCCTGCCCCCGCTGCAAAATCCGGTTCCCCCCTGGCAGGAAGCCAGGGAATCGAGACCGGTTCACTTGATTTCAAGCGTGCTCTGTGCAAAGGGGATGTCAAACTTTTACGCCGTGAAAAACAGGGATTTTCTCTGTTGAGATCCGATGAAGCTGAGTTGAATTATCATATCAGCAAAGCGTTCTTTACCGGGCGTGTACACTGCACATCCAACGGAAATACCCTGACAAGTTCACGCCTGATCGTCAACTTGAAAAAATCCGCCGCTGACTCCCGGAAACAGGAGGTGGAAAGCGTCGAAGCCCGGGAAAGAGTCAAAATCACCGGCACTCCCGATGCTCAGGGGAATGCTTCTGTGCTGACCGCTGACAAGGGATTCTTTGATTACAGGAAAGACCGCGTGGATTTTACCGGCAATGTGTCAAGCACCAGCGGCAAGTCAACATTGACCAGCGACCGTCTTGAACTCTATCTTGCTCCGCGCAAAGCAGGTGAAACTGCCGTTGCCATTCCCGGAGTTGCCGCCGGAGCTGCCGGTTCCGGCAAAACCCTCAAGCGTGCAGTCGCCACAGGCCGTGCCGTCATGAATGACGGAAAAAATGCTCTTTCCGGGGACAGGATCGAATATTTCTTTGTTCCCGCCGCTCCCGGTGCCGCCAAGCGTCCGGGCATGTTCCAGTCCGGTTCTCTGCGGCTGGTCAAAGTCACAAGCTCCGGCAATGTCAAACTGAAAAGCGTCAAAACTGCTGAACCCAATGTTCCGGGAGAAAATACTTTTGAAGATAAAGAAAAATCCGCCAATGCCGGTGTTATGCTGGGACGCAATGGGGGATTCCGTGAACTTACTGCTCAAAGTATGGTTTCTGATTTGCGCAGCAATGTCACCTGTTTCGAGGAAAAAGTGTTACTCACCGACGGCGCAAGCCGCATGAACTGTGAAAAACTGGAACTCTTTTCAAAGCTGCAGCAAAAACAAACTCCGGACTCTGCAATCGACGCTGATCCCTTTGATCTGCCTGCCGAAAACGGCGTGCCTTCAACCATCGCCATTGGCAACGGATTGGAACTTGATCGTGCCATTGCCACAAAAAATGTTGTTATCAACCGCAGGGAAAATGCTCTTGAAGAGGGAACGACTGTCTATTGCGACCGTGCCTTTTTCAACAGCAGCGCTATGACTGTTGAATGTACTTCAACCGACGGCAGACGGCCCAAAGCTGTCAACTCCGGAAAAACCCACAGTTCCGACAAATTCACGATCTTCCTGAAGGATGAGCGTATTGAAAGTTCAGGAGAAGCAATTACGGAATGAGCGTTCCTGTTCACTACAGCTGCTGTTCCAACTACGATTCCCCGGGTCTGGAGTCTGCTCTGAGATCCGTGCTTGATCCTGTCCTGAAAGAGTGGGGCACGATCAAAGGCAAAAAGGTGCTTTTGAAGCCCAATCTCCTTTTCTGCCGCCGTCCGGATGATCCGGCAGCGGTGAATCCGGCTGTTATTGAAGCACTCTGCCGGGAGCTTACTGCTGCCGGTGCCAGTGTCACTTTGCTTGAAAATCCGGGGACCCAGCATGTAAAGGCGATCATCAGCACCATGGGACTTGCAGATAAATTGAAAGAAATGGGGATCCGGTATGATGATTTTTCAGATTACCGGGAACTGCAGCTGCCTGCACAGTGCCAATTCAGGCAGTTGAAAATCGCCAGGGAATTTGAAAATTTTGATCTGGTCGTGGATCTTGCAAAGGCAAAGACCCACGCCATGATGACCCTGACTCTGGCGGTAAAAAATCTCTTCGGACTCATAGATTCGGCAGACCGCCTTTCATGGCATCTGGCGGTGGGGAGCGATTTCAGGCGCTTTGCAGACCTTCTGCTGGATCTCTACCTTACTGTAAAACCGGGAATATCCATCGTCGATGGCATTATCGGCATGGAAGGCAACGGTCCCGGCAGCGGCACCCCGGTGACAAGCGGATTTCTGGCGGCATCTGCCGATGCTCTTGCCTTGGATGCCTCTGTTGCAAAAGTACTGGGAGTGGATGGATCAAAGCTGGTACTGCTCCAACAAGCCGCCCGCCGAAAAATTCCATTTGCTTACGAAAATTGCGGAACTGTTCCAGAGCCAGCCCCTTTCAAACTCCCGGACCCGCCGGGAATTCTCAATGCCTGGGGCGTTATGCTGCCCCCATTTTTCAAAAAACAGCTCCGCAACCTTGCGGGGACCCGTCCGACATTGATCGCAGAAGGGTGTATCAGCTGCGGCAGATGCGTTCAGGTGTGTCCGCCCCGTTCCCTTAAATTGAAGAAGGTGAAGGGAAAAGAGATACCTGTTTTTGATCTTGATAACTGTATCCGCTGCTACTGCTGTCAGGAGCACTGTCCCAAAGGGACCATCAAGGTGCGTCCTCAGCTTCTCAACACGCTTCTTTCAACTCTTGTCAAGATATTCCGCCGCTGACGAGCTTTATTTCCATGAAGTGATGGCATCCACTGTCAATTTGGGCACATGGAGCAGATCATCGTCATCCAGATAATACTTTACTTTTTCCGGGTCATCGACATCATCATAAACCGGCTTTTCGGCGGCATATCCCAGAGCAATGATGTAGAGAATGGCGCACTCTCCGGGGAGCTCCAGAAGAGCGTGGATCTTCTGACGGTCGATCGCCCCCATCCAGCAGCAGCCGATCCCCCTTTCCCATGCGGCAAGCTGAATGGTCTGGATCGCCGCACCGCAGTCGGTTTGAAGCAGCGGAGAATCAGCATCTTCCTTTTTTCCCGTCACAACGATGAAAGCCGTGGGAGCCGTCACACCGGGAACCGGGTTCCGGCGGGGGGCAACGGAGCCCGCCCAGGCGGTAAAGTTAAATACCTTACCCACAAGATCCGGTGTTCTGACCACGACATAGCGCAAACGCTGATCGTTTCTGGCACATGATGCAAGTCTCCCTGCATCGAGCAGCGCCCGGAGCTCCTCTTCGGGAATGGGAAGTTGAGAAAATCTTCTGACTGTTCTGCGTTCTTTCAATACCTGCTGCAGTTCCATAAATCGTTTCTCCTTTTCTGGCTGAGATCATTCTGTCACTTTGTTTTTAATATACCCTGCCGGAGATAAAAAATCAAGAAATCCGGAAAAAAACTGCAAAATGATAAAATATTTTGCAAATTGCTATTTACACACAGACGCTTTTGTTGTATATTTAGCAAAGAACCCAAATCTTAATGCAAGGAATTTTATCAATGAATATGCGTCCATATCAGGAAAAAGATCTGGAGCAGGTGATGGAAATCGCCAACATCGCCTGGCGGCCTATCCGCAAGATGTCACGGGAAGCATTGGGAGACACCATTGCAGATTTGCTCAATCCTGCCGGAGATGACAAATCAAAAGGTCTTCAGGTAAAAGAACAAATCGACAGCGGCGCATGGGAAATTGCCGTCTGCGAACATGAAGAAAAGCTTGTAGGTTTTATTACATACACCATCAACGGCATCTGGGGAGAGATCTGCAACAACGGCGCCTTGACAGAGAGCGGACTCAAGGGCATCGGGCAGACCATGTACAAATATGTTATGGATGAATTCCGGAACGCCGGTGTCAAGGTGGTCAAAGTCACCACCGGGCTTGACTGGGCACATGCTCCGGCACGCCGCGCCTACGAAAGAGCCGGATTCAAGAAACATCTGGACTCAACAACTTACTTTATGGAGCTTGAGTAACTATGGAAAAAGTGTACGCAAATATTGAAAAACATCTCCATGAGATCTGTTTTTTCCCCTCACGGCATGTGGGATCTCCCGGTGTTGCGGCTGCGGCGGATTACATTGAAAAAACCTTCCGCAGTTACGGATATACTGAAACGGGCAAGGAAGAATTTGACACGACAGGATGGCGTTTCGGCAACATGATTTTTGTGGATCTTGACAACAGCTCCATTCCGGTTCCCGGGGCACTGCCATGTTTTTTCTCCCGCAGTACCGATGTTTCCGGAGTTCCTCTCTGGCTGACTGAAAAAGATTTGAAAGATCTTTCTTCCAAAGATGTAAAAGGCAGACTTTGCATCGTTGAATTCTTTTCTGACGGTGCCGATATCCGGGGACGCAACGGCATTGCAGAAGACCTTGATAAACAGGGGGCTGCAGGTGCTGTATTTATCAGCGATTCGGACTATCACACCTGCTGCGCCCCCAGTACCAAGATCCAGCGTTCCCCTTATCTGGCACAGCTGGGTACAGCAGTTGTCTCTGAAATGGGCGCCTACTACCTTGCCAACAATAAAAATCACCGGTACCGTCTGATCATTGACGCTGACACATTCCCCAACAAATCCGTCAATGTCTATGCGATCCGTCCGGGAACAGGCTCCAAGCGGGCGATTTTCGGCGCCCATCATGATGCCGCCCCTCTGGGACAGGCCGCCAGCGATAACGCTTCAGGAGTTGCATGTATACTGGAGCTTTCCCGTCTGCTCAAAGACAAACTGCCTGAGTGGACTTTTGAATTTGTCTCCTTTGATGCGGAAGAATATTGCATCGGTCCCAATCCCGTGGGCAGCGACAGTTTTGTTAAAGCTCATCCTGAGCGCAAGTGGTCATATTTCATGGACTTTGACAGTGTCGGAATGCACTTTGGCGAAAGTGTCGTTCATGTGGATTTACCTGAAAAGCTGCCTGAATTTGAGTCAATATACCCCAAAAAACCATATAAAAACGCAGGAGATGACCGCAGTTTCCACTGTATCGGTGTCCCCTCATTATGGTTCAATACCCATGCCAAATTCCAGGATTTCCACACGCCCCTGGATACCATCGAAACTCTTGATTTGGGAAAAATCGAAACATGTATCAAGGAAGCGTTCAGACTGACTGAAAAATTCAGCTGAAAGTTCCTTTATCATAAAAATCCTGCAGCTCTTGATTTGACAGTCAAGAGCTGTTTTTATATGTTCACCAAATGTAACATCAACGCTTAAAATATGTTGTGCACAAAAAAATATTTCTTTGAAGATTTCAGATATAATTATTTCATGCAAAAAAATCCTTACATATTCATTGCGGCAGCGAGGAGCTTTTTATTCAAATTATCTTTTCAGAAATTTTAACAATTTGATAAAAATATAACATTTCAAGCTCAAAACCGACAAATTTCAGAAAAAAAAAAAAAAAAAAAAAAAAAAAAAAAAAAAATACAAAAAGATTTGCCACAAAATCTTAAAAAATAACTTTTTGGACTTGAATTATTTAAAAAATGTGATACATTAAGCATATACAGGTATATTTGTTTTCATCGTAGAGGAGTGGCATCATGTGCAAAACGGTCATGCTTTTTGGAGTTCTTGTACTTCTTGCAGCATCTTTCGGCTGTGCAACAGCTAAGAAAGATACTCCGGTGCTCCCTGAAACGAAATCAAAATTTGAAGTTCTCACGCCCTCTCAGGCAGCTGAGTTGCATAAACGCACGGAAGCCTTTGCACAGGCCATGTGCCGCTCCTTTCAAACCGGTGACTTTTCCCATTGGAAAGCTCTCGTGGTAAAAGAGGGCGAACCCGGTAAACCCGTCGTTGTTGACGAAGCGAAATTTCATGCAATGCGCCAGCGTCTTGAAAAGCATTGGGGAAAATTTGTCAAATGTTCTTATCTCGGATCACTGGACCAAAGTGTTTTCCGGGATTATATATGGAAGTGTACCTTTGAGTCAAAGGCAGACGCCGGAAAGGTCGTCCGTTTGGAGGAGCTTTTCATAGTTCGCTGCACTTTGCTCAATGGTAAAGCTACTTTCGCCAGTTTCGGATTCCGTTTCTTCAACAGACCCGGATTCCGCGATCAGGTGATAAAAAACAAAAAGGCCGAGGTGAAAAAATGAAAAGATTAACCGAAAAACAACAAAAGATTCTGGATTACATCGCAGAATTTACCAGGGAGCAGGAAATTGCCCCCACCGTGCATGAGCTTGCCTCGCATTTCGGGATCAAGAGCTCCACAATGTTTATCCATCTGCGTACACTGCAGCGTAAAAACTGCCTTGTCCGCAATTCAAAAGCAAGAAGCATCAAATTGCTTTCCCCTGACGGTAAACCGGAAAAACTTTCCAGACGCAACAGCAACGCTGTGGCGATTCCCGTAATCGACGATTTCAGACCCGAAATGATCACAGATCCTGCCGCCTACAGCCGCAGCAAGATCTACATGAGCCGTGAAAGCTGCAAATACAACAACGGAACCAAGATCTTTGCCGTCAAGGCAGATGCCAGTCTCAAAGATAAGGGCATTTTAGAAGGTGATATTCTTGTGGTTGCAGCTGTTTCTGAGCTCTCTCTTGATGCCCTTCTCATGGTTGAGATCGACCGCAAAGGCTACATCGGTTATCTGGGCGAAAATGCAGACGGCGTCAAAGTCCTGAATTTCGCCAACAAAGATTTCCCCGCCATCAAGATTCCCGTGACCGGTCCTCAGATCATTGGTGCGGTGATTGCTCTGAAGCGTTATTTCTGAGAAGTTCCTTTTACGGAACTGTGCAAAACACATGCTGACAAAACGGCATGTGTTTTGTAATTTTAAAAGCTTTAATGTTCCATTCCTTCTGAAGGCTGAAAGAAAAAGGCTCTGTTCCTTTCACGGGCAGGTGAATAACTTTCCATTGTCCGTAAATCTTTTTACAGACGAGGTAATTTCAAAAGTCATTCAAAAAATGGCTTTCGATGCCATTCGCAAAGAGCTGTAAAGGGTAGTTTGCACTTGCTACCTGGCTTGTCCCGCCGTAGCTTTATGCGGAGGGGGAAAGGTAACAGGCGCTTGTCCCGCCGTAGCTTTATGCGAAGGCGGAAAAACGCTCC
>JAZODE010000097.1:0-9685 GCA_045596885.1 Victivallaceae bacterium
GGCGGGACAAGCGCCTGTTACCTTTCCCCCTCCGCATAAAGCTACGGCGGGACAAGCCAGGTAGCAAGTGCAAACTACCCTTTACAGCTCTTTGCGAATGACATCTTTGTCATTTTTTGAATGACTTTTGAAATTACCTCTAAAATACACCTTTTTTTTCAGATTGCAATCACAAAAGTATAAAAAGTTACAAGAAAAAGTCTATTTCTCATCTTTTGATAATGTGCTATATTATAAACAGATACCTCAAATTTCCAAATAAAGGGTGAAAATCGTGATTTATAAAACATTTGACGAAGATCGGGAATATTTGGTCAACAAATTCCGGAAACCTGTTTTTGATCCTTCAACAGGAATGGACGATGATGAGATCCGTGATACCATGCTTGCTTTCGCCCAGCCGATGATAGATGCCGGACTCCCGAAGCCCATTATCAAAGCACGTTGCTTTGAACGGGCATGCCGGGAACTGAGGATTGATCTCAATCCTCATGACTGTTTTCCCGGATTCGGATTCCGTAAACATGCCCGCCGTCCTTTGGACTTTGTCGTTGATAAGTGGATGGTCGATGAAGATGTCAGGATCGCAAAGCAAAGCGAAGAGATCTATGCGCTGAACGATGCGGGGATCCACATGACCTGGCGGGATTTTGATCACTCTGTACCGGATTGGACTGTTATGATCGAGATCGGCTACCCCGGATTGCGGGAACGGGCAAGACGATTCCGGAAAGAGCACGAAGAAAAAGGAACCCTCACTCCTGAGGTCGCGGCTCATTTCGACGGTATGGAAATCGAAGTCAATGCTGTGCTGGAAAATATTCAGCGGCTCATCGATCATGGAGAAAAAACATATCCGGAGAATCCCCGGGTCCAACGGGAAGTTGAAAGTCTGAAACATCTCCGTGACGGGGCACCGCAAGATTTTTATGATGTCCTCCAGTTGATCTTCCTGCACTTTTTCTACGGGGAACACATTGACCGGATGCAAGTCCGTTCCCTCGGCGGTCCCCTGGATGTCAGACTCTATCCCTTCTACAAAAAGGATCTGGCAGAAGGACGCTACACTCAGGAGGATATCCGGGAGTTTCTGGCATGTTTCCTGATGCAATGGGGCTCTATCGACAATTACTGGGGCCATCCGCTCTTTCTGGGAGGAACTGGCGAGAAGGGGGAAACTCTTTATAATGAAGTTACATATATTATTCTTGACGTCTATCAGCAGCTTGCCATTCCGACACCGAAGATCCAGTTGAAGATCGCTCAGAATACGCCGCAGAAACTGCTGGAAACTGCCCTGACTATGGTACGGGATCATCACAGCAGTCTTGCCTTTGTTTCAGAAGAGGGAATCCACCGGGTAATGACCCATTACGGCTGTTCCGATGAAGAAGCACGGATGGCGGATATTTACGGCTGTTACGGTTTTATCACTCATGCCACCACCAATGAGATTGGGGCAACCACGGTCAACATGGTGAAGATCTGCGAGCTCCTGTTGAACGGTGGAATCGATCCGAAAACCGGATACCGTTTTACAGACGACCTGCCGGAACTTTCCGAACTCAAGACCTTTGATGATTTTTATAAAGCCTGGCTTGACTGTCTGGGAAAAGTCATTGAGAACGAGTTTCCCCTTTGCAATGCCAATGAGTCAAGAATGAATGAGATCAATCCTTCTCTCTTATATTCTCTTACCATTGAAAACAGTTTGAAAACCGGAAAAGATGCCTTCTTTAACGGAAATATCTATAACAACAGTGTGTTTGATGTTACCGGCTACGGAACCGCAGTGGATTCTCTGATGGCAGTCAAACGGTTTGTGTTTGAGAAAAAAGAGGTGTCGCTGGAAGAATTCCGGGAGATCCTTGTGAAGAATTGGGAAGGAGCGGAAAAACTCCGGGTCAAAATCCTGAAAGATAAATATAAATACGGAAATGGACTCCCGGAGGTTGACCGGTACGCAAAAGAAATCTCGAAATTCATCAGTCAGAAGGTCAATTATGCGCCTAACAGCCGGGGCGGATTTTACCGTTTTTCCGGACATGGAGCCAGACAGTTTATCGATTTGGGCAAAAAAACCGGGGCTACGCCGGATGGAAGATTGGCAGGGGAGGAATTTTCCAAGAATCTTTCACCTACCATGGGCATGGACCGGAATGGGATCACCGCTTTGATCAACTCCATGACGACCATGGATCCGGTTGATTTTCCTGTCGCTTTTCCTCTTGATGTGATGCTTCATCCGGCAACCGTCCAGGGAACAGAGGGGCTTGCCGTACTCAAATCCCTGCTCTTTACCTACTTCAAACAGCATGGAACTGTTGTCCATTTCAACATTTTCGATGCGGAGGAGCTGGAAAAAGCACAGCAGGAGCCTGAGAGGTATGCCAATCTTCAGATCCGTGTCTGCGGCTGGAATGTACGTTTCGTTGAATTGGCAAAGTCTGAACAGGACGAATACATCAAACGGGCAAAAAATATCATTGAATGACCCCGGGGAATATACACAACTTTGCGTGGATTTTCCTGCAAATGCCGCGCAAAGTTGTTTCCTGCCTCAAAGCAGACCGGCAGTGCAATTTATGCAAGCTCCATGGTTTTCAGGTGAAAAATACGCCTTTGAGTCTTGAAAGATCGCTCTCATGTTGTATATTAAGACAAAAGCATTTTTTTAATTCAAACTTGAGGAATCTTCATGAGTAAACTTAAAATCACCATGCCTGGAGCCGGATCAGGATTTGTCCTTTCTGTGGCTCAGGAGCTGGTGCGCGATCCCCTTTTTGCCGACGGGGAGTTCATGCTTTACGATCCGGATGCCTCCCGGCTGGGAGCCGCCGTGGCGGCAGTGGCGGAACTTTTCAGAAAAAGAAATTCCCATATAGAACTTAAAAGTACCCTTTCTCTGGAAGAGGCGGTTGAAGGGAGCGATTATATCATCAGCTCCTGCGAAAAGAACCGCTACCCCAACTGGGTCAATGATTTCAGGATCCCGGAAAAATACGGCGTCCACCAGATCAAAGGGGAATGCGGCGGTCCCGGGGGATTGATACACGGGCTCCGGCAGATCAATTTGTACAGCTCCCTTGCCAAAGCCATTGAAAAGTATGCGCCCGGGGCATGGCTGATGAGTTTTTCCAACCCCATGTCCACCATTTGCACCTATTTCAAAAATTATACCAAAGTCAAAACTGTGGGCTTTTGCCACCAGGTCCACGGATCTTTCGGCGTGGTGGCTGAAATGCTGGGCTTTGCCCCCGGAGAACTGGAGGTCATTACCGCCGGAGTCAACCACTTCAACTGGCTCTTTGATGTGCGGCTCAAAGGAACCGGCAAAAGCTTTATGAAGGAGTTCCTTGAACGGGTCCATCAATCCCCCTACTGGCGGGAAAAGTTTGACAATGTCCCACAGCAGACCTTTACTCTGGAACTTCTGGATGTCTTCGGCATGTACCCTGTAGGCTACGACGAACACATCGTGGAGTACACTTCATGCTTTTACGAGCCCCACGAATGGGAAAAACACGGATTTAAGAGCTTGCGGGGATTCTACGAGAAAAAGATCTCAGAAGGAACCCGCACCCTTGAGGATCAGCAGAATGCGGAAAAGAACAATGCGTTTCCCCCTTTCCCCAAGGATCCCCACCACCCCTACTACGCCGAAAATCCCTGCCGGGTCATTTCGGCTCTGGAAACCAACACGCCCTGTTACATCGATGCGGTCAATATCGTCAACCACGGCGCTGTGGGGAATCTCCCTGCCGATGCCATCCTTGATCTGCCCGCTCTGGTCATAGGCGGTGCGGTGCGTTCCATCCATGTGGGGGATCTGCCTCCCGGTCCCTGTGAACTGAGCCGCCGTCAGGTGGCGCTCCACGAAATGATCGCTCAGGCGGCGGTGGAAGGTGACGACGGACTGGTTTTGCAGGCTCTTTGTCTTGATCCTTATGTCCGCAGCATCACTCAGGCGAAAAATATCTGGCGGGAGTTCCGTGAACTCTACCGTGAAGATCTGACCAATTTCAAATACTGAGGAGTTATGGAAACTCAAAACACACAAAGCAGCGCTTTTTCCCTCTTTCCTTTCGGCGTTTTCCTTGCCTTCTATCTGGGACTTTCCCTCTGGAGCGGCGACTTCTACGCCGTGCCCATGCCCATTGCCTTTATTGCCGCTTCTGCGGCGGCTCTTGCCATGGGGAAGGGGCGTTTGGAGGAAAAAATCGAGCTCTACGCCAAAGGCATGGGGGAAAACAACATCATGCTTATGGTGCTGATCTTCATTCTTGCCGGAGCCTTTGCTGCTGTTGCCAAAAGTTCCGGCGCAGTGGATTCAGCGGTCCTGATTTCCCGTCATTTGATTCCTGACCGCTTCTTTGCGGGGGGGCTTTTTCTGGTTTCCTGCTTCATTTCTCTTGCCATCGGGACCAGCTGCGGAACCATTGCCGCCCTGACTCCCATTGCCATCGGACTTGCCCAGAGTTCAGGTATCGGAGCTCCTCTGATGCTGGGGGCTGTAGTGGGGGGAGCCATGTTCGGGGATAATCTTTCCATGATTTCCGACACCACCATCGCTGCCACCCGGACTCAGGAAACCGGCATGAAAGAAAAGTTCCGTGTCAATATCAGGATCGCTATTCCGGCGGCGGTTGCCGTGCTTTTGATCTACTTCTTCTCTGCCCGTTCCGGAGCGGCTGTGCCGCCTCCCGGCGCTCTGAGCTGGCGGGATCTTCTTTTGGTGCTGCCTTACGGAGCTATACTTGTCTGCGCCCTTTTGGGACTCAATGTGATGCTGCTCCTTTTGTGCGGAACTGTTGCCGCTCTCATTATCGGCGTCTGCTGCGGCAGTTTTTCTCCCCTCGCAGCGGTGGGCGTGGCAGGGAAAGGGACTCTCAATATGGCAGAGACTCTGATCGTGGCTCTGCTGGCAGGGGGATTGCTGGGAACGATCCGCCGCAATGGGGGCATCACTTATCTTATCGGTAAAATAGAGAAAAAGATCAAGTCCACAGGGGGATGTGAGTTGGGGTGCGCCTTTCTGGTCACTCTGGTCAACCTTTTTACCGCCAACAACACCGTCGCCATTGTGGTGGCTGGTCCTGTGGCAAGAGAGCTTTCTCTGCGCTACGGATGCGATAACAAACGGATCGCCGCCATTCTCGACACAGCTTCATGTGTGGCTCAGGGGATCATCCCCTACGGCGCCCAGATATTGATCGCTCTGGGAGTTGCCAAAAGTTCGGGCGTTGTTGTGCCGGTGAATCAGTTGATCGCTTCTCTCTATTATCCCATGCTGCTTGCGGCGGCATTGCTCGTATTTATTTTTCGGGGTGCCTATTCCCGGAAGAAAATCCAATGAAAGGTGTGGATCATGCTTAAAGGAATCAGTCCGTTGTTGTTCCCCGAACTGCTCAAGGTCCTTGCGGAAATGGGCCACGGGGATGAGATCGTGCTTTCAGATGCTCATTTTCCTGCTTACGCAGCCGGAGTGCCTGTGCTGCAGGCGCCCGGCATGAATGTGCCTGAACTTCTCGATGCGATTTTGGGGGTCTGGCAGCTGGATCAGTATGTGGAAAAGCCCGCCGTCATGATGGCGGCAGTCCCCGGAGATACTCTCGACGAAGATTATGTCGCCCTCTGCCGCAAGGTCATGCAGGAAAAAGGCGAAAAGGGGGAAATCGACTTTATCGACCGTTTTGCCTTTTACGAAAGAACCAAAAAAGTCCACTGCGTGGTAGTGACAGGCGAAACAAGAAAATATGGCAATCTGCTTTTGAAAAAGGGCGTGATCTGCTGAAACACAAAGTTTTTTCGCTCAGGCAAATCAGCCCCTGTCACCGTTGCTGATAAAGAATCTTTGGTTGAGGAAAGACAGATGGATGCGTCAATAGTAGTGCCTTGTTACAATGAAGAAAAACGGTTGCCAACAGATGTTTTTTCGGATTTTATGAAAAAACACCGGGAAATCGCATTTCTTTTTGTCAATGACGGCAGTTCAGACAAAACCGGCGAAGTGCTCAGAAAATTGTGTTTGGAACACCCTAACGCAGAATACTTTGAATTGGCTCAAAACAGCGGAAAAGCTGAAGCCGTCCGGCAGGGAATGCTGCGGGCACTCGTTTCAAAAGCCCCCTTCATCGGTTTCTGGGATGCTGATTTGGCAACGCCTCTGGAGGAACTCCCCCGTATGCTTGCCGGCGCCAGAGATTCAACTTTGTATGTCTCAGGATGCCGGCTGCTGCGCTTGGGAACCAGAATCAGGCGGAACCCTTTCAGGCATTATATCGGCAGAGTTTTTGCCACAGCAGCATCGCTGTACCTCGATTTGCCTGTGTATGATACGCAATGCGGAGCCAAAATCTACGCTGCGGATGTCGTATCGGCTGTTTTCAGGAAACCGTTTGTTTCTGAATGGTGTTTTGATGTGGAGATCCTGCGCCGTATGACCAGACTTTACGGAAGGGAACGCATTATTGCAGACGGTCTGGAATTTCCCTTGTCCTGCTGGGAAGATAAATCAGGGAGCAAAATAAGACTCTGGAGAGTAATGAAAGATCTTTTCCGCCTGCTTTCACTCAAGGATGAGTAAGACGGTCAACAGGAAACACGCCCCGTCAATATCTTATGGGTTTTGTTTCAGCTCCCGGAGTTTTCTTGAATTCAACAATACGGTAGATCATGCTGCGTTTGTTCCAAAGGGAATTTCTGACCCAGAATGTCTCATCTGAAATGATCTTTCTCCCCCCTTTTACGGGGAAACGTTTCAGATATGTTCCAAGGTTCCAATCGCTTTTGTCCATGATGATAACATAGTCGTGGAATCCGTAACGGGAAACGATATGCAGTTTTTCGTTTTCCTGATCTGAGAACATGGCAAGTGCCGAAAAAATAGATCCGTCAAAAGCAATAGTTTTTGTCTCCGGGTTATTGCTGTTCCGGTCGAGAATACGCTGTATCCCGTACATATTGGCTACATGCCAGTAATCAAGTTCAAAGTCATTGTGAGGATCGGCTGCCAGAACATTGAAGTAAAGATATTGGTGGGGGTGTTCGGTAATCATCCATGCAACATGCAAACCGGTGACAATAATGACCGCTGTCACTGCGATCCCTTTCAGGAAGCGTTTTTTTTCAACGACCTTGAAAAGAGTGATGATACCGCATCCGGCAAGCATGAGCATCGGATACCCCAGAAAATAGAAGTGGCGCCAACCATTGTAATAGTTCTTCAGCATCAGAGGCAGCAGCAGCAACTCTGCCCAGAACATAAGAAAAAATGCCAACAGAATAAGTGTCCGGCGGCGGCGGAGAAATTTCAAAGGGGCTGAACAATATTTTTTTATGATCGATGCGGAACCGGTGAAAAGAAGAAATAAGAGCGGCAATGGTGTTGTCACACCGATCCAGACCGCCAGATAATACCATGGTGCCGTTCCTGCTGCGTAATCCCTGCCGCAGAACCTGAGAGTCCCTGACCAGGGATGTTTTGTCATGTAAGATACCGCTTCTGAAAAAAAGGAAAAAGGTCCGCTGCTCCAACATGCAGGATAAAATAAAGTAAGACACACGGCAAAAGCTCCTGAAAGACAAAGCAGCTGCAGCAATATTTTTTTGGCGTCCCATTGCCTTTTGCATATTGCATCCATGAAAATAACAATAAACACTCCTGCAGCAAAGAGCTGCAGTCCCACAAGGCGGATCGAACAGACAAATGCCGCCGCAACGCCAAGCAGCAGAACATTCAAATAACTGGTACGCAAAGCGCAGCGCACCATAAAGAATCCGCCTGTCATCATACCGGCAAGCAATCCCATGTCCTTGATATTATAGAAACTTTCTGCGACAAATCGCGGAACGAACAAAAACAGTATGACAGGGAGCAGGGCTTTTAACTTGTTGCGCCACAGCAGGAGCCCCGTGCTGTACATGAAAAACAGACCGATCAGCATAAAGACAAAAGTAAGCCAGTGTCTGAGAAGCCAGCTCATGGCATTTCCGAAAGGATAGACCGTGAAACAACCGCAGAAATAGTCCGCCAGAAGAAGCAAGTGCTGTAAACCATTGCCATAATAGCGGTCCACCCAGCCGGAAAGATCAAGTCCCAAGGCATTGCCGGTAAAAAAATGGTAGGCATGCACAAAAGAAAAGATCCCGTTTTCCCGTTCTATCTGCTCATCGCAGCTGATACCGTAATCTTTGAAAAAAGTGGTTCCCAGTGCCAGCAGGGCGATAAAAAAGAAAAAAACGGCATAATTTATCATTTTTTTCTGCTTAAAAATCATATTCGTCAACTTTCCCTTCCCGAAAATATTTCTGATTTGACGGTGAGAGACGCTCCTTATGTCCCGTGTGATAATTTAATACCTCTTTTCTTTTTTTTCAACACTTGTTTGAAAAAAAACTGCCGGTTTTTAGAGCAGGGAGGGGAGACCCCGCAAATCTTTCCTTTGGTGAGGAGTTGATTTTTTTGCTGCTTGAAATTTGAAAACTTGAATTATAACTTGATTTCTCTCTTGAAAAACAGCGTACAAGGTTTTATATTATCCTGTCAATTCGGTTGAAAGTTCAAGGTCTTTTGATGAATCAGAGAGAAATAGCCAAAAATCTGGGCGTTTCGCAGGTCGCCGTGTCCCTGGTGCTGCGGAACCCGCAGACTACCCGGGTTTCCGCAGAGAAAAAGGGCAGGATCATTGCCGCTTTGCGGGAGAACGGCTTTTTCAACTCAGCCGGTATGAAACGGACATGGGCAGTGGGATTCATTACCGATGCCCTCCAGAGCCGGGATGATGAGTTTATACATGCGGCAGTCTGCGGCGCAGAAGAGGAACTTTGCCGCAGTTATTATAATGTCATATTTGAAGTTTTCCGCAACCGGGAACTCAATGTTTTCAAAAACAGACAGATCGACGGCGTCATTGTCCGTTCCGGGAAAGCGTTGGAGTATCTGCTTCAGAAAGAGGAGCAGCCCTTTCCCATGGTGCTGCTGAACTGCGCTCTGCCCGGAGTCGTTTCAGATACCGTCATGCCCGACAACCGGGGCGGTATGCTCAAGATGTGCCAAAAACTCCTTGACTGCGGCTTCAAACGCATTGCCTTTCTGGGGGCGGCGCCCCAATATTCCCCCTACAGCTGCAACTACTCTGAACGCTTGAGCGGATATCTGGAGTTCTGCGTCAATTCAGGTGTTGCCCCTTTGTGGGAAAATATCCAGCTGCCGGTGAAAAACGCTCCGGAAAATTTCCGCGCCGCAGAAGAGATCATCGCTCACTGGGAAAAGCTCCCTGCTCCCCCTGAGGCTGTGGTCACGGTCAACTATCTTTACGGTGCGATCCTTTCTTCTCTGCGCCCGGCTCTTACCGTCGGTGCCGGGGACAACAAGATCGTTGCCGGTGTCAGGGGATCGCCCCGTTTCATGCTGGTGCAGGACTCCCGTGCCATGGGGGCTTTTGCCGCTGAACTCCTTATGCGGCGGATTGCCGATCCCCACAGGAAACATGTCAGACTCAACTGTGAGGTTGCGTTGCAATCTTTATAAATTTTCGGTCTTAGAGGCAATTTCAAAACTCCTCAAAATTGTCAAAGCGCCCTCGCTTCGATCTGATAAAGGGAGCGTTTTCGGCTGTTACCTTACAGGTAGCAACCTCAAACTACCCTTTACAGCTCTTTGCGAATGGCATCTTTGTCATTT
>JAZODE010000098.1:0-63044 GCA_045596885.1 Victivallaceae bacterium
CATTGGCTCCGGAGACATCTCCGGCGTAAAGCTTTATCCCGTTAAGAAACTCTACCGAGTTATCCCGCCCGTCAATGCATTTAATGATGTAACGGTCTTTGTAAGCATCAATACCCTCTGAATTTTTGTCGTACTGGGAAAGTTCATAAATATTTGCACCTTCACCCAGACGGTGAACTTCCTTACGGACTTTCTCCTTGCCTTTGACCTCAAATTCCAAAACCGCCTGCGGCGGCTTGGTCGGAGAGAGAATCAGATTTTGCAAATAAAGATATCCGGATGTTCCGGTTGTTCCAGTAGTATGAATTGCTTTTACGGCAATTTTCTTTACCAACTGCTGATTGTATGCTTCAACGGCATCCAGGCGGTAAACCATATTGTAAATGCTGTCAGCTTTGTGAGTTGCAGAGTAACGCAAAGTCATCAGCGGATGAAACTCTTTCAAGCGTTCTTTGGTCTGCTTGCCTTCTACTGATTGCGGTTCGTCAATAATGAGGATCGGATTGGTCTTGGCAATAACATCAATGGGTTTTTGGCTGCGGAATTCATCCAGTTCCATATAAATACGGCGGGCATCAGCACCTTTGGCATTGAAAGCCTGACTATTGATGATCATACAGTTTATGGAACTATCTTGAGCAAAGTGAGAAATATCCGACAGCTTGCCGGAATTGTAGATAAAGAACCGTATCTTTTTCCCGTATTCATCATTGAAATGGTCTTGTGTGATCTGAAAAGACTTATAGACACCCTCTCTGATGGCAATGCTGGGAACCACAATAATAAATTTGCACCATCCGTAAAGTTTATTCAGCTCGTAAATGGTTTTGATATAGGTGTAGGTTTTACCGACACCGGTTTCCATTTCGATAGTGAGATTGATTCCGGGACCGACCAGCGTATCGGATGGCTTTATCTGCTGATTCCTCTGCATTTTCTGAATACGGGAAAGCATTACTTCCGGAGTAAGATAACCAGTTAAAAGTTCGTTGGCAAAACCACTTTCTTTAAAAAGTTCTCCCTGCCCATTGACGGCTTTGTCGGGATCAACCATATAAGAGTGCGTAGCAAAAGGTTGACCGGTAAAAACATCGCAAACCGCCCGAGCTGCATCTGCCTGAAATTTCTGATGTTTGAATTGGAGTTTCATTGTTTATCCTCATCTTCCGCAGTTAAACCGGGCAGATCATTGTTTGAAAGATAATTTTCACTGCTGATAATGGAACGCCCAAGTTCTTTTTCGGTTTCCTTACGGGCGTTACCGGCGACTTTGCCGCCGCGCCGGGCAACAGATTTGTGCTTCGGCATAGTGTCCGGCTTTTCCTGTTTTGAAAGTTCTGTAGTCACACGCTCACCAAGCATGGTAAAGATCAGTTCAAGGTCGGTCATATGATCACGCAAATTCTGATTGGGAGATTCTAAGCCTTTGTATGCTTTGTACGCAGATGGAGTCATGCCAAAGGTAGCTTTGCTGATTTCAGCAGTAAGAATCGCATAGTCACGGTCTTCAGTAATGCCGCGTTCTTTCCATTCATCGGTAAGATTCTGACGGATTGCAATGCCCCGCAAGCGTTTATCGATCCAGTCTTTCGGATACCCTTTCTGTTCGTACAATTCTTTCATCCGATCTTGAGCAAGTTCCGGATTTTCAATTTCCAGAACCCGTTCATAGCCGACTTGAGCCAACCATTGCTTAAAAGGTTCAGCTTTGGGAGACGGAATTGACTGGATGATGCGAAACATCCCCTTTACATTGGCACAGTCAGTAGAGCGCATTTTTCCATCAGGAGCAGGCAATTTCAACCCGTGACAAAATGTCACGACTTGACTGCCCTCGGCAGTTAAACGCTGTTTCAATTTGCGCCAATATGCACTTGGATCAAGACTGTCTGTTAATGCCGCAACTACATCGACTACGGAAAAGAACCATTCGTCATCTACCAACAAGCGACGGATTTTCTTATCCTGAAAAACTACAAGCTTATTATCTTTCATCATTACGGCCTCACATATACATCTGTTTTTAAAGGACCTTCTTGAGCAAGGTCTTTTTCAAAGCCGCGGGGATTTTGGATTCTGCCGTCTGGATCGTAGACAAAACAAATCAAGTGTTTTATGCTTTCTTTGCACCGATAATAGTCTTTGTCTATAGCTAATTGCTCTTTTGCTTCTTTATTTCCCAAACCTTTGCGGGTCTTTTTTATTTCAATGGCAAGTTCCAATTCGGGAATGAAAAAATCTATTCTGCTCGAACTGCCTGCGTAGCTGGGCGTCCACTCTTCTGCCCGAATGTCATCAAAATATAACGTCAAAAGTGTATGGAACAAATCTTGAACATCGTATTCATCTTCAACGTCCAGCGTACATCTGTCATCATGCCGCTGCCGGAGTTGTTTGGTTATCAAATGGAAACGATCAATGATTAGAATAATTTTATTATTTTCTGTACTATTTGTTGAGTTGTCACTTACGGTATCTTCTACCCAGAAGTTTTCAATTTCATCAATTAGCGACTTTAAAAACGGTACAGATGTATCAACATCTTCTCTATGATATTTCTGCAAAGCACTTTCATTATCGCCGTATATGCTTAAAGAATAGACTCGATTGAATTTCCTTTTATACTTATCCAAATGTGATTCATCAAAAATATTGAGAATGGCTGATTCGATTTTGTTTTTCCATTCTGCGACCTCTGGGGAATCATAATTCAAGTTTTTTATTCTCTCTCCAGCATCTGCTAATTCTGACAAAATTGCTATAGCTTTAATTTTTTTTATCTTTCCCATCATATCACCTTGACGGTTGTGGTGGGGGAGAGGAGTTTAAAGATCTCTTCCACGTTGATTTTCTGCGGGGCACTGGCGAAGGAGCTGTCACGGAAAACGGCACGGAA
The DNA here is from genome assembly GCA_045596885.1 of Victivallaceae bacterium. Classification (GTDB taxonomy): domain Bacteria; phylum Verrucomicrobiota; class Lentisphaeria; order Victivallales; family Victivallaceae; genus UBA1784. The sequence continues at coordinate 2,897 of JAZODE010000098.1, forward strand.
CGGCTGACGCTTGGCGATGGTGCGGATGGCACTTTCGGGGATGTCTGCATCAAAACAGGCGATCAAATCTCCGTTGTTGACGGTGTGGACGATTACGCCGTCAATGGTTTCGGAAGTGTGGGGCAAAGAGAGTTCCACGCCCCATTCCAGCAAGCAGCCGTAGAGCAGGTCCAGATCAGTGCGGTCTTCTTTGATATTGCTGACCAGTGAATCCAGCATATCTTGTGAATAATCACCAGCAGAGTAATAAACATCTTTCATATTGCTGTCGGCAACCTTGAACACCCGGAATCCGATATCCAAGTCGGCTGCAGCAAGTCCACCTTCTTCTTTGATTTTCTCCCCGGCACGGCGGATGCGCTCTTTGCCGATTTCGCAAATATTATGTGGCACTTTAAGCGAATCAAGTAAATTGCAAGCTGTCACCGCGACCTTTTTAGATTTTTCCGAAGTCGCCTCCGCAGGATCTATAATTTCCTGAAGCTGACACAGAATAAATTTAACATTTATTTTTTTATTCAAATTGCTCAAAAATACTGAATGTGCAGTTGTTCCTGAACCAGAGAAGAAATCAAAAACAATATCTCCATCCTCACAGCCTACAAAATCAATTATACGACTAATGACTTCTTCATCTTTAGGATTTTCAAAAACTTTATCTCCCATTAAATTTGCCAAACGTTTGGAAGCCGCTCTCCCGTCTAAATAAAACACACTATACGGTACGCTTTCTTCATTTTCTCTCAAGTATGCTTTCAAGGTTGGAACTTTTGCTTCACTATCCCCAAAATCGATGCGGTCTTCGAGTGCCCATTGTGTTAAATTTTCTTTTGAAGTTACCCATCCACGTGATGGAACTTTTACAGGGCGACCAGTTACCGGATGTAAAAATTCATATTTGGGACCACCTCCTCCAGGCCATGAAATATCTGATGGGAAATAAATTCCTTTCGAGTCAACGGAGGAATAATGTTTGTGGTCTTTGGCTGGATGTCCATTCGGCAGAGCTTTGTACCACGCTTTTAACCCCTTTTCAATTGCATGAATATCACTTTTATGCTGTTTCACCAAACGGCTATATTCTGCATATATATCATCCAATCCTTGTTTTCGTTCTCGCCACAAAATTTTATGATCTTTGAGGAATTGAATATTTTTTGCATAACAAAGTATATATTCGTGCGATACAGAAATGTATTTAGAGTCATTCTTTCTTCCAGCCGCCCAAACCAGTTGAGCAACGAAATTATGTGATCCAAACACTTCATCTGCAACCTTTTGTATATTGTGCAGCTCATTCTCATCAATAGAAATAAAAATTGCGCCGTCATCTGCAAGTAAATCTTTTGCGATTATTAACCGCGGATAAATCATTGAACACCAATCGGAATGAAAACGCCCGTTGGATTCTGTGTTATGAAAAAGTTCTCCGCTCATGGTGCGGTTGTCAGTTTCTTCGTCAAACAAGCCGAGTTCATCTTCGCTGGTATCTTTATCCTTTGTGAAATTGTCTTTATAAACAAAATCATTGCCGGTGTTGTACGGCGGGTCAATATAGATCATCTTGACTTTGCCAAGATAGGATTCCTGCAGAAGTTTCAGGACTTCGAGGTTATCCCCCTCAATATAGAGGTTTTCGGTGTTGTCCCAATTCTTACTCTCTTCTTTGCAAGGGCGCAAAGTTTTACGGATCGGTTTTGCGGCTTCGGCAATAGCCGCCCGTTTCCCGGGCCAAGTGAATTCATAACACTCGCCTCCTTCCACATAATCCCCACTCAGCAGCTCTTTGAGAACATCCCATTTTACGGCACGTTTCAGCTTGCCATCCTCGCCCAAAACCTCCGTAATCACCTGCGGAAACATTTCCGCTATTTTATCAATATTGCGGCGAGTTCCATCCACCGTCTCAAACTTCATCTTTTCCATATCTCAATCTCCCAAAGAGTTTTTATTTTTTACAAACCACAGAACGCACAGAATTCCCGGAAAGGGGTTATTTATTACGGCAACTGCTGCATAAAATACCTGTTGTACACGGTTTTAAATATATCGTAATGCATTTGCCCCAGTGTTTCTTTAAAAGAATCAATATTTTTAATCGCTGATATGTCGATTTTTTCTATATCTCCAAAAATATTTTGTTCTTCATACAAGCGCATGGTAAGTTTTCTTGCCAATTTGACATTGTCATCTCCAGCCTCGCAATGTCTTGTAATTGCATTTACCGTCATGATAATACAGTTTTTGACAGCAACTTTTCTGTTTGCCGGATCATTCCCATAGGTGTTTATATCAGATCTATACGCATTGGCAAGTGCCTCAAAATTAAATGCCATTGCTCCTGCTGTTTCTTTTTGACTATCCTCAAATTTCTTTTGCAGAGAATTAATTTCAGCTTCGGACTTATTTATTTGATCTATTGATTTTTCATTAAATTTAAATTGCAATATTTGCATAAGCACAGGCCATGCAATGCCAAAAATAGCCAAAATAGTCAGCAGGGTGGCAAAGTTTTTGTCATATTCATTTTGAGCTTTCTGTCGGGCGGTATATGCGACTTGCTGCATCGTTTCTTTGAACGCATCTTCAGTAATAAATACTCTGCGTTCTGAAGGTTCGGCTTTTGTCGTCTTTACAACAGTTTTTACTTCGGAAGTTTTTGTTTCGCCGCTAAACGGACAAGTAACCGGAACTTGCCGTGTCGTTTCCACCGTTTCCGTTCCTTCCACAGGCTTGTTGTTAAAGTTTACTGTCACTTTTATGTCATTAGAGTATTCCGGCTGATAAATCACACCCAGTATCAGTGTAACCAGCAACCAAACAATTATCCCAAGCAATAATCCTGTCAATACCAAATTAAAAGCTTTCATATAAAAAATTCTTTTCGTGCTCATTCGTGTTTTTAGTGGTTTTCCAATCTGTGGATTTTTTTATACAGCTCAAATTTGCGTTTGGGCTGTTTTTCTGTTTTCATTTTCCTTGCCAGAGTGGCGATCTGCTTTTCTATCTTCTGCTGTTTGGCATTGTTCCGCAATCGCCTCTTTCAAAGACATATCCGCGCTTTATCCCCTCTGGCTGGTCAACTTTTTCCAAAAGATTTGTACTTTTCATTAATATAACCTTTATTTGCCGAATTACAAGAGCCGAAATAAACTTCAACCGCAAGTATTCCTTGTAGTAATAACTTGATCGTGGAACTTTTAGAGGTGGGGGGGAACTGAAAAATTATCGGGGAGAGGTAACTGGTAATTTCTGCTGTATGCAAGTGGCAGCTATTGTAATGCAAAACTCCGGAGGAACCCGTCGGGGGCAGTTCACCCGACAGTAATCTTCCGGAGTTTCTGAAAAGTCCATGCTCAGCGCAGGGGATAAAACAAAAAACAGAAGGTGGAATTCTGTTTTTCAGGGAAGTGGTTTCAATTTTTTTTCAGGACTTCGCTCCAGGGCTTTTTCAAACTCTGTTCCAGAGAGGTGAAACAGTTGAAACGCAGGATGTGCCACAGGGCGGCAAATCCGTCACGCCAGCCGATTTTTTTGCCTTCATTGTAGGAGCGGGGAGCGTAGGAGATGGGGACCTCCCAAATGCACAGAGTTTTGGCTTTTGCAAGTTTTGCAGTCATTTCCACCTCGATGCCGAAACGCTCAGAGGTCAGTATGAGATTCTGGATCACCTCTCTCCTGAACGCCTTATAGCAGGTTTCCATGTCAGAAAGATGGATGTCAGAAAAGAAATTTGACCAGAAGGTCAGAAATTTGTTCCCCATTTCATGTCTGAAAAAACGCACCTGTCCCGGAGTCCCCATGAAACGGGAACCGTATACTACATCCGCTTTCCCCGAAACAAGGGGCGCCAGCACGATCGGGTAATCATCAGGCGTATATTCAAAGTCCGCATCCTGGACCATGACAAAGGGCATGGTCGCCTCTGCAAATCCGCGGATCAATGCCGCCCCTTTGCCCCGGTTGACCTCCTGATTCAAAAGACGCACTTTGGGATTCCCCGCAAAGGTCTGCAGTTTTTCCCAGGAGTTGTCCTTTGAAGCATCGTTGACAATGATCAATTCACCCACTTCAGGGCGGGCAAGAACGTTTTCTACAATGGTGATGATGGTAGACTCTTCATTGTAGACCGGCATGACGACAGTTAAAATGTTGTTGGGATCCATCTTATTTTTTTCCTAATTCTGCCGATCTGGCGCTTGCGGCACGCACTGCCTGAAGAACGGTTCCTGAAAAAGCTTTTTCGGCAAGTTTTTCCAATCCCCTTGCTGTGGTGCCGCCGGGGCTGGTGACTTCATCTTTCAATACAGCCGGATGACGGCCGGACTCCAGAACCATCGCCGCAGCTCCCAGAACTGTCTGAGCTGCCAGCTGCAGCGCCTTATCCCGGGGGAGCCCCTCGGCAACGCCGCCATCGGCAAGTGCCTGGATAAATTCAAAAACGTATGCAGGTCCGCTGCCGGAAAGACCGGTAACGGCATCAAGGAGTTTTTCCGGGACTTCAAGACCGATGCCCGCCGAGTTGAAGATTTGGGAAACAAGTTCGAGATCCTCTTTCCCCGCCTCAGAAGCTCCGGCAAATGCCGCCGCTCCCTTGCCCACCAGCACAGGAGTGTTGGGCATGACGCGCACCAGGCGGCTGGTTCCGGTCAGCTGGCTCAAGGTTTCAAGAGTGACTCCAGCCACGATGGAAACAACCAGCTTCCCGGTGAATTTCCCTTTGAAATTTTCAAGGGCGCCCACCAGATACTGCGGCTTGACAGCGATCAGGACATTTTCAGCCTCTTCAAGTGCCTTGTCAACATCGCTGACGCAGCGGACTCCTGTCGCAGCTGTAAAGGCTTCTGCCGCCTGAGGACTGACATCATAAGCTGCCAGTTCATCTGCTTTGAAAAGTCCTGCTTTGACGATCCCTCCGGCAATGGCTGACGCCATCTTGCCGGCTCCGATAAAAAACAGTTTGCTCATCTTTTTTTCCTGTGATTCAATTAACGCTTGATCATTCCGGCAGCGCAGTAGAGGAGTACAGCAGCTCCCAGTATATTGAGATACCAGGCAAACCAGATCAATTTGCCTTTTCTGACAAAGTTCATAAGCAAAGCCAGTGCGCCGAAGCTCACAACTGCTGAAAGAAACACCCCCCATGCCAGCAGAGGAACCGAAAATACCTCCGTCGCATTGCTGGTACCTTTGATTATACCGTAAAGCTCAAGCAGAGCAGCTCCGCCAATGGCAGGCAGCGCCAGAAGAAATGAAAACGCGGCGGCAGATTCACGCTCGATCCCGGTGATGATCCCGCACGAAATAGTCGATCCGGAGCGGGAGATCCCGGGGACAATGGCTATGGCTTGAACGATCCCTACTGTCAACGCCTGCCGCCAGCTCATTTCGGAGAGCTTTTTGGGGGCTTCTCCCGGGGCGAGCTGGATGAGCTTTTCTTTGGTTGAAAGACGCAATAATGCCGCCGTGATCAGAAATCCGAATCCCACCACAGGTAATGAACTGGAAAGCATGGCATCATATCCGGTCAGCTTCAAAGTGACACCGAAAATTCCTGCCGGTATGGACCCAAGTATGATCAAACCGATAATGTGGAAATTTTCCTTTTTTAAAAGACTCCACAGAGTCTTGAAATAAAAGACCACGATAGCTCCCAGGGAACCTGCATGAAGCATGATCGACAAGGTCATACTGTCACTTGCTTTGAATTTGAAAAATGAAGTCAGCAGTTCCAGATGACCGCTGGAACTTACCGGAAGAAACTCCGTGATCCCCTGCAATACGGCAAGGAGCGTTACTTTAATAAAGTTTTCCATTGTTGGATCATTTCCACTTTTACACTGTTTATCACAATCAAATCCCTAATTTGATCTCTATTCTGGGACGGCTCTGGGGCGGCGCCGGAACTGCGGGTTTTCCCTGAGAACTCCCAGCGGGCTGTTTGGATGTGGAAGAAGCCCCCAGAGGGACCTCCGGTTCCACAGTGGGCGCTTTTTTTGCCGCATCGATGGAACCATCCACTTTGGACTTGATCTTTGACCAGATCTCTTCCACGCGCGTCAGTGTTTTCTGCTTGATATCAGGGTTGAAATAACAGAGACAGGCAGTCCCCACGAAGAGTGCCAGTATGAATCCCATGATGATACCGATGATAAAGCAGCCGCTGCTTTTTATACCTAACATATTATTTGCTCTTCTCTGATTTTTCCTGCCGTAATGAAGCGGCGACAAAGCGCATTTCCAGTACCGGAAGACTCCAACTGTTAGCCATGCGGGGCACCGGGTGCTCTGCACCGAAATATTTCCAGGCGCGGCGCATTTTCTGCCAGAGGGCAAACCCCCCGCGATTCCCTTTGCCCAGCTGCAGTGCGTCATCGCTTTCCGGATCATGTTCAGCCAGTATCAGTTCCAATCTTCCACTGAAACCGTAATGGATATCTTCGGCGTTGCAGATCAGGACCGCTTTAGCACGCTGCAGGTGCAAAGCTGATATATTGAAAAGCGCATTATTAAAAGGCAGTCCACCAAGAAATTTTTCCAGTGTCCCTGCTTTAGCGGCGCGTGAAAGCACATCTATCGTAAAGACGGGCAAACTTTTCTCGCCTCTGTTGAATTCGGAAACAAACTCCTCTGCCACGGCGGCAACGGCGTTTTCCTCCTCATCGTGGAGTCCATCAAGAAGCTCCGGATTGTCGCCGTAGTATTCATGCAAAAGTGCCAATTCTTCAGGAGTCGGAGCTTCATTTGCCTTGTTTTCAAGAATCCGGATACGCTCCGGTGAGATACCTGTACTTGCTGAAACCTCTTCAACGGTAACTCCCAAGGCACAGCGGATGGCAAAGAAGTTTTCTTTTTCGCCGCTGCGGTCATATCTTTCCTTTTGTGTTGCCCGCCAATATTTCCGCAATCGGTTGATCTGAAATGCGTCAGCATGAATATATTCCATGATCCCGTCAAATTGTGCAGCGGAAGGACGAAGCTTATTTTTCAATATGTAGCAGACAGAAGCAGAGGTAAGATTCAGGTGTTTCGCAAGACCGCGCTGTGTTAACTGACGCTCTTTCAGCAATTTGATTATCTCAATGCCGAATTGTTCTTTTGAAATTTCCATAAACTAAATCTTGCTCCTTTAACTTCCATAAATCGGAAACACAACATTGCACATGACAATATAGCACAAAAACGGATGAATTCAAATTAAATTTCCGCCTTGATCCCGGAAAAACATAAAACTTTGCGAAAATCTTCTGGCAGCTCAGCTTTGAACATACACTTTCTGCGGTCTCCGGGATGGGGGATCTCAATTTTCCACGCATGAAGAAGCTGGCGTTCAACACCTTCAACTTTAGCGCGACTGCCTCCATAGACCTGGTCCCCCAGGACGGGAAAACCCAGATGATTCATGTGGACCCGGATCTGATGTGTTCTGCCGGTGGCGATCTTGACCGCAAGAAGTGAAAGTTTCACATCATCAATGCTGCCTGCCCCCAGGAGCCGGTAACTGGTCACAGCTGTTTTGCCGTTGCGTTCCACCACTGCCATTTTCTGGCGGTTTACAGGATGACGCCCGATAAGGGTCACGATTTCCCCTGTCGGACGGGAGGGGATGCCCCGGACAATGGTCAGATAGGTTTTCGACACCTCTCTGTTGGCAAAAGCATTGCCCAGATGAAATTGAGCTTCCGGGGTTTTGGCGATGACCAGACAGCCGGAAGTATCTTTATCAAGACGGTGGACGATGCCGGGACGGCTGTTGGCATTCAATCCTTCGGCAAGACTTGGGTATCTTCCCAAAAGAGCATTGACTACTGTTCCTTCATGATTTCCCGCTGCCGGGTGGACCACCACACCTGCCGGTTTGTCGATGACCAGCATCTGTTCGTCTTCATAGAGAATGGTAAAATCGAACTCTTCAGCAGCGGGGGCTTCAGGCAGAGAAAGCTCCGGCATGTTCACAGAGATCTTCATATCGTGCTGCACCGGAAAACGGGGGACTGTGACACATTTTCCGTTACAGAAAACACATCCGTCTTTGATGATCTTCTGCAGAAAGGTGCGCGAGGAATCCGGCAGCATACGGGAAAGCGCCCGATCCAGGCGCACGCCGGATTCTTCTCTGGAGACTGTGAAATCAAGATTCGGCACTGGTCGTCTCCCGGCGGCGCAGGAAAAAGGTCAGCATGGCAGCGCCTGCGGTGATCAGGACGATCCCGATGAGCTGCGCCGGTGTGAAAAGGTTCCAAATCAGCTTGTGATCTCCTCTGGCAAATTCGTTGACAAAACGCAATATCCCGTAAATGAGAAAATAGCAGGAGACCGCCACTCCACGGGGGGCTTTGCGTACCAGATAGAAGTAAAGAATGGCACACAGCAGGTTTTCACCGGCTTCGTAGAGCTGCACCGGATGCAGGGGGGCTTCGCCGTAACGCAACGCAGGTTCACTCCCCTGAGGGTAGGCAAGACCGATGAAAAGAGAGGTCGGTTTGCCGTAGCAGCATCCGTTGAGAAAACAGCCGACCCTGCCGAAAGCATGTGCCACAGCCAGGGCAGGGGTGAATCCATCCCACATGCGGATAAAATCGAATTTTGCGATCTTGCTGTAGACAGCCAATGATATCACCGCAAGGATGAATCCGCCGTAAAAGACCAGGCCTCCCCGGTCGATACGGATTATTTCCATGAGGTTGTTGCGGTAAAGGTCAAAGAACTGCACCACATAGAAAATCCTTGCGCCGAGGACACCGGCGATCAAAGCGACCATCAAGGCGTTGGAACATTGATCTTTGGTCATGTTCAGATATTTGCGGTTGCTGTTGAGGATCAATGCCGCAGCGAGCAATCCCAATGCAGCCATGACACCGTACCAGCGTATGGAAAAGGCTCCGATTTGTAAAGCGATGGGATACATCAGTTCAGCGTTCCTTGTTTTTTTCTGATTTGATTTGCAGCATATTCAATTACCAAAACGATGATAAAACCCGCAATCGCCAAAAGAATGGGCACTGCCAGATCTCCGGAAAGTTCAGGCATGATATTGCCATTGTTGATGTGAGCTCCTTCTTTCCAGGGCCACACTTTGCGCAGCGACCCGAGCATGAAGCCAATGAGGACAGCTACGGTCACATCGTTGTATTTCTTGAGCAGCCATGAAAGAAAACGGCAGAAAAAAGCTAGACCCAATATCAGCCCCGTTCCAAAGAGCAGCAGATTCAGGAAACTTGCCCCCATATCGATCCGTGCTTTCAGATTGTTCACAGACCCCAGAATAAATTCATATTTGCCCATGAGGAGCAGCATGAAACTCCCCGAAATGCCCGGCAGCACCATGGCACAGATGGCAATGGCTCCGCAGAGAATAAGATACCATTTCCCCTCAGGCGGGGCTGCGAGGACAGGCAGTCCCACCACGGCATAACCCAAGACAGTCCCCACTGCCAGGGCGATGTAACGGCTGAAACGCCACTTTGACACCTGATGCAGCACGGTGGCAACAGATCCCAGGATCAAACCGAAAAAGAAGGCAAGGATCAACGCCAGACGATGTTCAAGCAGCCATTGGATATGAGTTGAAAAAAGTGCAATGGCACTGAGTATACCCAAGCCCAGAGCCAGCAGAAAGGGCCAGGGAAGGGTTTTATACATCTTGCTGACTTGAAATTTACATGCCATCTTTACCGTGTCAGGGCTCAGTATGGTTTTGATGGAGTTGAGAAACTCCTGATAGATCCCCAGAATGAACGCCATTGTGCCCCCGGAAACGCCGGGGACCACATCTGCTGCTCCCATGATGGAGCCGCAGAAAAATATTTTAATATACTCTTTGAAACTGCGCTGTGACGCAGGATTGGAAGAATTTTTTTCCATTAGTAAAGCCTTTGTGTAAACTCTGTGCGAAAAGAGATATGATCCCCCGGATAAAAGGAGAACTCAGGTAAAGTACGGCAAATCAGCGCTGGCTTCTGATATGCTGCCGTCCTTTTTCCACCAGAGCAAGGAGTTCACGATCCCGGGTCGCATCATCCATGGCAAGAAACAAGCCCATGAGCTTGTTTTCGTCAGAATTCAAACTGCTGTATTGAGACGGAGCGGCATGGACCAGGGCGCTCCAATCACGCAGTACGCTTTGCTGGGCTGCAGCGGGCAAACAGTTGAAAACATCCAGAAGCACCTTCTGGTCGCTGAACATTTCAACAAGCTCCGGGTGGCGGCGGTATCCGGGACCCACGCGGCGGGGACGGGGATCATCAGTTTCACCGATGAGCTCTTTGATGGTTGGATAGATCATTTCCCAGGCTTCGGTCCGCATCTGCCGGGTCTGTTTGCTGATAAAGCGGCGGAGCAGCTCGATCCTGATACCGGTTTCTCTTGAAAATTCACTCAAAGTAAAAACTTTGGTACAGTTTTCCACATCTTTTTCAATGTCATCATTGTTTTTCTTTTCGTCATTCATCTTATCAGCGCTCCAATATATTGTCAAATTCTGCGGCAAGCTGCATCAGGCGCATAAACTCCTCTTCTTCATAAGAGTGCTGCGTATGCAGATAACTGACAGCTCTGCGCACACTGCGCGTACCGTCAAGCTGTATTTTCTGTGCACTGCCGTCAGCATAGAATATTGCTATGTGATCTTTGTGCAAAAATGGAAATTCCATGAGCACCGGGGTTTTGGGCGAATTTTTCCCGGGAGTCCCAAAGTACAGGTAATGGCAGTTTGCATAGCTCAGTCCGGGCGTTTTGTGTCCGGAGCGTCTTACCGTGGGGCAGCGCAGCATCGCTTCTGTCAAAACCTTTTTTTCCACAAGGAAACGCAATCCTGAAATACCGGGGCTTTGCCACTTGCCGGAGCGGACCGCTTCTTTAAGTATCTTCTGACCGGCAGTTTGAATGGCGGTCAGACAGCTTTGATTGCGTTTCTCTGCGGCAGCTGTATTCTTACGGACTCTTTTCTTCTGTTTTGCCGGAAGAGGCGTTTTTCTGCTCTGACGGGGTGCCGGAGCAGCGGGTGTCCTTAAAAAAGACTCCAAAACGATCCGCAGGGGCAGCGTTCCCAAAGTGTAAACGGCATATTGATTGAAGTCACTGTTTGATATGCCTTCCACGCTGAAACCATCCGGCAATTTTTTCAGGACTGCAAGGCACTTGTGACGGAGCTGCCGAACCGGGAAGAGTGAAGGATCACCGCTGATCCACGATGTATTGGCGTAAAAGACTCCTACGCCATTGAGATCTGTAAAACTGGAAAGCTGTTTGAAAGAAGGCTGCATTTGAGGAAAACTCTGATGGTCAGTTGTCCGGAGCGCTGCCAGGGGCGTTGTGTAGAAAGAAATTTGACCATTGCTGTACCGGATATAGGGAACACAGACCTTTCCGGGGAGCTTTGCAAGTTTTATGGTCCCTTTTTTCAAATCAATGGCGGTATTGGGGACAAATTTCAATTTAGATGACAAACCTTTGAAAAGTTTGCCTTCATTATCCGGCAGGGTCAAACTGGCATGGATCCCTGCCAATGTTTCAGGATCATTTTCTGCATCGCAAATGACCACGATCCGCCAAACACCTGAAAACGCCTTCAATGTTTCCCGGGGCGTCATGCCGAGAAAGAGCTTGCAAAGATTGGTGAATGTTGCGGAAATGGATTTGTCTGCTGTGATGAGCCGTTCCAGCATTGCGGGGTTCAATACAAATGCTCCGGCGTAAGAGGTGTCGGCGGGCAAATTGTAAAGGTATTTTTCAAGAGCCCGGTTCTGAGGAGAAAACAAGTTCCAGAGGACGCCATCGCTTTTCTCATTGAGAAGAAGACGCAATTTGTTTCTGAACAATGGCTCCTTGGCTCTCGGGATCCCTTTGGAACTGCCCCCCCAACCCTTTATTTCATGAAGTCCCGCAACTCTGCCTGCCAGTTCACTGCATGAAATAAAACGTTGGAGTTTGAATTGGAGTTCCGGAGTAAAAGAAGAACTCCAGATATATCTTTCGTGCTGCTTGAGCAGCTTTTCAAAAGCAGTCCCCGCATGACGGGAACTGCTGATGAAAAATGTACTTCCTCCCATGTCAAGATCTTTTGCGATCCGGTCAAAGCGCCCCTTGTCGGAGTCAGCTGAAGTACAGCCGATGACGCCGAGAAGAGCTGCCGTGAGTATGTAGCGCAACAGAATTTTCATAGGAGGAACATTCCTGATGATCAGAGCAATTCAGCGATCTGAACTGCGTTGAGTGCGGCACCCTTGAGGACCTGGTCTCCGGAAACGAAGATATCAAGTCCTTTTTTGTCATTGCGGGAGATATCCTGACGGATACGACCCACGAGGATGTCATATTTCTCAGTGGCATCAATGGGCATGGGGTAAAGTTTGGAAGCGGGATCATCAACCACCTGCACGCCGGGGGCTGCAGCCAGAATGGCTCTGGCTTCTTCAGGGGTGATTTCGCTTTCAAATTCCAGATTCAGCGCTTCAGAGTGGGCGCGCAAAACGGGAACACGCACACAGGTGCAAGTGATCTGCAGAGAGTCATCATGGAGCATCTTGCGGGTCTCGTTGAGCATTTTCAGCTCTTCTTTGGTGTAACCGTTGTCGTAGAAGCTGTCGATGTGGGGGATCAGGTTGAAACCGATCCGGTGGGCGAATGCTTTGGGGCAGATGGGTTCGTTGTTCAGCAGCTGGCGGGTCTGCTCAACGAGTTCAGCCATACCTTTGGCACCGGCACCGCTGGTTGCCTGATAGGTGGCAGCCACCATGCGGCGGAGCTTTTTGGCGCGGTGCAGAGGAGCAACAGCCACCAGCATGATGATGGTGGAGCAGTTGGGGTTGGCGATGACGCCCTTGTGCCATTTCACATCTTCGGGGTTCACTTCGGGAACCACCAGAGGCACATCGGATTCCATACGGAAAGCGCTGGAGTTATCCACCATGACGGCACCGGATTTCACCACGCTGGCACGGAATTCTTTGGAAATGTCGCTGCCGGCACTGAAAAGAGCGATGTCAATACCTTTGAATGAGTCATGAGTGAGTTCTTCAATGGTAATTTTTTCGCCTTTGAATTCAGCAGTTTTACCTGCGGAACGGGCGGAAGCAAGCAATTTCAGATCAGCCACCGGAAAATTACGCTTTTCCAGAGTCTTGATCATTTCCACACCGACGGCACCGGTGGCGCCGACGACTGCAACATTGTAGTTACGGCTCATTTATCTTTTTCCTTTCTTGCAAAGAATTGAGTTTTAAAAGTCCAATTCATAATATAGCTTCTTTTCCGGAAAATTACAAAGCTGAAAACAGCAAGTTTATGGATTTTTTGCCAAATTTTTTGACCTCAACGCTTCTTTAAAGCTCTTTCAAGGGGAGAGGGCAAGAGCTCAAAGGCTTTGACTGAGGTAAGCCCTGAAAGGATATGGCGTACTTTCAAAGTGTATTTTCCGGGAGCAAGATTGAAGGGAATGAAGAATTCCTCTTCCCCTGAGGGATCCTTCCAGCGGCAGTTTCTTGAGAACTGTCTCAGCTCCCTGCCTTCCGGCGAATGGAGCGTCAGGCGGAACACCTGGGGACCGCGGGCAGGGGTGATGGCGGCTTTGACTTTGAAGTGGCTGCCGCAGAAAACTTTCTGAGGGACTTCAACTTTCAGGACTTCGGGTTTTACCGGAACTTGAGCATAGATCATACTCCAGCCGGGTTTCAGTTCCATGCTGAAAGTGTTGGTGTATCCCAGATAACGGCTTGAGCGGACTTCATAAATGTGTCCTTTCCGGGGCAATGTCACCTTTACAGGAGTCCCTTTTATATTTTTGAAAAGCCCCTTGAGGCGTTCTGAGGGCGAGAGGTGGAATCCGTAGAGCCGGGTAGATCCGTCGGTACGGAATTTTGCTGTGCAGCCGAACTCATTATTCTGAGCGTCAACAAGTTTTACAAAAGGAAGGATCCCCTTGGCTTTGAGCAGTGCTCCTGCAACGCTGCGGCATTTGCGGATAAATTCTTTGTCGCCGGTCACGGTTGAAGAAAGCTCTCCACCGACACCGCCTGATTGAACAAAGTTGTAAGGGGCGATGGAAAAGTTCAGAAAATCTGCGAACTTCAATTTAGAACGCCATTCAACTGCGGAACGTCTTCTTCCGTGACCGTCAAAAATTCCGGCATCCAGATCGGCGATCACTGTTCCGCCCCCCGCCGCAAATCGTTCAAGGGCGGAAAGCTCCTGATCCGAAAGGGCAAGAGCAAAGGGCAGCACGACCGCCTTGATACCCTTGGGGACGCCTTTTGCTGCCAGATCTTCATAGTTGATGAAACGGACACTGATCCGCAGATCTTCCAGCAGCTTGACCCAGGAGGTCTGGCTGTTCTGCCACTCAGCTTCTCCGCAACTGCCCATGGCGGCAAAGAGAGAAGGCTGAGAGTAGAGAATAGCTGTTTCCGTATTTTCCCTGGCTGAAAGGTAAAGTTTGGCGATACCGCTTTTCAGCTCTCTGAGAGAATTTGTGTAGAAACGCAAATTCCGTGTGGGGGAACCATCACCTTTGAAGGCACAGCCGTAATAATGATAAGCCAGATTGCCGCCGTTGATGAGTGTTCGCCACATGGTGTTGTAGTTGTAGGGTTCATAGTCGATATGACCGTGAGTGTACCCGCCGCCGCATTGACCTGCCATGAGCGTTCCGTCAGCCAGATCGTGAATGACTTTGGTTTGAACGCCGGAGTAGTAACCCACGATGCGGCAATATTTCATCAGTTCATGCCAGTTGTAACCGAAACCGGGTTTTTGAGTTCCTGTGGGGCCGATTTTGACATTGGGAACATGTTTTTTCAGTTCCTCTTTCGCCTTACCGAAAAAGTTTTCAGCAAAGACGCAACTCATATACATCTTGTGATCCAGCCAGGGACCCAGACGGTTTTTGTCTTTGAGTTCATCAAGCTGCTGCGGCATGACTTCAGCAAAACTTTTGAAGTTTGTTCCCCAGTTTTCATTCAGAGCCTTGATGGTCTTAAAACTTTTTTCCATTTTTTTGCGGAACCCGGCAAGGCAGCTGTGGGAGTAACAGACGGAACGGCCGAGGAACATTTCATCACCTGCCCACAACAAATTCACATCATTGTACCGGAATTTGCAATTTTCAGCCATGTATTTTGTGTCTTTCTGCAGCTGGGCATGAAATTCAGGGGAAGTGAAACAAGGGGTCCTGACAGGTGCCGTTTTGACATCTCCACGGTAGGGGCGGAACAGTTTTTCATCCCCCCGCCGGGGAATGGGGATCAGTCCCATGGTACGGATGCGGCGGATCGCCAGGGGCGTATGGGGCCACCGGGGATCACCTGTTATGGAAAAATCAAATTCCAGATCTTTGATGGGGGCGCCCCCGGAGGCACCGGCATTGATGAACCCGTAAAATTCGTTCATTTCCCGGGGGATCTGCGGCACGGAAAACTCTTTTGTGACGGCAGCAATAAGTTTCCCTTTATGGACGAGTTTGACACGGATATAGTTGAAGAAAGTCCGTATATGGGGCAGGGGGACGGCAAAAGAGATGGTTCGGGCAGCATTTTTCCGGGTGGTGAAAAGTATTTCCCGGTGTTGGTTGAAGATCTCAACTTCAATAAGACTTTGTGCCGGTGCCGCCGGAGCATGGACGGTGAATTCGGCTTTTTGAGGATATGGAACCATATTTCTTTTGTTTTTCATGGTCACAGTAAGAGGCGTGATCTCTTTACGCTCAAGTCTGATCGCTCCGGCATCGACGACCTGATTCCGGGAGTCCAGAAGCAGGAGATCGGCAACATAGGTTCCGCCGGGGAGTTCAAAGTCATCTTTGATCGTCAGAAGCTGACCTGCGGTGAGCTTGACGGGGAGCTTTTTCTCAAGCATCTTTTCACGGTGCATGTTTTCAATTGAAACGGCAACTGTTCCAGTAAAGGCGGTGTGAGCTTTGACGGCAAATCCGGTAGGAGCGGCGATGAAAGAGGCGGGACCCTTTATGCCGGATAAAGAACGGAGCACTTGAAGATCCTGAAGATAGCAGTAATCCCACCAGGGATATTCAAAGCTGTAAGGCATCTCCATGTCATACTGAGCCTCTTTCTGCTGAGCTTTGGGGATCAGACTGTTGATCTTTGGATTACGGGAAACGACCGCTGCAAGAGATTTGCCGCTGCGTGAGAATTTGACAAAGCGTGTGGTTCTCCCCGGACCGGGAGTCATTTCTGGCAGAAGCGGGGCAAATTTATGACGGCAGGGTTTGCCCAACAGACGGCGGGGCGGTTCAGTACATCTGTAAAAGAGAAAGTTGACGCCCTGTTTCTGCCAGTTTTCCATAAGCGCAAGGAATTGTTTATCCGGGATCTGTTTGAAATTCACTCCCGTAAAGCAGACAACTTTGGGGAGTTTTTTGATTTCCTTGAACTGCTCCATGGTGTAGTTTGAGACTCTGGGATAAAAGTAGGTCGGGTAGACGGAGTAGGCGCTGACCACATTTTTGATTTCAGGAATCAGGGGAATGTGTTTGTATCTGATATCCATTCTCTGGGCAAGTTTCACGATATCCCTGCGTCTGCCTGAGGTGATCTTGCCGGAAACTCCTGAAACAAAGAGTATATCCTGTGCCGGGTGTGCTGCCGGCTTGAACCACTTTTTATGAGGAGTGACAAGTTCATGAGAGATATTTTCAAGCAGTTCAAGGGGGATATTCCAGAGTTTGATCATTTCATCTCTGAGCATCACTTTCCGGGAGATGTTTTTCCGGGATTCTTTCTGAAGAGTCAGTTTCAGATCATCCACATCAAGAAACTGTTCTTTTTTCTGACCGTTGAGGAAAAGGATACGCAGGAACGCCACATGTGAGGGAACAAAGAAACGGCGCTCAAATTTTTTCCATCCGAAAGTCTTCTGGCTCGCAAGAACGACCAGACGCTCCTTTTGAAGATATTTGCCGGATCTGTCGTAAAACTGGATGAATATACGGCTCAGACCGCCGCCGCCCACAGAGCGGGCGCGGAGAGAAAGAGTGTATTCTTTCTGGTGTTCAGGAAGAAAATTGAACATGGCGTACTTCTCAATTCTGAGAAATTTATTACCTGAGGATTCTTTCTGAACTCCCCCTTTGAAATTCCCCGTTTCCATATAAGGCATAAATGCAGGAACAGTGCTTTTCTTTGACGAGATCTGCTCCATGGAGCCGTTGCGGATCAAGGCTCCTTCTTCCGGGATATCCGGGACTTTGATCTCCCTGCCGGCGGAAACTCCTGTAAAGATGCGGCATTTCATGGTTACCGGACCGAACCAGCGTTTGTGAACGCGGTTGTATACAAGGTCACCCTTGAGTGAAAATTGTTCAGGGAAAATGTTTCTTCCGTGTGTCACTCCCGGAACTTTGATGACAAGAGTATTGCCTTTATGGAAAAAATCAAGGGGCTTATCCAATGCAATGACGCCGTTTTCCACAGGATAAACTGCTGTGGGGAGTTCCTTTCCGCTGCCGTTGAGTTCAACAGCGCGCCAGCTGTCTTCAAATTGACGGCGGAAGGTACAATCAAAAAACGTTCCCTGCGGAGTGGGAATACTGCGGAAAAACATTAAGCCGGCCTTGGGTTTGATGCGGCACATACGATCCACCTGAACGGGGAGTTCTCCTTTGAGTTTCCGGGCAGAAAGGGCAGATTTTTCCAAATCAGATGCCACATTGTCTGAAAAGCGGCATTCCACTCTGATATGTCTGGTTTTTCCCGGCTGAAGTGTGAGGATGGAGCTCAAATACTCCTGAGTATATCCCCCTTTGATGAGCCAGTTCAGGACGCCTGCTGTATCGTCGGCAGGGAAACGCTGGATGAAACCTGCTCCCGTTTTGTCGGCAACAGCAAGGGCGGTCACTGCCGGGAGCTTAACCGGAACGGAAGTTTCTCCGGGCATAATGGCTTCAAAACCTTTTGCCCCCGGATGGTAGTAAGTGTTGACCGCATCGCTGCTGCGCAGGAAACTCCTGGTGTAAAGTCCGATGGGAAACGGCTTGGAGCCGATGTTTGTGAAGCGGTAGTCAATGATGATATCAGCTGATTTTGCGGAAAAAAAGTAACTTTTGTCCATGCGCAGAGCGGGCATGACCCCGATACAGCTTGAAAAAGTCACCGTCGTTCCTCTTGGAGAAACGGTGTGCTCTTTGATTTGAAAGGCGATGCCGGCAGTTTCTGCCAGGCCCTGAGTCTGGGGACCTGCATTCTGAGTGATCCGGTCTGTGAAAGAACCGTTCTTTTTGAATGCGGCAAGCCATCTTTTCCCTTTGACTGAAAGGGAGGTGATGACCGCTCCATCAGGAGAAAGTTCTGCTGTGATGGAAGGGGTTTTTATTTCAATGGCATTCAGTACCAGTGCGGTAAGAAACAGTGCGGTCAGAAAAATTTTCCAGTGATTCATTTTTTCAAAGTCCTTAAAATTATTTTCTGAATATACTTCTTATATATATTAATCCATCTGTGCCGGATTTGCAAGATGTAAAAAGAAAAGTTATGGAAAAATTAATAAATCAGCGCAGATAAGTGTTGAAATCAACACAGTTTTGTGGTATATTTATACACCATGAAGAACAAAGGAATACGCTTGGCAAAACAGGAAAAGGCACACAGTTATCTGCGCGCCCGCCTTTTGCTCCTTCAAGACGGCGCGCCGCTGCCCGGAATACGGAAGATGTGCGCCGAAAGCGGCTTGGGACGGATGGTGCTTGAGCAGCAGTTGGCGCTTGCAGAAGAGGAGGGATTGCTGATCCGCAAAGACCGCTCCGGGTATTACAGAACGACCCTTGCCGATGAGCGGAAAAAGTCTGAATTTGCCCTCAGGATCATGTGTTCTGATTGCGCTCTGGAACCTGTGGGGGATGCCGGGAGCCCCAGTTATATCAGCAGGATCATCATTGAACTTTTTGATATCGCCCGGAAAAACGGTACACGATTGAAAATATGCAGAAGCAATGAAGAGATCCCGGAATCTGTTTCGGGCGTTTTTCTGCTTTCACCAGCTGATCTTGAAGAAAGTTCTTTCCTTGAAGAGCGCTTCCCCAGAACTGTCGCAGTTTCCGGCTGCGGCGGCAGAGTTGCCGTTTTTCCCCCTTACGGCAAACTGACCCGCGCCGCTCTGGAGCATCTTTCTTCTCTCGGACACCGCAAGATAGGCATTGTGCACCATAATCTGGATGTTGTGAACCGCTTTAATCCTCATCTTTTTGAGTATTACCGTTTTATGGCGGAAAGCGGATTGCAGGTACATCCGGGATTTGTGGTCTCGTATCCGGATGGTGAACGGTGCCGCCAGGAGTTGGGAGCCCTCT
The DNA here is from genome assembly GCA_045596885.1 of Victivallaceae bacterium. GTDB lineage: Bacteria > Verrucomicrobiota > Lentisphaeria > Victivallales > Victivallaceae > UBA1784. Next base: position 22,191 of record JAZODE010000098.1, read on the forward strand.
TTTCCTCCCCTTTGCGTCCCACGGCACTGATCACGCCGGGATGCTGGTACGCACTTGTATGCCGGGTGTTGAGAGAGCTGAAATTGAATATACCTTATCAGGTGTCGGTGCTGGTCATCGGCAAAGTGCCTGAAAAATCGGAGGACTCGCCTTTCCCCACCCGGTTTGAAGATTCACCGGAGTCATTGGCACGGATGGCGTGGGAGGTGATGTCGCATTATCCTGCCGGAGCTTTGCAGCTGACGCCGGAGCTTCAGCTCTTACCGGGGAAAAGCGTAATGGCATTGGAACATTGAGTTATTTGCGTTTCCGGAATGCCGTGGGTGAAAGTCCGTTGTTCATGCGGGAAAAGAAGCGGGAGAAACTGTAGATATCCGGGAAGCCCAGCTGGGCGGCGACCTCTGAAATATTGCGTTCGGAGTAGTCAAGATAGCGTCTTGCCCGCTCTGCAAGCTCCTTGTCGATGTAGACTTTGAGGGGGATCCCGTATTTGGAACGGATCACCCGGTTGAGATAATCTCTTGAATATCCGCTGCGTTCGGCAAGTTCATGTATCTTGATCCGCCCGCCGCTGCGGCTGATCAGGGAATTGACGATGGAAATGATCCGGGGCAGCCCTGAATCCTGCCGGGCACCGTAATGGAGTGCAAAAAGATCCTCCAGAAGAAAGCTGATGATCTTTTCAAACTCCGGGGGGAGTTCTCTCAGCTGCCGGACGATCTCAGAGAGAAAATAACTTTCCGCTGCTCCCGGTGAGATCAACCCCACTGAGAGGTCTGAAAAAGCATTTTCCAGTTTGAATTTTGCTGTTGCAAAAGCGATCCCGGAGTCGGCATAAACAAAACTGTGTCTGACTCCGGGGGGAACGAAAACCGCCGTCCCCGCCGGGATCTCACACTCCCGGTCATCCAGATGCAGCACAAACTGCCCGGAAACGGCGATCTCTATTTGCCAGTAATCGGCATGGGTATGGGCAGAAAGCTGTTCAAAAAGCGCATTTCTGCCCACGAATGAACCGTACAGGTACTTCACCTGAGGTGATTTGAAATCGTGTTCCATTTTACCTCAGGACGACCGGCTGCCCGGAACGGCTGGAAGCGTAGACCGCCTGAATGAATTCAACAGCAAGTCTGCCGTCTTTGCCGCTGAGGATCAACTCTTCACCGTTGCGGATGGCGCGGGCGAGGTTATCCACATGGAGCATGTGGCCGCGGTAGTCAAAGTCCATGGCGGCACTGGCTCCACCTGAGGTGGCGGAGCCTTCGGCGAATTTCTCGCGGATCTCTTCATCTTCGGGGCGTTCTTCCACGAAATTCCAGCGGGCAAGGGTGTCCGCCTTGAGAATGGCGCTCCCTTTAGTTCCGGTGATTTCAATGACAACAGGATACCCCGGCTGGCAGGCTGTGGAAACCTCAAGGGTGCCGCTTGCGCCGTTGGTGAAATCCATACGGGCAAAGGCGGTGTCTTCAACCTCGATATCGTGGACGAAATTAGCAGTGTGACCGCAAACCCGTTTGACCTCGCCGCCCAGATAGAGCAGCAGGTCAACAGTGTGGCTTCCCTGATTCATCAGTGCGCCGCCGCCGTCGATCGCCCAGGTGCCCCGCCAGGAGGCGCTTTTGTAGTAGGAGCTGTCCCGGTACCAGAGCTGTTTGGCGGAAACGGAAACCAGCTTGCCGAAGCGTCCTTCGTCAATGGCTTTGCGGATCGCCGCAACAGCACCTTTGAAACGGGACTGGAAAATCGCCGCCAGAAGCACGCCGCTTTCTTTGCACTGCCGGATCATATCGTCGATTTTTTCCAGAGTGATGTCAAGGGGCTTTTCACAAAGAATGTGCTTGCCCGCTTTGGCTGCCGCCACCACGGGATCGTGGTGGAATCCGCTGGGGGTGGCAACTGTCACTGCCTCAAGACCGGGAACTTTGAGAAATTCTTCAAAGCTGTCAACGGCGATGGCATTGTATTTGGCGGCAAATTCCCTTGCTCTTTCGGGAACGACGTCATAGACGGCTTTCAGGTCGGCGAACTCGCTGTTGGTGATCGCCATGGCATGAGCGGCGGCAACGGCACCGGTGCCGATGATACCGAAACCTACTTTGTCAAAACTCATAATGTTCCTTCCTCTGCCGCAGGGGCAGGCAGTTCGATGTTGATGATGCCTTCGCGGATACCCAGACCGGGCTCCTCAAGGAAATCAAGTTTCACGACGCCGTTGCGTCTTTCAAAAAGTCCGGGATAGAACTTTTCGTCAGGCAGCGATGCCGCAGGATAAAATTGAGGGGCATTGCACTCCACGCCCCGGATGGTACCGGCGTATGCCGCCAGCTGGGTATGGGCGAACATGGACATTCTTGGGTTGGTCAGATCCTGGACCATCAGCTTCATGCCGTGTGCCTTTGCCCAGCAGAGGGAAAGAATGGCTCCGGCAAGGGTCTTGCAGCTCTTGAGCGCCACAGCATCCCATCCCAGTTCTCTGCCCATGCGGACGAAACGCCAGTCATGGGCACTTTCATCCATGAAAAGCATCTTGCGCTCAGAGACAGAGTGAACATCGATCCGGTTGGCTTCAAGGTCATAAGGGAAGGGCTGCTCAACATAGAGCAGTATGTTGTACACCTCAGGCTCCTGAACTTTCAGTTTGTCAAGAATGACATTGACATATTCAGGATCAGTCACCATGCAGTTGAAATCAACAGAAAGATCAGAGACTCCTGTTTCAAGGGCGATTTTCCCCACGGCGGCGATGCGGTCGTAATCCCATGCGGCATCGTTGCCTCTGAGTTTGATCTTGAGACATTTGAGACCGTCCCGGCTGATCCAGTCACGCAGAAGAACGGGGAAACCGTCATCGGGTTCATCTCCGGTCAACTCTTCAGAAGAGAGGGGGTCTTTGCCCCCCACAAGGTGCCAGACGGGGAGCTCTTTTTGCGGCTCCGCAAAGAAATCTTCCGGATACTTTCCCTTGAAGTTTTCAGCAGGTTCAAGGAATGCTGACAAATCGCTGTTCATGTACTCTTTGTTACAAGTACGGAAAAAAGGCTTGTTGACAAGTTTTCCGAAAGCATCTGCCAGAGCCGCATCGAAAGCTGCGGCGCAGTTCAAAGCTGCCAGATGGGGCAGTTCGATGGAAAATCCTTTGTTGGCTTCTTCACGCAACGCTTCCAGTTTTTCAGCGGTGAATTTGACGCTGAGTTCAATGGGATGTCCGTAATCAGAAAACTTTCCGTAGGCTTTGGCGATCCTGACGCAGAAATCCTCCATCCTCTTTCCCCGGTCGGGGTCGGTTCCGGGCCATGACCAACCGGGGCTGAGAACGCTTTCGCTCCAGCCTTCAGCTTTGTGTCCCTCCCGGGACTCTACGAAGATCTGCACCCGGGCACAGGTGATGTCAGCCATCACCTGATTGCCGAATTTGATGGGGACCCGCATGGGGATACGGGGCAGGTAAAGCCTGACCCCGGTGATTTTTACATCGGTATTCTTCATCTTTGAAAAATTACTTTTTCATCTGAAGAATGACGCCCACTGCCTTATCGGGATGATCCAGCAGCAGATTGGCGGCATCGCCCACATCGTCGATGTGGATACGGTGGGTGGTCATGGGATCGACTTTGACACGCTTCTCTACCATCAGCTGGATGAATTCACGCAAGTTGCGCTGGGTGGTGAACTGGACGAAGGCATCGGGATAATCCTTGCCGTATTCCCATGCAGAGTCATGGTATCCGGCACCGGTGCGGCTGGAGGCACGGAAATCAAGGTTGCCGGACCAGGCACCGCCGCCGACTTCCACTTTGCAGCCGCCGATGAGGACGATATTGCCCATGGCGTGACCGTCAGCAGAGACCTTCATACAGTTCATGGCAGACTGCAGCGGTTCAGTGGCGTTGCCGCCGAAAGCCAGCATGGCAAAGTCGGCACCGTAGGGGGCGCAGAAAGCCTTGGTGGTTTCAACAGCATCGGCTCTCTTGAAGTTCACGGTGTTGGCGATGCCGCATTTTTTGGCGATCTTGATACGGTTGGAAAGTCCTTCCCAGCCGATGACACGGGCGCCGGCAGCCTGGAAGAGCTGGCAGGCAAGGTTGCCCACCAGACCCAGTCCGAGAACCAGACCATAGGAACCCAGACTCACATCGGCACGGCGGACACCCTGCATGGCGGTCACGCCCAGACAGGCGTAAGCGGCTTGTTCAAAGGTGATCTCATCGGGGATGGGGACCACCAGATTGACGGGAACTGTGGCAACTGAACCGTGGACGGCAAAACCGCCGCCCATGGCAGCAACGCGCATACCGGGTTTGAGGTCTTTTACATTGCCGTTGGTTTTGATGATGGTTCCGGCATTGGCATAACCGAAGGTCATCTCTTTGCCCCCGGGAGTGATCCGGCGGGCACGGGGCACATTCATTTCAGTTCCGGGGCTGATCAAAGAACATTCAACATCAATGAGGACCTCATTCTCTTTGAGTTCGCGCACATCTTCCTGACGCGGGACGACTTCACCGTTGGGGGTGATAACAGCAACAGTACGTTTCATAGTATTTTCTCCGTAGTTTTGAAGTTTACTTACTATACCACGGTATTGCCGTTTTTCAAATTGCAAAAACAATCATTTTTTTATCAAAATGCGACTTTTTGTAAAAACATCCCCCGTTTTTTTTGTCAAAAGAAAATTGATGTAGGCAAATTTTACTTGAGCATTTCAGAAATAACATTCACTGCGAAGAACATGGAAGCGTGATAAAGTTTTTCGTAAGGGATCTCCTGCAGTGCTTCGCAGATCCGGGGCATGGCAGTATCAATGGTTGGTTGATCTTCTGAAAACAAAATGATCCATGCGGCGCTCAGAGTGGCCATGGTACTTTTCCGTTCTCCCAGTACAGCCGGGCTGTGTTCACGCCAGATTCTGCCCTGGCCTGAGGAGGCACACTTGACGGCATCAGCAGTGTTTTTCTGTTCAAACCAGACGCTGCTCATGCAGTGCCAATCAGGTGAAAATAAAGCATCAGGAATACGTTTTTTCCACTCATCCAGAGCGTTGAGACACGCTTTGGATGTTATTTTCAGTCCGCTGTCAAGGGCTGCTGCCACGGGTGTGCCTGTGTAAAATTCTTTCAACATGCGCTGGATATAGAAGTTATGGCTTGCATACCAGCATTCATTGGGGCGCATTTGACCATAACCGGCAGCAATAATATCAAAGCGGTCTTTCAGGAATTGGTCAACGCTCCCCTTTTCTCCGCCCTCTTTTTCCAATATAAGAGCTGCCAGCATCAAATGACAGGCATCAAACGCCCCGGCGCAACTGAGGTTGCCCCGTTCAAATCCGGGTCTTGCCCCCGGAATATGCCAATTGAGCGCCCTTAAAGGGTGGATCAAATTCAGCATGCGCTGCTGACAATCGGCACGTTCTTCAGAGGTTGCAAGGGAAGATTCTGAAAAAGAACGGAGACCAAGCAGAAAAGGGGTGATCTGGTCGTTGGAAGAACCAAGGTAACAGCATTTGCCATCACTTCCGAACCCACGGGCAATAAAAGCGGGAACCGGAGCATGATCCTGCAAATTGAACAATCCCTTCAAAAGTCTGCGGGCGAATGCGGCAAGTTTTTCAGAAGGATATTTTTCGTAAATCTTGACGACTGCCAGCAACAGATCACCGTTGAAAAAAGCGCCGTTTGAAACAGGCGTATGCCAGGAAAGGCCGTTGGGGATGGAGCTGTCACACTCTTCCGGAGTCGGCAATATGACTTCACCATTCATTCCGGCATAGTCATAGAGGACATCTTGAGGCGAAAAAAAACGCTTTTCAAGTATATTGATAACCTTATCCTGAATTGTAAGAAGTTGTGTTTCTGTCATGAAAAAGATCCTTGAATTTTGAGCTGATTTCAAAACTCCTCGCATTTGTCAAAGCACCTTCGCTTGAAGCTGCGGCGGGACAAGCCGGGGAGCAGGTCCTTAGGCGACGCCGGCTCAAACTCCCCTTTGCAGCTCTTTGCGAATGACATCTTTGCCATTTTTTTGAATGACTTTTGAAATTACCTCATTTGAATAAAAAACTCCTGTGCGGCAATATAGCACAGGAGCAGAACTGCTTCAACCCCGAATCATTTGAGAACGAGCGTTCCGTAACGATCCATATTGTGGAAACCTCCGAAAGTGGGGAGCCACATGGACTGTTCCCATCTTCTTGACTTCTGCAGATCGGTGTAGCGGTGATTCCTGGCAAAGTTGGAACGGAATGTGTTTTTTGCCACGGGATTGGCAAATTTCAAATCTGCAAGGGGAATGGCGATCTCACCGGTCCAGCGCTTTTTCGTGCAGGTGGTAGCAAATTTGACATTGGCACTGTTCCATTTCATAGCACTGTTCAAATTGTGCTTCCCGCCCCAGGTCGCATCGAAAAGGGCGTTGTCAGGAGCCAGTATGAACTGGTAGCTCTGATCATCTTTGCCGCCGAAAAAGAATTCAATGCTCTCATAGTCCCAGAGGAAGGCATCTCTTTTGCCTGTTTTTTCAGGGAGCTTGTTGATGTTGGCGTTGGAAGCGGGAATGTCGGCGATCACCGCCGCGTAAAGATATTTGCCGTCGTGACGGAATTTGATGGTGGTTTTGGATTTGACCTGATAGACATTGTAGCTGTCGCAGAAGTTGCTGATGACAGCGGCATTTTTCCACTCAGCATCGTTGACAACGCCGTCGATTTTGGGGGCGGTGCCTTTGGGAACTTCGATCTTCTGAGCTTTTTTGACCTGAACGCCGCGGAACATCTTGCTGTTGCGTTCAAAGTATTTGTAGCAGTCAAGAGTCTTTTTCGCTCTGGAGTAATAGGGCTCTTTACCTGCGGCATCTTTGACTGCCTTGCGGAGCAGTCCCATCATGCGGTCAACGAATTTTGGGGGATAGACTTTGGTCCAGCAGACCTCCCAATCCCAGACGTTTTTGCCTTTGACATTGTACTGACCGTTGTACCAGGCGATTTCCAGAGCGTTGTTGAACTCCTCCATGGCAGCTGCGGCGGGACCGTAGAAATCTTTGTGGAATTTCTTGAGTTCAGCGTCCACATCCACATCTCTGTCCCACATAAGACGCATCGCCATATAGAGGTTGACACTGTCATACATCCAGTCAGCCCAGCTTTGAACACCGATACCATCGGCACTGATGTCAGAAAGTTCGATGACTCTTCCGGCAACATGATTGCTGTCAAGAAGATAGATCTCTTTCAGCTGGCGGGGCCAGAGGGCGGGGGCGCCGTAATAGCCTCTGCCGTAGCGGGAACTGTTCCAATACTCCCAGACATAGAGTTTGGCGCCGGTGACACGCCATTCTTCAATAAGTTCACGCCATGCTTTTTTGTATTCGATATTGGCGCGGGGGACGGGGCCGAAGCAGAGAGTCACAGCAACGTTGGGCAGCAATGCAAAGTCAGGACGGCGCAGATAGTCGGCGTAGGCACAGCATTTGACCAGTTTGCCGGGGCATTTTTCTGCCACCACAGCTGCAACTTGATTGACAAATTTCCAGACGGCGTTGGAGTGGATCCCGGAACGTCCTTTTTCTTCTGAGACCATCTTTGAACAGTTGGGGCAGCGGCAGTATTTCAGATCGTTGCTGTCCCCGGGCATGATGCTGACAAATTTGGCGTTGGGGTGTTTTTTGAAGTATTCCACAGCCCACTTGCCCGCTTCACGGATGACATCGGGGTTGGTCATACAGAGGTGGATACCTGATTCCGTGTTGAGTTTCCGCTTGCCGTCGGGCTGAAGGGCGAAATATTCAGGATGAGTTTTGCCGAATTTTTCCAGCCAGTCTCTGAAGGAGTGCATGGCGATGGGGTCGGGCGCAGATCCCCCGAGACGGTTGCGGCGCTGCCAGGTGACAACTGCGTGGGGAGGAATGTCGGGATCTTTGCTGATGTCATAGAAAAGAGCCCGGCAGTCAAACTGGGGAGCGCCTGTTTTGTAAAGGTTGTCAATGGCAATATTTTTTTCGGTGGAAACAACAGTCCCAAGTTTCCCGGGCCAGTACCAGCGGCATCCGAAGACCCGCTCCAGAAATTCGTAGGTTGCGCTGAGAGTGCCGAGGGCGATGGTGGCACGGGAAAGAATGTTTCCTCTGGTAACATTGGGCTTGTCGCCCCCTGAAAGAATGATAGCGTTGCCCACCCGGGCGATGACCCAGTTTTCCTGAGGGATCATTTGGGGGGTGACGCCGTATTGCCGGGCAAGGGCGGTATCGCCGATCCAGATCGCGGTCTCTTTGCAGGAATTGTCGGTCGTGATGGGAACGTTTTTGTTGGTCATCAATTTGACATGGTTCCTGAGCTCTTCAGCAGCATAACGGGCGATGGCGTCGGCTTTGACCGGGATCACGATCTTGAACTGGGGAACACCGTTTTTGATCAGTTCCAGTTTTCCCTTGTTTAAAAGCAGCGCCGCCATGCCGAGTCCGGCACCGGGGATATTTTCCAACCCGGAGTTTTCGGCGAAGTAAATCTTCACATCGTCAACGATGATCCGGTTGTTTTCAGCTGTTTCCTGACGGAGCGTAAAGCCCACATTCACATTTTCAATGCCGGAAAGAGGAGGCACTTGAAAACTCATTTCGAGATTTTCCCACTTTCCCTTTTGGCTGGCTTTGGTGGAAATACTGCGTCCGCTCATAAATTTGTTGCCATTGCCGAAAACACGGTAGCCCATGCTCAAAGGAGCAATACCGCTGATGCGTTTGATTTTGGCACGGAGGATCAGATTCTTTCCGGCAAGGGCACGGGCATTGTTGCCGAAGATGTAAAAGTGCTGCCCGGCAACAGTATGCTTTTTACCTTTGACCTCTCTGCCGTCCACTGCCAGTGCAGGGGCTTTGGTGACAAAGACATCCTCAGATCTCTGGACTCCTTTGAGCCATTTCATGTGGGACTTGAAATCCACGGCGACTTTTTCTGCTGCAAATGCTGCAGTCACAGCAAAGAGCAGAAAAAACAATAGAAACTTTTTCATTTTTTTTGTCTCCAAATCGTATTTGTACTATGGGTATTTTATAGATTAAAAATCTTCATTCTTGAAGCCGACTCCCATCCAGAAGGAGCAGTATCCCGCTCCCCACCAGCCGGAAGGAGTCCTGTCGCTCGCAGGCACTTTGTTGCGCTGGATCATCTTTACATGACCGTCAAAAAAGAGGAAGGAGGATTTTCCCGCACCTGTAGTGATCTTTCCGCCGTAGATCCTTGTCTCATTTTCTGCCGGATTGGGGTTGTCGTGGGGGAATACCGGGAAATCCCCTGTACTCGGTCCCACAAGGTGCGTTTTTTCATCCATGGCGGATTCCCCTGCATTGACCGTCCGTGAGGGGCGGGTATAACGGGCAATATTGCCGGTATTGTTGCTCCGGCAGTATCCGCCGTAGGAGGTCCCGATGGAGGGATTTCGGGCAATGATCTCACGCATGACACCGCTGCGGGTGGGGCACATGAAAGGATTGGCGACATGGGCGCCGTCCTTTTTGCTGAAACCGCCCAGACTGTAACCCAGCTTGACTGCATCAGTACCGGTGACGCCCATGTAGGGGGCAAGCATTCCGCACTTGGCATCTTTCGTGGGACCGGGGAGGGCATTGGGGAGATACCAAACCCGGCTGCAGCTGCTCCAGGCGGGTGTGTTGTAAAGGAAAGGAACCATTCCCCGGTTGTCATCCAGGTAAAAAGCGCTTGCTTTTCCCAGAGTGTTCATATTGTTGACACAAGTTGATTGTCTTCCCCGTTCCCGTGCCTTTTGCAGTGCCGGAAGCAGCATGGCGGCAAGGATGGCAATAATGGCAATGACGACAAGGAGTTCGATCAGCGTGAAAGCTGAGTGTTGATGAATTTTTTTCATGTTGTATATACTGGCCCTTTTGTTTTGGTGAAATGTCACTTGCAGAATATACACTCTCAAGGCGGAAAAAGCAAGAAAAAGGTGCGTTCCCTTTTGTTTTTTTGGGGAACGCACCTGCAGGCAAAAAATGTTCTGTCAGATCATTTCCTGAACTTTGATCACATTGCCGCCTTTTTTGATGCTTTCGACGAGAGCGGCGCCCATGAGCACCGCCTGGATACCGTCTTCCATGGTGGGGATATTGGGATCAGGAGGCGTGGCAAAGATCTTGCCGAAGATACCCAAATCGGCACCGCCGTGACCGCCTACACCCTTGGGGATCTCAATGCTTTCAGGCTCACCCTTGCCGAAACGGCACAATGTCAGGGTCTGCTGGGTGATGATATTGGTATCGTGGGTGTTGCTCTGATCGTTGATGTCCCGGAAATAGACATTTTTGGCTTCAAGGCGTCCGGTTTCGCCTTCAATGATAATGACTTCGCCCTCGTACTGGGAGTGGGCGCAGATGGAGTAGGTGCACAGGACGCCGCACTCAAATTTGATGACCGCAGCGTAGTTGTCCTCGATGTCGATGTCAGGTGACCAGATACAGAGGTCGGGGGTATAAATGGCATCAGACTTGTAAAACTCTTTGTCGTAGGCGAAAAAGTCGGGGCACACATCCTTGTGTTCGCACTCGTGGCAGCGTTTGCCTTCATACTTGTGGGGATTCTTCTGTCCGTGGTAGGTCAGATCCCCCATTCCGGTGATCTCAATGGCTTTGGAGTTCAGAAGAAAGTTCATCTTGTCAAAGTGGTGGCAGCTCTTGTGGAGCTCCAGACCGTTGGAGCAGGCACGGCGGCTGTTCCAGCGGCGGAAGTAGCTGGTTCCGTGTTTGCGGTCCAGCATTTCGGTGTACTCCATGCGGAGCACCTTACCGATGACGCCATTGTCGATCATTTCCTTGACTTTCAAAGTCAGGGGGCTGTAACGGGCGTTGTGGCTGGTCACAGCAAAGACTTCAGGATTCCGTGCCCTGGCGTCACGGATCTGCTTGCACTGTTCGGCGTTGATGCAGAGGGGCTTTTCAGAGACCACAGCGATCTTGCGGTCCATAGCCTTGATGACGAACTCCGCATGGGTGGCATCCACAGTGGTCACAATGACCATATCGGGCTTGATGGTGTCGCACATTTCATCAAAGTCGGTGAAACAGGGAACATCAAGTTTGTATTTCTCTTTGAACCCCTCCATCTTGCCGGGATCGATGTCAAACATCGCCACGACTTCGTGGACACCTTTGTAAATTTCATTCCGCAACACGCCTAAAAAAGCGGTCACCCGGCTGCTGGCTCCGACCAATGCTATCCTTGCCATGATTTTTCTTTCCTTAGAGATAATGTTTGGTTGCTCTTTGTTAATCTTCCTAACAAACATAATATAACACCCTGTTTTCAATAATTCAAGGCTTTTTTTTTATAAAAAACGGAATAAAGAGATACCGGGGCAAAAAGTTCCGGATATGGAGACAGTGGAATAAATATTACTTTTTGCGACTTTTATTTGTCAAAAAGCGTAATTTGAGTGTTTGCGACTTTTAATTTCGATTTTTGGCAGTATATTAGAAAAAAATGTCTTTATTACCCAAGGAGATGACTTTCATGAGAAACGGAAAACTTGTTGTCGCTCAGATCGGATGCGGAAAATTTGCTGAATACCAGGACCTTCCCAATATCATTTCTCTGGATCAGCTGATCCTCAAATGGATCTGTGATCTTGATCTTGAGAGAGCCGGCGAAATGCAGAAAAAGTTCGGCGCTGAAAAAGTTACTTTTGATTTCAAAGAGATCTGTGCCGATCCTGAGGTCGATATGATCAAGATCGCCACATCCCATGAGATTCATCTTCCCATCGTGGAGTGTGCCGCTGCCGCCGGGAAACATATTTTCTGCGAAAAACCCATGGCAATGCGTGATGAAGAAGCCTGGCGCATCATGAAAGCTGTGCGGAAACACGGCGTCAAACTTTGCGTCGATCTCAACCGCCGCATGTCTCCTGCGCTTCAGGCGCTCAAGAAAAGTGTTGAAAAGCACCTTGCCGATCCGCAGCACTCCCCCTGGCGTTACATTGAAACGCTCCGCCAACCGCTGCCCGAGGAGGAACAGAAACACATGATCATCCGGATCCAGGATGAGAGCAGCTCTTACGGACTGCAGCACCTTGATCCTCTCATCGGCGGCGGAGAGATCATCGGCGAATCGGTTCACTGGCTGGATGTGGCGTGCTGGTTCTTTGCTCCGGCGATCCCTGTGGAGATCACCGCCTGGGGTTCCAGCCGTCTTTCCCACGGTATCAATCTTAAATTCAGCAACGGGGACGATATGACATTGACCTTCAGCTGTTCCGGGACCTTTGACTATCCCAAGGAACTCTTTGAAGTGACCGCCGGAAATGCCTTCTTCCGCAGTGAATTTTTTGTTGAAAACAACACTTACGGCGTTCCCGGCGCAAAAACCGAGTATTTCCCCATGAAACAATATGAGGGCGATATCAAGGAAGAGGGCTTCAACGCCTACATCGCCAAATATCAGGAGCGTTTCCGCTCCTTTACCGGCAACAGCAAAGAGCTGGAGAACGCCAAACCCTTTGAGGTGGATAAGGGGCATTTGAACATGTGGAAGGCATTTGTTGATGCTATACTCAACGGCAAACCTTCTCCCTGTGATGAGCTGGCTGGATTCCAGTCCACTTATCTTGCCCAGCTGGCGATCCGCGCCATCGAGTGCCGTCAGACGCTGCCGGTGCCCGTGGAGCGCTTTATCCCTGCCATCTTCATCCGCTGAAAAAGCGATATTTGTACTTCAAGCACGCCTCTTTTGCATTGAAAATGTGAGAAAGGCGTGCTATATTATTATATAAAGCGGCGGAGTTTTGCAGACAGTATGGCTTGTCTCTTCTTTTTTCCGCTGCGGAAAGGATGTATCAGAAGTTATGGAAAAAAACAGTGCTGCCCGGTTTGACAAGCTGACCTTGCTTTCAGCTTCAGAGCGCCGTTATCCCCAGTCGCCTGATGAGGCGCACCTTGAGGTTTTTGACAACGTTTATGCCAACCGGGATTATGAAATAGAGTTCGACTGTCCTGAATTTACCTCCCTGTGTCCTGTGACCAATCAGCCCGATTTCGGACACATCGTGCTGCGGTATATTCCCGACAAGCTGTGTATTGAGAGCAAGTCTTTGAAGCTCTTTCTTTTTTCGTTCCGCAATGACAATACTTTCCATGAAGAGGCGGTGAACCGCATTCTTGACGCTGTGGTGGAGGCATGTGCCCCCAGACATGCCGTGGTGGAAGGGCACTTCCGTCCCAGAGGCGGTATCGCTATCAATGTCAAAGCCTCTTATGACAAGAAAGGATGACTTTCTTTATGAACAACAAAATCGAATTTATTGAAAACGGTTCTGTAACCTCTGTGCCGGGATTCAAGGCAGCGGGGGTCACTGCCGGATTCAAAAAGTCCGGTGCTCCCGACTTTGCTCTGGTCTACTCAGAGCTCCCGGCAGCCTTTGCCGGAGTCTTTACCAGTTGTACCTTTGCCGCTGCTCCCGTTCTGCTGGGCAGAGAAAAGGTGCTGGCAGGGGGGACGCTCCGGGCTTTTGCCATCAACAGCGGCAATGCCAACGCCTGTACCGGCGCTCAGGGACTTGCCAATGCCCGCAAAAGCTGTGAGATCGCCGCAGAGAAACTGAATGTTCCCGCAAGCGATGTGGTGGTGGCTTCCACCGGCAGGATCGGTGTCCAGATGGATATGAGCCTGATCGAAAAGGGCTTTGAACTGGCGGTCCCCGCCCTTTCAAATGAGGGAGGCAACGACGCCTCCCGTGCCATCATGACCACTGATACCGTGCCCAAAGCCGTCGCTGTCAAAGTGAAGATCAACGGCGTGGATGTGACAATCGGCGCCATGACCAAAGGCGCCGGGATGATCGATCCCAAACTGATCGCTCCCCACGCCACCATGCTTTGCTGTATCACCACCGATATCGCTGCCGACAACGCCACTCTTGCCAAACTTCTGGAGCCCTGTGCACAGGATTCCTTCAACCGCATCACTGTTGACGGGGACATGAGTACCAATGATACCGTGATCCTTATGGCAAACGGCAGATCCGGAGTCGCTATCGCAGAAGGCACTGCCGAATTTGAACTTTTCCGTGAAGCCCTTTTGAGTGTCATGCAAAAATTGGCGCGTGAAATGGTCATGGATGGCGAAGGTGCCACCAAGTTTGTCACCGTTAAAGTAGTCAACGCCCGCAGTGTTGCGGACGCCAAACTTGCCGCAGAAGCTGTTGCAAACTCTCTGCTCTGCAAGACTGCCTGGTTCGGCAACGATCCCAACTGGGGACGGGTGGTGGCGGCTCTGGGATACAGCGGTGCAGAGTTTGACCCTGCCAACTGCAATATTTACTATGACGAAACCCCCGTCGTCCGCAACGGCGGCGATGCGGGAACTCCCGAAGCCGATCTGCTGGATGTGGTGAAAAAACGGGAATTCGTCATTACCTGCGACTTCGGTGAAGGCAGCGGGGAATACTGGGTCTGGTCAAGTGACCTTTCCCATGAATATGTTACTATCAACGCAGATTATCATACCTGAGGAACAACCATGGATAAAAACCAAATCAAGGCTCTGGTCATTACCGGATTCGGACTCAACTGTGAAACTGAAACTGCCGCCGCCTGCAAGCTGGTGGGCATGACTCCTGAAAAGGTCCACTTGAACGACCTGATCGCAGGAAAAAGAACTCTTGACGAGTTCCACTTTCTCTGCTTCATCGGCGGATTTTCTTTCGGGGACCATCTGGGATCCGGCACCGTTTTTGCCAACCGTGTGAAATTCCAGCTCCAGGATCAGCTGCAGAAGTTTGTCGATGACGGCAAACTTGTTATCGGTATCTGCAACGGATTCCAGACTCTGACCCGTCTGGGCATGGTTCCTGCGATCCACGGGGATTACTTTGTTCAGGAGGCAGCCCTTGCTCATAATGATTGCGGCGTTTTCCGTGATGACTGGTGTTACCTCAAGGCTGAAAAGGCTTCACCCTGTGTCTTCACCCGCAACATGGATCAGTTCAAGTTGCCCCTGCGCCACGGTGAAGGCAAATTTGTGGCAACTCCCGAGGTGATGGCTGAGATCGAAGCAAACAATCAGGTTGCTCTGCGTTACTGCAACGCCGACGGCTCCATTGCGACGGAATTTCCTGCCAATCCCAACGGCTCCACCAACTCTATCGCTGGTATCTGTGACAAGACCGGACGCATTTTCGGTCTTATGCCTCATCCTGAAGCCTTCCTCTCTCCCTTCAACAGTCCCGACTGGACCCGTGACCGTGCCAACGGCAAGATCGCTGAAGAAGGTGACGGAGTGATGATTTTCAGAAATGCAGCTGAGTACATCGCCGAGAATTTCTGAAATGAAATTTGAATTCCGCATAGATTGGGGGTATCAGTACCTTTACTCACGCCGTCATTATCATCCTGTTTTCAAATGGGATGGTAAAATCGAAGTTCAAGCAGGAAAACTGCTGAAACTTGCAAAATTGGATTACCCTGTGATCTGGTACGGTCCCGGTCATTGCGCTGTGGAAACGCCTCTTGAGGGGAACTCATGGCAGAGTTCCACCAAAAGAGGTCTTGCCGGAGTAAAAGTCGAAGCGCAAGGAGATGAAAACATCTCTTTTGCCGTCGAATGCTGCTCCGGCAGTTTTTCTTTCACAGGTAAAGAACTGCTGGAAAAAGGGCGGATCGTTTTCCCCGTCGGTCCCAAATATCTGGGGTGTCACATGATCGTGACCCGGAAGGACTTTTTCTGGTTCCAGCGCGAAGCTCTCCCCGGTGAGACGATCTGGGAAGCCGATGATTTGACCGGCGTTCCTCTCCATGACTGGGCGCGGATGCGTACTGCCTGGGTCGCTCCCGGCTCCTCTTTGAAATTCACTGCCTGTGTCGAAGAAAAGCAGAGTGACTTTCAGGAGTCTCTGCTTCACATCGCAGCTATGGCGGCTCCTGAATATACCCCCGGAAATGAGAAACAGATCCACGATCACTATCCGCTGCAGCTTCTCTGCGACGGGAAGAAAGTTGCAGAAATAACCTGGTTTTTCCGCGAACATGACAATTTCATGCAGATGTTGGAGGATCTCTGGCTGAGATTCCAGTGTGCTCCGGGTGTTCACGAGTTTGAACTTGTCAATGGTTACAAGGGCGGCTTTTTACTGGTGAACCGTCTTTCCCTGCGTCAGTGTGCTTACAATGATCTGCAGTTCTCTCTGCCTGAGTGGGCTCTTGCCGGGGAAAAGATGACAGGGCGTATCTTCTCATGTAAGGAGCGTTCCTGTGCCATCAGCTGGCCCGGAGGCGGAATCGAACTTGAGTTGAAAAAAGGGTGGAACTCTTTCCCCTTCTGTCTGGTCACTCCGGGAGTGGATCAGGAGTTTTCAACTCCGTCGTCCCGTGGCGTGGTCAAAGAGGTCTATGCTCTTGATGAAGAACATATCCCTGTGACCGTGGGATATGACATGACTGTGGTTCCCCACGATGACAGCGGCTTTATGGATTGGCTTCTGGACTATACCGAACGCACCCGTCTGGGAAATCTGGTGGTGTTCCGTTCCTTCCTTTATGAGCCGCCTTACGGACACAAACACCGCCCCGTGTCCCCTGAACTGTTGACCCGCTGGGGCAATTTCTGCCGGGAACATAATATTTATGTTGAGGTAGCCACTGACTTTGATGACGGTTCTCTGGTCAAAGCCGCAGGCAATATGCTCCACAGTGTCGGACGCCACGAGTGGCCCGGAGCTGTTTATGCTTTTGATCCTGACCCCGCCTGGTCTTCCGGCGATATGAAAGAGGCTATGGAGCATTATATGCGTTACCTCAAACTTGAGATCGACCGGGCGCACAAAGTGGGCAAAGCCGCCTTTGGAGACGCTTCCGGCGGACACCGCTACTGCTATCTTGCCGGAGCCGATTTTCTCCGGACTGAAACCATGGTCCCCCACACTCAGCACCTGTGTTCTCAGGCGCGTCCTGCCGCCGAAGCCCTCGGCAGCGGTGAATGGGGGGTACACATCGCCATCCAGCATTCTTATCAGCCCTACATGGAAAACCATCTGGGACAGTACTATCTTTCACTCTTCCAGCCCTGGATGATGGGCGCCAATATGATCTACGAAGAGGACAGTCTGTTTGTCCTTTTCAAAGAGGAAAGACAGGCGTGGGACGATTTGCTGACCAAGGGCAAAAGGGATATGACAAGAGAATTTTTCAAATTTGTCAAAACCCATCCCCGCAAAGGCAAAGTGGAACGCCGCATTGCTTTTCTTGAAGGGCGTTATGCTGCGCCCTTCAACGGCTTTATCTGCGACAGCGAACAGACTCCGGACTACTCTGTCTGGGGGCGTTTCGGCAATGATGCTCCCGAATGGGGACACCGCCAGCCGGAAAAGTGCCGTCAACTCCTTGATGTGTTGATGCCCGGGGCAAGTACATTGCCCCTGCGTCAGAAATTTGAAAGCCGGAGATTCTTCTTTTCCGGAACTCCTTACGGCGACTTTGATGAGGTCCCTGTTGAGGTGAAGCCGGAGTATCTGAAGCAGTACAAACTGCTCCTGAATCTGGGGTGGAACACCATGATCGGCGAAGATCATGACAAACTTTTGGAGTTTGTCAGATCAGGGGGCGTACTCTTTACCGGATTGCCCCAATTCTCGACTCATGTCAAACGGGATTTTCTCAAGGATATGACAGATCTTGCCCTTTGGAACAAAGGGGATTTGCAGGAACTCTGCGGTATCAGAGTCAAGGGGCGGAGCGATAAGGAATTTATCCGCCAGTTCAACACGGCTTTGGATTTGCCCGAAGTGGAACTTTCTGCCATTCCTTCAATTTCCCCTGAAGAGGACGGCAGCTGTTTTATCGCCGATATAGAACTTGCAGGCGCTGAGGTCGTCATCTGGGATGCCGATAACGGTTTGCCTCTGCTTGTCAAATATGATCTGGGTAAGGGATGTGTCTACACATTGACCCTCTTTGCCTACCCGGGGCATGAAAGAGTACAGCAGCTTTCTGCTGCGGTGACAGCCTATCTTGCAGCCCGGAGCCGGGGAGATATTTATGTGGAGGACTTTTCACACGAGGTATTCTGGAATTGCCGCCGGGAATCCGAAAATGTTGCCCGGGTCAATCTGCTCAATACCGATTGGAGCGAAAGAGGCAATGTGAAAGTCGTCACCCTTTTCACTCCCGGCGTCATCGCAGACTTTGAGGTGAAAGAGCGTGAAGCGCTTATGTTGACCGTCTTGCCCTTTGCCGTGGTGGAAGTTTCCGGCGGTCATTTCCTTGAAGTGGTCAGTGCCGACGGGGAAAAAGCCTTGCTGCGCCTTCACGGTACCGGCAAAGCTCTGCTGCGGATCACACGCTGCGGAAGTTTTGAGGAGCTGGAAACTGTCTGCGACGGGATCAGCTGCGAGGTGGAACTCCACAAATAAATAACTCTTTTTTCAAAGCGGTTCTTCGTGGACCGCTTTTTTTGTTTGGCTGTGAAAAGATTGCAATAAAAAAGCCCCATCAGAACGATGGGGCAGCAATAGAAAAACAGATCAGAATTCAATGGTTCCCTGGCGGTCGATGGTGTTGCGCCAGGTCGCCTGATCGAAATTGTGTTCCCAAATGGCGTAGATCCTGCCGTGTTTGGGGGTAGTGAAATCTGAGAGGGCGTTGAAAAGCCACTTTTCCCCCGGGGCGGGGACTTTGCCGAATTTGCTCCACGGAATCGTGATAAGCGCGGCGATCTCTCCTTTGGCAAGTTTTACATTGGGGGCGGGGACTGTGATCCTGACTCCAGAGCCCTGTATTTTCATCTCCATGCCCTGACCTTTGTTGGCAGCGTTGCTTTTGACAAAGACATATTGGGAGGTGTGTCCGTTGCGGAATCGCCCTGCGAAGCGTTTCAGATTTTTCAGGTCAGGTCCCAGAAAGACGGAAATACCCACATTGCGCATCTTCTGGTAATCGGCATTTGCCATGATGAAATAGACATAAAGATTTTTATCATCCCTTTTACAGAGGACACGGGTATTGTTTGTCTTGTAAGGATCGGTCATGGTATTCAGATAGTTCAATGGCACGAAACAGTGTGCCTTGCCGTCGGGTTTGATGGTTCTTCCGGCAGGGATCACATTTTTTTCTTTCAGGAACTTGAGGTCCCAGCAGAAAGGCGCATAAAGCGGTGCAGAAAGTCTGCCGCCCGCAAGGATCTGATCTGCTTTTGCGTAAGAAAAAAGAGGCATCCCATCAAGAAAGATATAATTTTTTTTCTTGTCCCGGGGAAGATTTTCTATGACATCCAAACGCTTGAGAGCCAATTTTTCAAAGGCTTTGTAGTCAGTTGCAGAAAGAGTTCTGCGGAACCGTGTGAGCTGGTTGACTGCTTTGGCAGTGTATTTCATGAAGTCGAACTCCAACCGTGTCAGCTTCAGCTGCCAGTTGCCGGGAGCGGCTTTCTCTGCCTTGGCAAGGATGGACTCCAGACGGTCAACGATCTCATCGGGCCAGCGCAGATTGATGGTACCGATGTTGATCCGTGAAGCGGGCATGGTCCCGTTCAAGAGCGCGGGATCGTTCCAGTCGATCTCTTTGTTGCTGAAGTGGAGCTGCAGCCGTTTGTCCATAAGTTTGTAAAACTCTTCCATCTGAGAAGCGGCTTTGCCGAAGGTCTGTTTGCAGAAGCGTTGCAGAAGCATATTGATGTCAAGTTCAGGATCCTGAAGCAGTTTCAGCCAGATGTAATAGGTGGGACCTTCAAGTCCGTGCAGTTCGCCGAATCCGCAGCAATAGATGCCCCGGACATTGTTTCTATGGAAAAGCTGCACCTGTTTTTTGCAGAAATCCCATGACTGTTTGGGCATGAAACCTTCTGCTTTGTAAAATCCCCAGTTGTAAAGGTAGACGGTGAAGCCGCCGGGGACCTTGTGGTTTTTCCATTGCTCAATGATCTCTTCTGAAAAGGGGGCAAGTTCAATGGTGACATTGGAAGGAAACTCTTTGAAACTTACGGGCGGTCTTCTGGTCGGTCCGTAGGCGATGATGCACACCTTTTTCCCGGGACGGTCTTTCAGAAGCCTTTGGGCAAATCCACGGTGCAGTATCCACAATTTTTCTCCCCAGGCGGGATCCTGCCGGTGGGCAGAGAAATTTTTTGGGGAGGCGGTGACTTTGACGCCGAAAAGTTCCCGGCAGGGTTGACATTCACAGGGAACAAAGCCGTCGCTCTGGGCGAGCTGGACCATTTCATAACCTTCATCCAAATGATCCAGAAGTTCCTGATAGATCAGTTCCTGAACCTTTTTGTTGGCAAGACACAGCTGATTTTGTCTGCCGGGATCACGCTTGCCCTTGCGGAGTGAAAAGTACTCCGGATTGCTTTTGAAGTACTTTGCCATGGGAACGGCAACCGGATGGTTATGCCCGCCGTAATTGCCGTAATGAGGAGAGAAAAAGGCGTTGTTTGCAACATCGTACTCAAGGGATCTTCTGCCGCCCCCTGTGGTGGTGTACTGGATCTTCGGGACATGACGGAATTTGTAGTTCTCAGGGACTGTTATCTTTTTCTGCTGCGGGACAGCATCCTGAAGTTTGGGTGTCCCCGCAAAGACAGCTCCGGCGAACTTTTCAAGAAAAGTCATACATGCCTTATAGCTGCCCAGGACAAAGTAGGTCCTGAAGCGGCTTTTGGGGGCGGCTGTGTTGCGGTGATCCATGCCGTGCAGGTAGATGTTTCCCTCTTTGACATCGATCCTGTGTTCCCAGATTTCCCATTTGGGAGGAGTGAGACCTGCTTTCCGGGCGGCAGCGGTATTGCCGATGAAAATCGCTTTGCGGTTATTGGGGAAAGCGCTTTCTTTATAAATGGGCAATCTGACACCTGTGGCATGGCGGAACAGTTTGTGAAGTGTGTCCGCAGCAATGCTGTTGTAGACGGCGATCCCGGGAACAGGAGCACTGTCGGCGTAGACAATGGCATAGTTTGTTTTGCCGCTGCCGATGATTTCCAGATCGGCTCCTGAAAGAAGGAGCACTGACAGCATGGCAGCAAAGAGAGTGATTTTTTTCATTTTTACCTCAAATAATCAGCCGCGCAGTTCGCGCAGGCGTTTGATCCGTTCTGCAATGGGGGGATGGGTGCTGAACAAACTGTCCATACCGCCGCGCAGGTTAAGGGCAGGGCTGACGATGTACATGGATTCACAGGTTTTGCTGTATTCCATAGGTTCGTCATCTCCGGCAAGTTTTGCAAGGGCATTGGCAAGTCCGTCAGGGTTGCGGGTGAACTCCACAGCTGAGGCGTCAGCCAGATACTCTCTCTGGCGGCTCATCGCCATTTGGATCAAGGCTGTGAGAAAAGGGGAAAGGATCGCCAGCACGATACCTATTACCATGAAGACCAGCTGCAGATTGTTATCCTCCCGGTCGTCACGGCGGCGGGAGGTGGCAAAAAAGCTGCAGCGCAGAAAGATTTCGCTCAACATAACGATCCCACCCGCCAGAACTGCCATCAGCATGGAGTAACGGATATCGTAGTTGCGGATGTGCGCCATTTCATGGGCGATGACTCCCTGGAGTTCATCACGGCTGAGTTTTTCGTACAATCCGGTGGTGACTGCCACTGCCGCATTTTCAGGATCAGGTCCCGTGGCAAAGGCGTTGGGACAGTCGGTAGGGATGATGTAGACCCGGGGCATGGGGACACCCGCAGCAAGGGACATTTCCTCCACCACATTGAAGAGGGGAGGGCAATCTTCTTTAGTGATCTCTTGAGCCCCATTGATCGCCATAATGGCAGATTCTCCGCCAAGCCAGGCAAAGAGCAGCAGGATCACCACAATGATGATACCCACGATCAATCCCATCCGGTAGTCTGCGACGAGAGCTTCTCCGAAAATCGCTCCTGCGGCGCCGAAAAGCAGCAGCATCGCCAGCATGAGAATGGCGCTGTTGCGCCGATTGGCGGCGATCAGGGTACGGAATGTTTCTTTTTGTGCCATGGTATGGATTTTCAGAATTTGACTTTGGGTACTTCACGGTCAGCAGCTTCTGTGATCTGCCACAACGCTGCCTCTTTGAAATTGAAAATCGAAGCGAAAATACAGGCAGGGAAAAGTGCGATGGAGGTGTTGTAATTGGTTGCCGTATCATTGTAATGCTGGCGGGCAAAAGAGATACGGTTTTCAGTTGCGGTCAGCTCCTCCTGAAGACTCAGAAAGTTCTGGTTTGCCTTGAGATCGGGATATGCTTCCACCTGGATCATCAAGCCTTTGAGGGCACCTGTCAAATTGGATTCAGCGGCAATGCGGCTCTCTGTGTTGAGATTGGGGGACATGGCGGCACTCCGTGCCTGAGTGACCTTTTCAAGGACGCCTGATTCATGGGCGGCGTATCCTTTGACCGTTTCCACCAGATTGGGGATGAGATCACAGCGCCGTTTCAGCTGTACATCGATCTGCGCCCAGCTGTTGTCCACCTCTTTGCGGTTGCGGACGAGATTGTTGTAAATGGCGATGATCGCAATGGTGAGAACTGCGATAATACCGACGATGATCCATGTTGTCATAGTTTTTTTCTCCTTACTTTGAATTGTTGTTGAACTATTGTTTTTACATTTTGTAAATATAACTCCGGAGAGCTGATTTTTCAAATCAGATTATCTCGCTTGAGTAGGGCAGAGACTCCAGAAACATTCTGCCGTAGCTCCGGGTGATCATTCTGGGGTCAAGGATGGTGATGAATCCCCTGTCGTCTTTGTTGCGGATGAGTCTGCCGGCACCCTGACGGAATTTCAGCACCGCTTCGGGCAGAGAATATCCTGAAAAAGAGTTGCCCCCTTCACGCTCTATTTTCCGCATCCTTGCGGCGATGAGAGGATGTGAAGGCACGGCAAAAGGGAGTTTGGTGATGATGACATGACTCAGGGCTTCGCCGGGAACATCCACACCGGTCCAGAAACTGTCGGTTCCGAAAAGAACTGAATTCACATCCTCCTTAAATGCTCTCAGAAGCTGGGAGCGGCTGCTGCCGCTGCCCTGAACAAGCAGCTGCCAGCGGTGATCCATGAAGTCGTTGCGTAAATTTTCCTGACAGTACCGCAGAAGCTCGTAGCTGGTAAAAAGGACAAAGGCTTTGCCTTCGGTGAGCTCAACTGCAGAATAGATCTCGTCAGTTAGAGCTTCACGGTACTCCTTTGATTTTGGGTCGGGCAGGTTGCGGATGAGCCGGATCTTTGCCTGTGAGGGGGCAAAGGGGGAATCCAGCTGCAAAGTCCTGCCTGAAAATCCGGTCCGGCTGATAAAGTAGTCAAAGCGGTTCCGGACCGTCAGTGTGGCACTGCATAAGATCACGGTAAAATCCCGATTGAAAAGAATATCAGAAAGGATATCCGCAATATTGAGGGGCGTTGCATTGAGGGTGACGCCGCCCTGATCGTCTTCAGCGTAGTAGACCGCATCAGGTATGGTCCGGTGCATGAAGGCGTCGAGACCATCCACCGTTTCACGGCAGCGGGAGATCATGGATTCTATTTCTGTTTTGAAAGAGGTGTCTTCATCATCTTCATCATCTGCCAGATTTTGCAATCCCGAGGCAAGACGCATGAGTTTGGGAGTCAGGTTGTCAATAAAGTTTTCAGGATGAACGACCTCAAGAGCAGTCTCATTGTGCCTGTTGAGCAGCTCTTCAAAGGCGCCGAAAAAACCGTAACTTTCATCTCTTGCTTCAGCGACTTTTCCCCGGAGCTCCGGAGGAACGCCCTGCTGGCGCATAAGGAGCCCTTTGGCGTTGTCGGGGTTGTAGATCCTGTTGAGCATACTGACCACCAGCGGACGGGAAAGGCGCACTCCCAGGTGACTTGAGGCGGACTCTTCAAGGGTATGTGCCTCATCAAAAAGCACAGCGCCGTAATTGGGGAGCAGCGCTCCTGCCGCTCCCTCCATGCAGCGCATGGCAAGGTCGGTGAAGAACAACGCATGGTTGGCAACGATGATGTCGGACTGCTCCCACTCCCGCCGTGCCTTGAAATAGCAGCAGCTTTTAAAGTAGGGACACTTTGCTTTCAGACAGTTGCCGCTTTCGCAGCAGACAAGATTCCAGACCTCCTTGTCAACATGAAAAGAAAAATCATCCCGTGAACCTGTCCCGCCCCGTTCAAGGGCATTGGCGACCCGTTCGATGTCAAGAGCCAGAGAGGGATTTGGCAGCAGCATGTCCTTCTGCTCTCCTGAAAGCATGGCAAAACGGCGGCGGCAGAGATAGTTGCGGCGCCCTTTGGCAAGGGAGGCTTTGATCTCGATCCCCAAAAGAGTACTGAGAAAAGGGATGTCTTTGCTTATCAGCTGTTCCTGCAGATTGATGGTCTCAGTGCTGATGATGGCAGGACGGCAATGACGTCTGGCACGGTAGACAAGGGGAACCAGATAGGCAAAACTTTTTCCCACCCCCGTGGGGGCTTCGACACAGAGGTGTTCGCCGCAGCAGAGGGCGTCTGCGATGGCGTTTGCCATGGCGCGCTGCTGGGGGCGCAGTTCACACTTGAGTTTTGCATCGGCTGCCCGGGTTTCAAGAGTTCCGCCGGGGGCGAAAAAGCTGTCGCACTCGTTGCGGAACTCTTCATGCAATTCCTCATCGGGGACGACTTCGTAATCGGTCTCAAACTCTTCAAGGGAAAATTCTTCCATTTCCTCAAAAGGTTCATCAAAGGGGGTTCCGGCAGGTTTTATCATCGGAGCATACCTTCGCTTTCAGAACAGGGCGCTGTCAGACGGGCAAGCTGGGCGTCTGAGAGGTTGAAGCGTTCTCCGATCCCTTTGAGGATCCTTGCGGCATGGGCGGCGCTTCCGGCGGCAAGATCTGCCGCACTGCGGTTGAATTCAAATTCTATCTTGCCGATCTTGCATGTTCCGGGAACACCGGGACCGCAGACAAGAGAGAGGTTTTCAACATTGAAAAGTTCCACTTTTATAAGGAACTGTTCCTCCTGCTGCCCCAGAGCAGCATAGAGACGCCCGATAAAACTTGTGATACAGAGACTCCAGACTCTCAGGAGTTCGCCATCAAGGGTTTTTCCGGGGGGGAACGCTCCGATACAGTGGAAGAGTCCTGACTTGTAGAGTTGCCACATCCAATTTCCTTCTGACGCCATGAAACGCAGAGAAACATTGGTCAGATAAGCCTCTTCGATGTTTTCCCCGTCAAAGAAATCAAATCCGGGATTCCAGCGCCACGCTTCGATGGCTGCTTTGCGCAATCCGGTGAGATCAAAGGCGGCGGGATTTTCCGGGAGAAGGGAAAGCTGAAGGATACAGCTCTCTTTGGAGGGATTTTTACGCCTTTTGAAAAACTCAGCCGAGGAGTTGATCGTATCTGTGAATTGAGAGAAGGTGCTTGTACCGTGAAAAGTTCCTGATTCATAGAGTATGCCCCGCAGGACCCGGGCGAGCTGCTCCCGCTGGTTCCGCATGGCGCGCTGGACCAGCTGCTGCATCTCAATGGCACGGGTCGCCGGACGGCTGGAGGCTTCGGGAGTACGGATATAGAAGACCCCCATTGTCAACTCTGTGTCCACACTGTTGCAGCAGACATGGGGCAGCTGGGAAAAGGGCTTCACAATAAAGATCACAAAACGCTTGCCGTCGATCAGGGGGCGTTCAATGGTGAAATCGATTGGCGGCTCCACGCAGCGGTTGACAAAAGTACCCACCGTTGAGGGATCGAAGGAGGCACATTCTTCATCGCTGACGCCGGTATAGCAGGAGGGACGCCCTGCATTGTCTTCCCCCACGCCGACCACAAGAAATCCCCCCTTGGTGTTGGCAAGGGCGATCAGGTGGCGGATGATTTTACCTCTGCCGCCCCGGGTGAGGGCAGTCCAGGATTGAGCGGCTTTGTAGTCAAGTTCATCGGACTCAATGCCGCGGAATACCACATCTTTCAGAAATTGTTCAGAAAATTGTTCCATAAAAGCGCTGTCCGGGGGATTTTAAGAGAGAAGAGACTCCGGATCGTAAAGCAAAAACTGGCAACTGTCGCAATGAGCGATCTCGCCGCGTTTGATGGCAACAGCTGTCTGAGGTGTGATCCTGAGACGGCAGTGTCCGCAGATCTCATTGTCGGCAGAGACCAGGGGTGGTGCGCCGTCTCTGTTGTTCCTGAGAGAGTCATAAGCGGAATGAAGAACAGGAGGAATGTCCCGGACAAGTTCCGGACGGGCTGCCTTATGTTTTGCGATCTCCTCTTTGAGCACCTTTGAAAAGTTGAAAAGTTCTTCAAACTCCACGCGCAAATTTTTGATTTCAGCATCATTTGCCAATTTGATCTTTGACCCGGCTCTTTTGGCTTCAGCCAATTCATCGGCTGCGGCAAGGATGCGTTCTTCTGCCTCGCTGATCTTCTGCTTGTTGAGTTCAATGGCATTGAGCATGGCTTGATATTCGTTGTTTTTCTTGACCATGGCGCTCTGCTGCCGCAGTTTTTCGCTGGCGCTTTCAAGTTCGGTGATAAGATCTTCGTCCTGCTGGATCCTGAGTTTGATCTTTTTGACTGCTGTAACAGCAGCCGCAGTCCCGGCGGCGATCTTATCCCTTTGAGCGATGAGGTTGTTCATCTCTTTGGGGAGCGTCTCAAGCCGGGTTTCCATATCTTTCAATTTCATATCCGCTTCCTGAAGTTTCAGGAGTTTCCGCAATGCACTGCTGTCCATAAAATCTTCTCCTTAAATGTACTGCTTCTTTTTTTGTGCGCTTAAAAAAGCTCTCCCTGGCTTCCCGGAGATTTCAAACCCAGTTTCCGCCAGGCTTTCGGGGTCGCGACCCTCCCTTTGGGAGTGCGGGTCAGGAGCCCCTTTTGAATGAGAAAAGGTTCATAGACCTCTTCGATGGAGTCCTCTTCTTCACCGACTGAAACGGCGATATTCTTCAACCCCACAGGACCGCCCCGGAAATTGACGATGATGGTTTCCAGAATACGGATATCCATTTCGTCCAGCCCGTCTGTGTCGATCTGCAGCAGCTCAAGAGCCGCCTGGGCGACTTCTCCTGTGATGACGGAGTCTGCTTTGATCTGGGCGTAATCTCTGGCGCGTCTCAGAAGGTTGTTGGCGATACGGGGAGTTCCCCGGCATCTGCCGGCGATCTCTTTGGCGCCTTCAGGCTCGATTTTGACCTTGAGGATCTCTGCGGAACGCTTGATGATCGCCTGAAGACTTTCGGAGTCATAGTAGTCCAGACGGATATTCACCCCGAAGCGTGCACGCAGAGGGGCTGTGATCATACCCTGCCGGGTGGTGGCGCCGATAAGGGTGAAACGGGGCACTGACAGACGCACGGAGCGGGCTCCTGCGCCCTGTTCCAGCATGATATCGATGAAAAAATCCTCCATGGCACTGTAAAGGTATTCTTCAACAGTGTTGCTCAGGCGGTGGATCTCGTCGATGAAAAGCACATCCCCCGGTTCCAGAGCGGTGAGCAGTCCTGCCAGATCTCCCGGTTTCTCGATGGCGGGACCGCTGGAGCTTTTCAGGGAGGAGCCCAGTTCGTTGGCGACGATGTAGGCAAGAGTGGTCTTGCCCAGTCCGGGGGGACCGCAAAGGAGGATGTGATCCAGAGCCTCTTCGCGCTCTTTTGCTGCCCGGACAAAAAGTTCCAGCTGTTCTTTGATCCGGTTCTGTCCGGGAAATTCGGAAAAATGCTGGGGCCGGAGAGTGACTTCTTTAGCCTCTTCCCGGCGGTTCAAAGTAGATGTAATGAAACGTTCCGTCATTTTTTTAAGAAAAAAACTTGTTTTTGATCAAAAATAGTGTTACTTTATAAAGATAACATGCAATCTTGGAATTTTCCAGTAAAAAAACAAAAAAAAGTGAGGAAACACAATGTACAATCCTGATTTGGCAAAAAAAAGTGCCAACACGATCCGTGTGCTGGCTGCCGAAGCGATCCAGAAAGCAAAGTCCGGTCATCCCGGTATGCCTCTCGGCTGCGCTGATTACGCCTTCACCCTCTGGGACAAGTATCTGCGCCACAACCCTGCCGATCCCAAATGGATCGGTCGTGACCGTTTCGTCCTTTCCGCCGGACACGGTTCCATGCTGATTTACAGTCTGCTCCACCTCTTCAACTACGAAGGCATGACCATGGAGCAGATCAAGCAGTTCCGTCAGTGGGGCAGTTTGACCCCCGGTCATCCTGAATTCGGTCACACCGCTGGTGTCGATGTCACCACCGGTCCCCTGGGCAGCGGATTTTCCTCTGCTGTGGGTATGGCTATGGCTCTCAAGCACTTTGGCGCCGACACCGGTCTGGATGAAGCCGGTCTTGCCGACCAGAAGATCTATGTTATTTCCGGTGACGGCTGTATGATGGAAGGCTGCACCAGTGAGTCCGCTTCTCTGGCTGGACATCTGAAACTTGACAATTTGATCGTCTTCTACGATGACAACACCATCACCATCGAAGGCTCCACCAATCTTGCCTTCTCCGAAGATGTGGAAGCCCGTTTCAAAGCCTACAACTGGCGTGTGCTCCGCATTGCCAACGCCAATGACGCCGCTCAGTGCGACGCCGCTCTGGCTGAAGCCCAGAAGAGCGACGGTCGTCCCACTCTGATCATCGGTAAGACCGCCATCGGCTACGGCGCTCCCAACAAGCAGGGCAAAGCCTCTGCCCACGGTGAACCCCTGGGTGACGAAGAGATCGCCGCTCTCAAAGCCAATGTGGGCATCGAAGGCAATTTCACCGTTGATGCCGATGTGAGAGCCTACTGCGACAACCGCTGCAAGGAACTTGCCGCTGCCGCCGCTGAGTGGAACGCCAAATATGACGCTTTCGTCAACGCCGATGCTGCCCGCGCCGCCAAGATCAATGCTCTGGTCAAGCGTGAGGTCCCCGCTGACATCACCGCTCAGCTCATGGCTGCTGCTCCTGTTGACAAACCCGTTGCCAGCCGTGCTTCCTCCGGTACCATTCTGCAGAAGGCTGCTGAACTGGTTCCCGCTCTTTTCGGCGGTGCCGCTGACCTTGCTCCCTCCACCAAGAGCAATCTGAAGGTGGGCGGTGACTTCTCTGCTGAGAACTATGCCGGACGCAACTTGCATTTCGGTATCCGTGAGTTCGCCATGGGACTTGCTGCCAACGGTATGGCTCTGACCGGATTGAACATTCCCTACACTTCGACCTTCTTTGTCTTCTCTGACTACATGAAGCCCGCCATCCGTCTGGCTGCCATCCAGAAGCTGCACCAGATCTACATCTTCACCCACGACTCTTTCTACGTCGGCGAAGATGGTCCCACCCACGAACCCATTGAGCAGATCGCCATGCTCCGCAGCATCCCCGGCGTGACCGTGCTGCGTCCTGCTGAAGCCCACGAGGTCGCCGGTGCCTGGGCTGAAGCTCTCAAGGTCGACGGACCTGTGGCTCTGCTGATGACCCGTCAGGATCTGGCTCCCTTCACCGCTGAACAGGCTGCCAAAGTGGATGTTTCCAAGGGTGCTTATGTCATTGATGAGGATGAAGATTTTGCTCTCATCCTGCTTGCCACCGGTTCCGAGGTCAATCTGGCTCTCGGCGCTGCCAAGCTGCTCCGTGAAAAAGGTATCGGCGTCCGTGTGGTTTCCATGCCCTCTCAGGAGCTCTTTGTCAAACAGGATCCCGAATATCAGGAAGATGTTCTGCCCTGCAGCGTGCCTGTGGTTTCCATCGAAGCTGCTTCCACCTTTGGCTGGAACCGTTTCGCCAATCTTGCCATCGGTCTGGACGACTTTGGTGCTTCCGCCCCCTACAAAGTGCTGGCTGAGAAGTTCGGTTTCACCCCCGAAGCCATCGTTGAGCAGATCATGGACGCCTTTGATGACGGCGATGACTGCTGCTGCGGCGATGATGACTGCGGCTGCGGCGATGACCATTGCGGCTGCGGATGCAACCACGGCGATAAGTAACCGTTGGATCAGGAAGATAATCAAGGAGGTTTATTCATGTCTGGAATTTTCAAAGCATACGACATTCGGGGGATCTTCCCCACTGATATCAATGCTGAGATCGCCGAAGCCATCGGCAGAGCTTATGTTGAGTTCACCGGAGCCAGAAAAGTGGTCGTGGGCAGGGATATGCGTCCCCACTCCGCCGACCTTTTTGAAGGTTTGGCAAAGGGCTTGACGGCTCAGGGCGCAGATGTGATCGACCTGGGATTATCTTCCACTCCCCAGAGTTACTTTGCCAACGGAACACTCAAAACTGACGGCTCCATTATGATCACCGCCAGTCACAATCCCGGAGAGTGGAACGGTTTCAAGCTTTGTCTTGCAAATGCCGTTCCCATTTCCGGCGTGACCGGCATTATGGATATCCAGAAGATCGTTGAGGAAAAAAGCTGGAAGAAATGTGACAAGCCCGGCAAGGTCACAACTTATGACATCAAAGAGGAGTACGCAAAATTCCTGCGCTCCTTTGTTAAGTTTGACCGTAAGTTCAAGGTGGTGGTGGATTATGCCAACGCCATGGGACTTTATGAATTTGCCGGGATCAGGGAGCTCTTTGAGGTGATCCCCCTCTATGATACTCTTGACGGAACATTCCCCAATCATGAGGCAAATCCCCTTCAAACCGATACCCTTGATGCCATTTGCGCCAAGGTGAAAGAGACCGGAGCGGATTTCGGAGCCGCCTTTGACGGTGACGCCGACCGCTGCGGCTTCATAGACGACGAGGGGAACATCATTCCAATGGATCTGTTTACCGCTCTCATTGCACAGGATATCCTGAGTAATGGTCCGGCGACGATCCTTTACGATCTCCGCAGCAGCAAAGCTGTTCCCGAGTGCATCAGGGCTTTGGGCGGAACGCCCATCCAGTCCCGTGTCGGACACGCCTTCATCAAGGCTCAGATGCGTGAGACCGGAGCTGTTTTCGCAGGTGAACTTTCAGGGCACTACTATTTCAAGCAGAATTTCACCGCCGAGTCTCAGGGACTGGCAGTGGTCATGCTTGCCAATCTTCTTGCCAAATCCGGCAAAAAGATCCACGAACTTGTGGCGCCTCTGCGCAAATATTTTTCCTCCGGTGAGATCAATTCCAAGGTCAGCGGTGATCCCAAAGCGATCATGGCTGAGATCAAAGAACGGTACAAGGACGGACATGTCTTTGAACTGGATGGTGTCAGCGTTGAATTCCCCGATTGGTGGTGCAATGTGCGTGCTTCAAACACTGAGCCTTTGCTCCGTCTGATCGTTGAGGCTGATACCCCTGAATTGATGGCTGCCAAAAAAGATGAACTTCTTGCGGTCATCCGCAAATAAAGGCTTATGAGCAGCGAACTTATCGACGTCTATAACGCAGTTGGTGAAAAGATCGGCTGCGTCGAGCGGTCAAAGGCACACGGTGACAATACTCTTTTGCACCGTGCTGCCCATGTTTTTGTTTTTTCCGGTGATGGCAGACTGCTGCTGCAGAAACGCGCCATCACCAAGCGTATCCAACCGGGAAAGTGGGATGCTTCTGTGGGAGGACATTTGGCAGCTGGCGAAGATTATCTGACCGGTGCCCGCCGGGAGCTTGCTGAAGAGCTGGGATTGCCTGAAGATACACCCCTTGAACACCTCTTTGATGTGGCTATCCGCAATGAGATCGAGTCTGAAGATGCCCGGGTCTTCAAAGCTGTCTCAGAAGGTCCCTTTGACTTTCAGAAAGAGGAAATCGACGAGGTCCGTTTTTTTACGGCAGATGAATTGAAAGATCCACAGTGGCGCAAGGAGTTTACGCCCTGTCTCATCGGTGAGTTAGAGCGTATTTATGGCAAATGATTCACTTTTTGCCATTGCTGCGAAACGCTTTTTTCGCGACCCCATCGCCATTGCCGGAATGGCAGGGGCTCTGCTGCTGCTGATCCCGGCGCTTTATGCCCCTTTTATTGCCAATGGCAGACCCTTTATCCTGATGGCAGAAGATGGGACGCTTTCATTGCCTTTTCTGCGCTCCTTTTTTGCTCCGGACAGTACGGAGTATTTCATTGAACAGCTTTTCAATTACTTTGCTCTTTATCTGCCCCTTTACTTTATCGGGGCGTTGTTCCGTAAAGGCAGACGATTCTTCCGTATGGTTGCCGCAGTGCTTTTGATCTTACCCTTTTGTCTTGTTTCCCCGAGAATTGACAAAAGGGATTATCGCAAAGAGGCACAGACGGCGGCTTTTGCCTTGTTTGCCCCTGTGCCCTACGGTCCCTTTGAAATGACGGCAGAGCCCTTTGAAGCTCCTTCAAGGCGCCATTGGCTGGGGTGTGATGATGTGGGGCGTTCGGTTCTGGCACGGATGATCTACGGCGCCCGGGCTTCACTTGCTGTTGGTTTGATTGCCACACTCCTTTCCATCGTCATCGGCACCGCCGTGGGGATGGCTGCCGGATATTACCGCAATGTGGTGGATCTGGCTGTGATGCGTCTGGTGGAGGTGCTCATGTGTTTCCCCACCTTTCTTCTGCTTTTGATATTGATGTCCGCTCTGGGGGACAGGCAGTTTGAACAATCCATTCTCATTGTTATCGGCGTCATCGGACTTACCGGGTGGATCGGACTTGCCATGCTGGTCCGGGGAGAGACGCTGAAACAGCGTGCTCTGCCCTACATAATGAGTTGTGAAGTGACCAATCTTCCCGCCCATAAAATCATGTTCCGCCACCTTTTGCCCAATATCACAGCTCCCATACTCATCAGTTTTACCTTCGGTGTGGCGGGAGCCATACTTGCTGAAAGCGGATTGAGTTTTCTGGGGTTCGGCGTTCAGCCTCCCACAGCAAGCTGGGGAGGACTGCTCCGGCAGGCATTTGACAATCCCCTTGACTATTGGCATCTGACCTTTTTTCCGGGTGTTGCTCTTTTTCTGGCGGTGATCGCCTTCAACTTTATCGGTGAAGGTATGCGCCGGGCTTTGGATGTGAAGTGAGATGATTTTCAATCCCTGACCTGGTCGAAGACACGGACATGATCGACTTCAAAATAGTCAGGCAGAACTGCTTCTTTCAAGATTGCGGCTGGGGTCCCTGCGGGATGACCTGCTTTGGCACTCCCGAATCCGGGACCGCGATAGCCATGGCACTCCGTGGAAACAAGAATGAATTGTTCCACTTCTGAAACAGGCCCGATGTCAACACTGCCCGGCTGGAGACCGCGGACAGGATCGGGGATGAGTTTTTTTTCGGCAGCTCTTTCCGGCGGAAGTACCTTGCCGATCTCTTCGCCGTCAGCATAGAAAACATATCCTTCTGGCGACCAATCAACACCGTAATAGTGCCAGCCGTCGGGCGTTTCTTTGTAGTCCCAGGCGAAATGTCCGCCGCCGTTGGATCCGTTTCTGCCGTAACCGCCCCAGATGTTTCCGGCAATGATTTTGCCGTCAGTGTACTGGCGGTAGTTTTCCATAATATCACACTCGACCCCTGCGAAGCGGGCGTCAGGATGGGAACCGACACCCGGAGCCTGAAGCCAGAAAGCTGCGTGCCACCCCCGGTTTTTCGGCAGACGGCAGCGAATCTCATAGTAGCCGTAACGGTGCATGAATTTGGGTTCCTCATGTTTTCCGAAAGGCCAGATGCCGTCTGTATCTTTGGGAATATCGTAGGTCAGTGATCCGGTCTGCAGATGGGGGGAATAATAATCCTCTCCTTTTTTGAGCAGGTGCAGCCGCAAATGGCTGTTGCCGTCAAGTTCCACGCCTTCGGTGGTGAAGGTCTTGAGCCTTTTTCCCCAGAAGTTCAAACGGAATCCCCATTTGGAGCGGTCAAGTTCCGTTCCATCGAATTCATCGTGCCAGACCAGAGTCCATTTTTTGTTTTCGGGCAGAAAACTGTCGGCGTGATCTTCAAGTACAAATCGTTTCATCATGATTCTCCCTGTTTTGTATGGATGTGGTGATAATATAGCTCTTATATTTGAAAAAACAATGTATTAAAGTTATATTATTATAAGGAAAATAAACAAAAACATGAGGATTTTTTATGAATACCTGTTCAGAAAATATTTTTTCAAATCTTCCCGATCTCTCTTTGATCAAAGAAGCAGGTGTTTGTCGTATTTATGAAACAGGCAGCATAAAAAGCAGTAAAAGAGTCCGTACTTCCGGTGAAGGGTATTTGTCGTGCCTTTTTCTCAGTCACAGTTACCTTGAAAAAAGAGTTTTCTGCCAGCTGCGGCAGGAGCAGAACTTTGATTCTTTTGAATACATTGTTTCCGGAAGCTTTTTTTTCAGAAGCGGCAATCAGATGCTCCAAGCAGAAAAAGGGGATCTGGTCTTTCTGCCCCGCGGGACAAACAATACTCTGCTGTATTTGCCGGAATATGGTCCCTGTGAAAAATACGGTCTTATTCCCGGCGGCAGTATGTACTCCAGTTTGAGAAAACTTTTCGATTTTGATTCCTTCAGATGTCTTTCTTTTGACAACAGCCGTTTCATGGAAAGAGTGATGGAACAGCTGCGTGAAAAGATGATTCGCCTTAACGGCACTGTGAGACCGGAAGAACTGGGAGGCTTGCTCTATGAATTTTTGCAGAGTGCCGCCAGGATTTCCGGGAGGGGCGGGGAGCCTTCGACCCTGTGCCGGATCCGCCATTATCTTGAGGAAAATCTTGATGAGGAAATCAAAATAGCCTCTCTGGCAGAAAAATTCTCCCTGCCACCGCAGAAACTTCTGGCTCTTTTCAGGGATAATATGAAAATGACTCCAATTCAGTATCTGATCCACCGCCGTATGGTGCGTGCTGCCGTCCTGTTGGGGGACAGCAGCTTACGCATCAAGGAGATAGCTTTTGCAACGGGCTATAAAGATCCTCTTTATTTTTCCACGGAGTTCCGCCGTTTTTACGGCGTTTCACCAAAAAAGTACAGGGAAGATCCGGACAGAAATGGCAATTTTCTGTGAGATGCCCAAAGATTTTTTTGATATTTTCGCATGGCGATGATGGAGATGAAGCGTAATAGGGGAAAGGGGAGAACACCCGTTCCCCCAATTTTTTTATTCTCCGCAGTACGCTTTTATGACCTGACAGAAACGCTCATCGTAAATGTTGCTCTTGTTGAAAAGCATTGCTCCGGGAAGATTCGCATTTTTAAGCATTTGAAGTCTTTCAGCCACAGCTTCGGGAGAGTTTTCCCCCATGGAACTTTGTACACCCACGCCGGGAAAGAGCATGGTGTATGCTTTTTCTCCCAGGAGCCGCAGGTGGTCTTTGAGGACACTTTCAAAAAGTTCAATTTCCGTATGATAATTCATGGGGAAAAGTTCGTCGATCAATCCGTCATCTGCCCATTCTGCCCAATCCTGACCTTCAAGGACAGCTGGACCAAGTCCCCATACCGGTGGGACTGTGATGTCGGCGCTGTTCACATAGTTGGCACGGGCGGCGATGGTCAGACGCAAAGAGTTGGCATCGGCAATGGTGCGCATCCCTTCCACGGTCTTGCGGATATTTTTGCAGCGCAGAGCGGCAAGTTTGCAGAGGACCGCCGGATCTTTACGCATTGCTGCGGTCAGGATCTCTGTGCCGAAAAAGCGCTTATTGAGCGCCCGGCAGCAATCACATTGACAGGGGAAATCCAGCAGCGTCAGAGCGTTGTCGTTGCGGATGAAATCCAAATGCAGTGAAGCGATCCTGCCTTTGAATTCCTGCGCAAGCTTTTCAGCTGCAGCCAGAAAGAGATCCCTGTTGTCTTCCCGGTTGCCGCAGGGGCCCGCCAGGCGGATCCCCAAACTCTTTTCCATACGCTGCCACTCTGTTTCAGGAAGAGTCCTGTTGACGATGGCGGGGGAACTCCAGGCAGGGGTTATGCGTGCTTCGACTTCCATACCGCAGTTGGCGGCGGCGCGGCAGTAGTCATCAAGGGAGATGACTTCAACCAGATAGATGTCAGTCAGGGTGACGCCCCATTTGCGCATACGCTCCAGATGCCGCGCCATTTCGTCGTATGGTTTCAAAAAATTGGTCACATAGCGGCAGTGATCCCAGATACCGATGCGGAACTTTTTCATGGAGTTCACCAGACTGGATAAAGGTGATGGATACGGTGGCGGTATTTGTCATGGAGCGGCTTGTTGTGTTCATCACAGCCGGGAATATTGTTACTGACCCAGATTTCAGGCGTGCCGCCTTTTTCTTTGATGAGCCGAGTGGTCTCAGCCATGAGCAAATTGAGAGTGAAACAGGTCAAAGTGGTTCCTGTGGGGGCGATCTCTTCTTCGATGCCGGGGACCTTGAGAATGGCGTCGGGGTAGGGCACGTGGTTGTCAATGGCAATATCGGCGAATTCGTTGATCTCTTTTTTGCTGGAGTGGCGCCAGATAAAGTTTTTGGGGACCTTGCGGGCAAAGTTGTGGGAGTTGACCGTAATAAGTTTTACATTGCGCTTTTTAGCTTCGATCGCCACATCGACGGAGCTGATGTTGAGTCCGTAGAAGTTGACGAGGATAAGCACATCGCCTTCATAGACATCGTAGAAATTCAAAATATAAGGGGCGTAACCCTCAAGTTTTGCCGTGGTGGGGGCGGCGGAAACGATGTTGGTTCCTGAAGGAAACATGGCATTGACCTGTGCCAGTCCGCCGGCACGCCAGAAGATCTCCATGGCAGCGATGGCGGAGTGACCGCCTGCGCCGTAAATGTTGATGAGCCTTCCTTCAAGGACTTTGTCTGAAAGAAGATCCGCAGCTTTGAGAATGTTTTCTTCCTCCTCTCTGGCAATGACTTGAAGCAGTTCAGTGACCTGGGAAGTGTATTGTGAAATAAGTTCAGACATTTTTTTCTCCTTTTTTTTACAGTGGTTGTTCAAGATCAGAGATCCTGATTCCTGAATTTTGCAATTCTTTTTCCATACACTCAGCAGTGTAGCGCAATCTGTCAAGGATCTTTTCATCTGCAGAAAGATTCCTGAAAACAGGAAAAGCTGTTGAGAGTGCAATGCTTTTTTCACCTGCCGCATCCTGTACGGGAACGGCTGTGATCCGGACTTCATTATTGAGAGTCATGGAACAGAAGTTATTTTTCCGTATAGAGGCAAGTTCTCTTTCCAGTTTGGGGAGAGAGCCCGCCTCTTTCCAGATTTGCGGAGCTGGCAGACCGCAGTGTTTGACGATTTCAACCAGGATCGTTCTGGGAGCGCAGGCAAGAAGGACCCTGCCGTTGCCCGTGCCATACCAATCCACCGGATAACCGGCAGCCGTTTTTTCTGCTACCTGAAGCAGCCGGGTGGGCTGCACTTTTTCTACGGTGAGCCGGAAAATGCCCCTTCTTATTGCGACAACAGCCAACTCATCCAACTGATCTCTGAGCAGCAGTGCGCCGTTGCGGGTGATCCGGCGGAACTCCGCAAAAAGATCTCTGCCGGAAAGACGGAACATCCCTTCGCCCCGGCGGTAGACACCCCGTCCGGAGCGTGAGAGCACTCCTTCCTCAACCAGAGCGGTGAGAAGGTGGGAAGCGTTGGAACGGCTCAAACCGGTCGCTTTGATCACAGCGGTAAAGGAATACTCTTTTCCATCCGCAAAAAGTTCCAGCAGCTGCAATATCTTGTGAACAACTTTCATTACCGGGTATACTCTATTTCTTTTTTCTGCCAATCATCCTGACATTAATATAGTCTGCAACAGCGGTTCTTGCAATACTGCTGCTGCAAAAAAGGACCTTTATTTCTTATGGTGAGAAAAGTGTAAAAATCTCTGCAAAAAAAATCCCCTTTCCTGCGGGAAAGAGGATGAACACAGTACTGTGCTCAGAGAGAGTTGATATGCTCCCGCATGGCTTTGACGGAACATTTGCTGTAACGGGGGAACCACTGCAGTTTGCCCGTTTCACGGACTTTGGCAGCGGCTTTGGCGTTGAAGGTCCCCCGGGCGTTGATGAATTGCCCCCAGAATCCGTAGTGCCAGGCTACATTGGTATTGGGTTCACCCAGATTGGTGCGCCACTCCTCAGGGAAGAAGGCGAGCCATTTGGGATGATTGTTGAGCCATGTCCCGGTACCGATATTGGAGACTGCAAAGCGGTTTTCTGCCGCATCAAGGAGCTTGTTGAAACACTCTCTGGCGTAATCAAGGTCGTCAAAGATGGACGCCGGCTGCCGGTCATTGGCAATGTGGAATCCCAATGTATCAGGACGCTCCGGCATGATGAAAAGGTTGTACCGCAGGAACCCGCATTGGTATCCGGCAAAAGCTGACCGGTCAAGATAATCTCTTTCGCAGCGGTTGTCCAGATGTGGACGGATCAAATCAAACCCCCACTCTTCAAAAAGCTTGTCATCACCTTTGACCATCTTCCAGATCTCCTCCAACCGGGATTCCAGAGCCAGCCAATCGGGATTGTCAAAGTAAATGCCCTCAGCATTGATCCCTTCAGGATTCAAATCGGTTTTGCGAAAGATATCCACCCGGTTGCGAAGGACATCGGAAAATTTTTCTTCCGGATGATCTTTGAGCCAGCGGGAGATGAAAAAAAGTTTCAGACGGCAGATGTCATAGAGGTACTGCCGATGTTCTTCAAGAGTTTTGGGCGTATTGGTCATAATTCTGTTTTCTGCGGAAGTTTGACCGCAGGGCTCCCCGGAAAGAGGAGCTCCTGCGGAAGGAACGGGTGTTACCACGCCTGACCTTTCTTTTCAAAGTAGGCGGCAACGTTGGGGATGTAGGGCTTGATAAGTTTTTTGATAGCCATGGCGTATTCGCGGATCTCCCACTGGGCGTGTTCACTGTCACGCAGTTCCAGAAAATGGAGCAGATTTGAAAGATCCACAGTTCCCCAGAATGTGACCATCATATTCTGGGGCAGCACGCTGCGCGCCTGTTCGCGGCAGACACCGGAAGCAAGAAGCTTTTCATAAAGCGCCATGCAGTGTTTGTTGTGGGCGTCGATTTCCGCCACCAGAGCACTGCTGTCAAAGTCTGGATCGGCTACAGAAGCCTGACGGTTGTTCTGAGCCTGACGGCGGAGCTGCTGCGGCGTGTAGAACTCCATGTCGATCTCGGTATAGCGCCGGGAGATCTCATTGTAGCTCCAGGTACGGTGGCGGTGCCATTGTCCGCGGACGAAGAGGGGACAGTGGATGCTGAAGGTGAAAACGATATGCTCAAGAGGACTGGTATGACGGTTGTCGATAAGGTACTCCAGAAGTTTTACATCCCGTTCATCCATTTCCGCCTTCAATTTTCCGAAAGAGACCCGGGCGGCATTGACGATGGTTGATTCTGTTCCCAGGTGGTCGATCAGTCCCACCCACCCCTGTCCGTCAAGGACCTTGACATGTTCCTGAGGAGGCACATTCAAATGTTCCATACGAATAACTCCTTAAAGATTTTATGTTTAGCTTTGTTGTTCAAGATAATCCCAGAAGATGTGGAATGAGATGCGGTAGCACCACTTCAGTGCTTCAAAAAGAGAATAAAATGGTTCTGAAAAATCCTCTTCCTGAGAAAGTTCGAGAAAGTGCTCCATGCAGACCGATGGAAAATCCAGATCGGCGCTGTAGTTGTTGAGCAGCTCTCCGGCGGCGATGGGCACACTCAAAGAGAACATGCCCTCTGTTGAAAGTTCAACATCATCGACCCCTTCGTAGAGCTGGGCGGCTGTTTCGGCTGCTTTGGCAAAGACAAAGGTGAACAATGCGGACATCTGCTCACTTGAAAGGGCGCAATCTGTGATCTTATCACTGCCGGGGAGTGCGGCAAACATTTTCAGAAAAAGCCGCTTTTCGATCTCTCCCAGTTCCGGAGCAGTGATAAGAGGTCCGTCGATATACCCCCGCTCTTTTGCGGCACTTATTATACAGATCGCCGCTCTGCGGGCGGGAATGGAGGTGGTGAAAACTGAATCGTCCATAAGATCACACATACCTTACATTTTTAAGAATGTAGTCAATAAGAGGTGCCGGATCGTCAAGTCCGTGGGGATGGTGCCCGCCGGGATGACGGAAAACTTTGATACTGCCGTTGAGCTCTTTATATCGTTTCTCAACGATATCGGTATTTTCAGCGATGGGAACGACCGTATCTTCTGTGCGCGCCGCATGGATCAGTTTGACACCGTGCCGGGCGAGTATTTCCAAATTGTCAACGGGATTGCCCTTGTATTCCAAAGCCTCTTTTTCAGAAGAAAAACCGTAGTCTCTCTGCAATTTCTTCCAGTCGGAGTCAGAACCTTCCCCGGTGCCTATTCCGCCTGGCCAGGATTTGAAATCGCAGACCGGATTGTCTGCATAAAGACAAGCCACATGTTCCGGATGACGGATGGCGTAGTTGTAAATGTAAAGTCCTCCCCGGCTGAGCCCCAGCATGATCGGACGCTTTGAAAATCCCCAGGAAACCATGGCTTCGTAAAATTTTTCAAAGTGGTCCATGGCAGAAGGACATCCGAAAGTGTTGCCTACGGACATGAAGGCAAGGTAAAAGCCCTTTTCCAGCATGGCAAGTTCAAATTTGGGGAAGGAGTTGAAAAATTCAGCTTTCCATATCCAGGGTCTGCCGGGAAGAGGATTGGAAGGAACAACAACTTTGCAGGGACAATCGTCAACTGCAATATCATGGAGCTCATAAGAAAAGTATTCTCCAACACAATCAATTCCTGTCAGTTTTTCCATAATGCCTCGTATGCGTTTGAATGAAATGTCGTACATCAGGGTAAATATACCACATTTCCAGTCATTTATCAAGTCTCAGCAGGTATTTATTTACCAAAAAGATGGCTTAGTCAAAAGAAAAAGCACATCTTTGAGGCAATTTCAAAACTCCTCAAAATTGTCAAAGCGCCCTCTTCTTCGATCTGATAAAGGGAGCGTTTTCGGCTGTTACCTTACAGGTAGCAACCTCAAACTACCCTTTACAGCTCTTTGCGAATGGCATCTTTGTCATTTTTTGAATGACTTTTGAAAT
>JAZODE010000099.1:0-13311 GCA_045596885.1 Victivallaceae bacterium
GTAGTTATTGAATTTCCCGCCACTTTCAAAGAATTGAGCAAGGGAAACGGGATTGTAAACCGTTTGGGCATTTTCCTCAAAACGGTATCCGTTGTACCACTCTTTTATTTTTGCTTTGAAAGCTTCAACATCCTCTTGTCCCGCAAGGGCAGAGATCCGCTCTCCGAAATTTTCTTCCAGTTCATCCTGAGTATACCCGAACATGGTCGCATACCGGGCATCCCTTGAAATATCGGTCAAATTGTTCAAATCAGAGAAAAGTGAAACATGGCAAAATTTGCTGACGCCGGTCACAAACAGAAAACGCTCCTTGGCATTTCGCTCTTTTAAAACGCTGAAGAATCCCTTCAAGTGTTTCTGGATCCGGGCAATTTCAGGATTTGAGATATTGTCCAGTATAGGTTTGTCGTATTCGTCTATAAGAATAACGACAGCACCTTTTTCATACAACTTGTCGATCAATTCCCCGAAACACAATCCGGGTGTTGCATTGGTAAGCTCAATGGAGTATGATTGGGCGATTTGTTTGATTTTTGCCATCAGATATCCGGACAATTCTTTAAAAGCATCGGTGTCAACATTATAATCTCCGAAACTCAAATGGATCACCGGATATGGATTCCAGTCGTATGGCTTATCATAAAGGGCAAGTCCTTTGAAAAGTTCCTTTTTGCCTTCAAAGACCGCCTTCAATGTTGAGACGGTGAGAGATTTACCAAAACGGCGGGGACGGGAAAGAAAGTACATCTCTTTGGCGGGTCTTATCAACTGCCAGATGTACTCTGTCTTATCCACATACAGGAAATTTCCCTGTATCAGATCCTCAAAATTGTAAACGCTGCTGGTAATATCTTTCATTATCACAAACTCTCCTGTTGATGTAATATACACCATACTGACCGTTTTTTCAATAGCTCTGCTGCCAACATGGGCAACTGAGATAACTTTCCTTTGTCCGGAAATATTTATCGGGAACTGCGCTTGCGGTAAAAGAAGGCGCCGTGGCCGGTGGCGCTGAAATTGACCCAGACAATGGATTTTTCATCGTAAAAAATCTCCCCGGTGCCGCCGGAACGGGAGGAGATCTCATTGCTCGCAGGAAACATCTTTTTGTTCCGCATCAGGGCATCGACTCT
Source organism: Victivallaceae bacterium (assembly GCA_045596885.1). Classification (GTDB taxonomy): domain Bacteria; phylum Verrucomicrobiota; class Lentisphaeria; order Victivallales; family Victivallaceae; genus UBA1784. The sequence goes on from JAZODE010000099.1 coordinate 1,137, forward strand.
GCGGAGCAGAACGTAAGGGGGCTCCTGAGCAGATTTGAACTCCCCGCAGACGCCGCCCTGCCCCAGACGGGTCACGGCTGTGATCTGTGCGCCGGGGGGCAGGGGGGGGAGTTCAGAGGGCCACTCCTCAGGGGGAGGGAGCTTTTCGGGCACTTCCATACGGAAACAGGTCAGCGGACGCCCTTCCCGTGAAGCCACCAGAAGAAAGCGCTCCACCATGCCCGTGTTCCCCAGCTTGCGTTCAAAGCGCACACTGCCCCCTGCCGCATTGAGCTTGCTGACCTTGAGTTTTTTCAATAACAGAACGATCTCCTCAAGTTTGCCTTTTACAGCAGATACTTCAAGAGTCGTTCCAAAAGAGTTGACTGTGATCTTCTCTTTGAAAAGCACCTTTTCAAAACCGGGCAGCACGCTTCCCAGAAGATCCCCCTGTCCCCTGCTTCTTCTGCCGGGGCCCAGAAGATAGACTTCAGCGGCAAGCTCGAACACCGCCGCCGCCGCTATAAAGAGCAATACCGTTTTTTTCATATTCTTATAACTCACATATTTTCCTGAGCACCACGCCCACCCAGAATATTTCCACACTTTCAGCCGGAAAAAACCGTCCCTGAGGCTCATCGCTGAAAAGCCAGCAGCCGCCGTTGATCCGCCGGAGCCTTTTACACACGGCGGAACAGCTTTCGACCTGACGGCACGCAGCCACGACGATCTTGTTTTCCGGAATCGCTTTCAGACTCTCCTGCCGGTGCACCACGATAAGATCCCGGTCGCAGATCTGGGGAGCCATCTGCAAATTCTGCGCCCGGAGTACCAGCTCTTTCACGCCGCCGTTGCGCAGCAGCAGCCCCGGATCCTGCTGCAGCTCCCGCCATTCAATGACGGGAACCGTCCTTTTACCCGGCTCTCCGACGCCGACAGTGGGCAGAACGGACTGGAGCTTTTTCCAGTTTCCGTCAGAGACACTTCTCACCTTCCCCGTGATGTAACGGGAAATCAGAGAAGGGTCCACCCCGGACTTCCGCCCCAGACTCACAGTTCCGCCGCACCTTTCAGCTGCGCGGATCAGCGCCCGGATAAGAGCGCCATCAACCACCATATTATATATATACCAGCCTTCCACCTATAAAATAGTGCATCCTGAGTGTTATTGCAAATTTTTTTTAAAAATTATTCCATTTTGCTATTGAGAATTGCAGCAATGCAATTATATTGTTTTTTCAGAGGAGCTTTTCCGCAACAGATTGCACAGGTGCATGGAGAACGCCTGAAAAATCTTGACATTCTTTTTTGTCTGCGGAAAGGAAAAATTGCATTATGAGTAAGTACGATGAAAAAATCAGGAACTCTTTTGAAGAGATCCGCCGCTGCTATCTGGCACTGTGTCCGGAAAGCGAGATCATTGCCAAACTGGGCATTTCACGGCGCACCTTTGACCGCTGCCGGAGTGAACATCCGGAGTTCCGCGCACTTATCGACGAGTGCCGGGAAGAAGCAGCCACCCGCGCCGCAGAAGAGGTGGAAAACGCCCTGCTGAAGCGTGCCACAGGTTACGACACCGACGGCGAAACCCCCAAACATGTCCCCCCGGATGTACGGGCGGCGATCTTTTATCTGAAGAACCGCCGCCCCAAAAGCTGGAAGGACAGAACGGAAATTGCGGTCCCGGAACTTCCTGAGATCCGCCTGACCGTGGAAGAATCGGCTCTCTGAGGCAAAACACATTTCATCTGACACAACAATAAAGAGGAGTATTGTTGAATATGACTGGATACCTTTTTACCAGACGGCACCCGGAGTATCTGAAAAACGAACACGCTTACCGTCACTGTGCCGAAGCCTACCGGGGCGGCACCGCTTATATGGAAAAAACTCTCATCCGCCACGTTTCAGAAATAGATCTTGAGTTTTCTGAAAGAAAAAGACGCGCCTACTACTTCAACTATCCCCGGAGCATCGCCCGGCGTATCACCCAGTATGCTCTGGCGGTCCCCCCGGTGCGTTCCGGTGCCGATCCGGCTCTGGTGGAGGATTGGAGCCGCTCCGGGCTGCGGACCAATGAGGTCATGCGCCAGCTTTCCACCATGCTGACCGTTTTCGGTAAAGTGTGGGTACATATAGACTCTCCGACATTCTCTGCACCTGTCAGCCGTTCGGCTGCTGCGGCGAAGAACTTGCGTCCATACGTCCGTATTCTTTCCCCTCTGGATGTGACCGACTGGTCACTGGGCAGTGACGGGAAACTGGAGTGGGCAATACTCCGGGAAGAGTACTATGACAACAGTGATCCTCTGATCCCTGGCAGGCTCTGTGAATACATCAAGCTCTTCCGCCGCGGCAGCTGGCAGCTTTTCTGCCGCAGAGGGAATGAAACCGCCGAAGTCGCCGCAGGAGTTCTCCCCGGTTCTGAGATCCCCCTTTTTCCCGTGGAGGAGTCCGACGGCAGCGGCGCCGGGGCAGGGCACTGGTTTGAGGATGCCGTGCGTATCTCTGAAGCCATCTTCAACAACGAGTCCGAATCACAGATGAACATGGTCAAGCAGATGTTCGGACTGCTGGTCGTTTCAGAGAGCTTTGCACGGGGTGCCCTGCCCCGGAACCGGGAAGAAAATGTCAATTTCGCCTCAACTGTGGCACGCTCCGCCGCCGTCATCGAAAGCGTTGAGGAAAAGGGCATCAGCCGTTATATTTCACCTTCAGGCGTGCCGGGAACTCTGCTGCGTCAGGAAAATGAGGCGCTGAAACGGGAGCTCTTTGATCTGGCGGGATTGAGCACATCATCCTACAGCCGCGACGCCCAGAGCGCCGAATCGAAGGCGTGGGATTTCCGCAACTCCAGCCAGTTCCTTGCCGCACGGGCGGATCTGCTGGAGCAAACCGAGATCAGAGCGTGGGAGCTGCTCCACCTTTTTGACGATGCCATCCCTGTGCCCCAAGTGGTCTACAACAGGGAATTCGATGTGCGCGAGCTGGATAAAAGTATCGCAAGTTTGCTGCAGCTTTCTGAACTCCCTGCCGGGAACGGCTTCAAACAGAGCGTGAACAAGGCGGCAGTGGAACTCCTTGCCGCACTTTCACCCATGCCGGAACAGGAAAAGTATGCTCTGCTGGAAGAAGCGGAAAACAGTGTACGCTCCTGAAACATTTCCCCATCAGTAAACAATTTGTATTTTTTGTTCCTGTACGGAAAGACATGGTAAGGCAAAGGCGGCAAGAGGAGCGCCTTTGACCGGAGCTTTCCGTTTTACCAACATGCCTTGAAAAGAGGAGGAAAAATGAATCTTAAAGAGGCACTCGACACTTTGCTTTCGGGCGGGGAGATCCCCTCCGACGCCCGGGAGCAGCTCTCAGGCTTTGATCCGGAGTCGCTCAGAGAGGAGCTGAACACTCTGCGCTCACAGCTTGAAGAGCAGGAAAATGCCAAGCTCTCTGCCGAAGAGCTGTTGAAAAAACAGCTCAGTACCGCATTGAGCGAAAAGGAGGCTCTGCAGCAGAAACATGATCTGCTGGAGCGTTCAAATCAAATCCGCCGTCTGGCAGATGAAACAGGCTGCGAAGATCCGGACTATCTGGATTATCTGGCTCAGAAACAGCATGTGGATCTCAATGACACCCGCGCCGTGGGAGAGTTCCTTTCACGGACGCTCCAGAGCCGTCCATACTGCTTCAGAGCCTCCCTTCACCCCGGTTCCGGCTCAGGAGTCCCGGCAGACGCCGTGCCCCGGACCCCACCTGTTCCCGAGGGCGACAGGATCTCCCGGATCCTCAGCTCTCTTGATTCAGCACCGGTACTCCGATGAAAAAATTCCGCAAAAAAACACAAGTCCATACTCAGAAGGTAAAATAATAATATGTTGTACAGCTACAGTTTTTCTGACCGTAAACGCGATCTTTCCGACATTCTTTCAACTGTGATCCGCGATGAACCCCGTTTTATTTCCAACTTCAAGATGGTTCCCGAAGCCCGTATGCGCAAGCATGAGTGGCTTGAGGACCGGATGCAGGGGCGTTCCGTCAAGGCTGAAGCCATCAGTTCCGGCGTTCTGACCGTGAGCGCCGCCGATGCCGCCAAGGTCAAAACCGGCACTCTCCTTGCCCCTGAAGGTTCATCTGCCCTTTTCACAGTGACGGCTGTGGGGAGCTCCACCATCACCATTGCTCTTGCCGCCGCCAACGGCTCCGGCGTGACACTTGAAACTCTTCCTGCTGAGGGAGCTCTTTTCAAAGTGATCTCCACCCCCATGGGCGAGGGCAGTGTCAACGGCGAAGGGGAGGAAAATTATTCTCTGGGCAGCGCCGAATACAACACCACTCAGATCTTCCGCAAAGAGATCGTCCTGAGCGGCTCCGCTCTGGCGGTCAACGTCTACGGCAGCGCTGACAATCAGCTGAACCGTCAGACCGCTTTTGCCCTTGCCGATCTGGCACGGGATCTCAACCGTGTCGCCCTTTTCGGACGGCGTGTCGAACCCGCTCCCGGCGTCAGGGGCGAAGCAGGCGGTCTCTACGCCTTTGCCGCTGGGGATGACGGACTTTCCATCGACGCTGAGGAGTGCAAGATCGACTCCTTCCTGGTCAACGACGGCGCTCAGGCTGTTCTGGGAGCAGGAGGCGAACCCGCTCAGATCCTCTGCTCCCCCGGACAGGCACGGATCATTTCAAATGAGTACCGCAACAATCTGCAGATCCTCCGCTCCGACGACCGCCGGGGGGCTTATGTGGCGGTCATCGTCAACGATATCAACGGCAAAGGCATGACCGTCATGGCGGATCCCGATGTGCCCGACACCGAAGCGTGGATCATCGACCCCGAAGGTTTCGGACTGGCAGCGCTCCAGGGACGCGCCATCAGCGACGAAGATGCGACGCCTTCCGGCTTTGACGGGATCCGCCGCACGGCTCTGGGGGAACTGACCTTTGAGTTCCGCAACGCCAGACAGCGCTGCTGCCGTATCAAAAACCTTATGGGTTCCGCAGAAGCTCTCAGCGCACTCCGCGAAGGCTGATCCTCACGGCTCAAGTCTCCTCTTCTTCGGGAAGGGGAGACTTTTTCAAAGGAACTTTCTTAAAATGCCAGATCTGAAAAAAATAGCAGAAGCCGCCGCACGGCACATCGCCGGTGCACTCTATACCGATGCCACACCTCAGCAGCAGCAGAGCGCCGCCGCCATGGCAGAAAACGATATCCTCAGCCAGACCGGTCCCGATGTGGACAGAGAGGACCCCGTTTTCATCGAAGCCGTGACGGAACAGGCGATTTTTCTGCTCCTCAATGTGGATAAATTCTACTCCCCCCTGAACGATGTCGCCTCCGAAAGCATTGAAGGCGTCGGCAGTGTGACATACGACCGGCAGCATACCCACCGGATCATGTCCGCCAGAGCCGCATTGCTCTGCTGCAGACTTACCCCCAAATCCCTTGAACTCAGCCGCGGCTGAAAAAAGCAAGGAGAGTAAAAATGGAAAAAGGTGATCCCATGAAAGATTGTTTCGGCAGTTACGCTTTGAACCGTTCCTGCGCCAGATGTATTTATAAAGAGTCCTGCGCCCTCTACACCCGGACAGAGCCTGCCATGGACCGGAATTCGGGGCTGGTCAGTTTCAACAACACCGTTGACCAATGGTATCCGGCGCCGGAAAAATATATCCCCGGAAGGGGAGAGGAGTTGTTCGATCCCCGTTCCGAGATGATAAACATGATCTCCAAGATGCTCAAGTATCTGATGCAGCTTGACAGTTACACCCTGGGGATCGTATCAGAAATGATCGCTCCCACAGGAACTTCTCCGGGAGAGGTCAATGTGGCATATCTGGCAAAGCTGCGGAACTGTTCCCGGCAGGCGGTGCACGAAAAAATGCTCTTTGCTGTCATGCGTTTTCCGGAACTGGGACCTCTTTTCCAGACTGCCTTGCGGCGGGTGGGGAATTTGAAGAGCAAGTTCCACCGCTACACACGGAAAAAGGAAAAAGACGGATCTTTATGAAACTTTTCAAATACAGCAGAGCCCAGCGTGACGCCTTGACCATGCTGGGGAGCGGAGCACGCTTCTGCCTGCTTTACGGCGGGAGCCGCTCCGGAAAAACTTTTGTGCTTTGCTGTGCGCTCATCATCCGTGCCCTGAAAGGTGCCGGTTCCCGTCATGCGGTGATCCGGCGCCACTTCAACGGTGTCCGCAGTGCTGTGGGCAACGACACCATGCCCAAAGCCCTGCGGATCCGTTTTCCCGGGTTAAAGTATGAATACAGCAAAAGCGACTCTGTTTTCAGATTTTCCAACGGTTCCGAGATACAGCTGGTGGGGCTGGATGATGCCCAGCGGGCGGAAAAGATTTTAGGCAGAGAGTTTGCCACACTCTACTTTAACGAGTGCTCCGAACTGGATTTCGGCAGCGTCCAGACCGCTCTGACCCGTCTGGCGCAGCATGTGCCCAACCTTGAAAACAGGGCTTTTTTTGACTGCAATCCTCCGGGGAAGTCCCATTGGACCTACCGGATGTTCGTCCAGAAGATGAATCCGGCTGAAAATACGCCCCTCCTTTTGCCTGAGCAATACGCCATGATGCGGATAAATCCCGTCGATAACGCCGAAAATCTCCCTTCAGGCTACATCGAGGAGACTCTGGGCACCCTTTCACAGCGCCAGCGCCGCCGCTTTCTGGAAGGCGTCTGGCAGGACGAGGTGGAGGGCGCCCTCTGGAACAGCACCCTGCTGGATAACTGCCGGGTGGCGGCGCCGCCGGAACTCAAACGGATCGTCATTGGCGTGGACCCCGCCGTCACCGCAGGGGAAAACGCCGATTTGACCGGCATCGTCGGCGCCGGAGCCGGAACGGACGGACACTATTATATCCTTGCCGACCGCAGCTGCCGGGTCAATCCCCTTGCCTGGGGCAAAGAGGTGATAAAGCTCTACAACGAACTGCAGGCGGACCGGGTCATAGGAGAGGTGAACAACGGGGGGGATCTCATCAGGACAATGCTCTGGGAACTTTCCCCCGGACTGCCCTTCCGGGCGGTCAGTGCCCGGCGGGGAAAGGTGCTCCGTGCCGAACCCGTGGCGGCGCTTTACGAAAAGAAACTGGTTCACCATGTAGGCTTTTTTCAGGATCTGGAGGAGGAAATGTGTTCCTACTCTCCCTTGAACTGTGCCAAATCCCCCGACAGGCTGGATGCGCTGGTCTGGGCGGTGGCGGCTCTTTCTGAACCTGTGGAAAAACCTTTTATTCTGGCATAAGAGAAAAGCTGTTTGTGCTCCCTCCTCCGGAAAAGTGATGAAGAGGCAAATTTTTTTGACGCAGCGGCTTGACAAATAGATCTTTCTGTGCTAAATTCTGAAATGCAGAGGTTATTTCAAAAGTCATTAAAAAAGGTTTTTTGATTATGATGCGCCCAAAAAATTCCTGCCTTCATGATAACTGCGACAGCTTTTCCCGCCGGTATCGCAGTATACTTTCCGTAAACAGAAGATTCACGCTGATTGAACTTTTGGTGAAAAGATCACATCTCTGCTGTGATCGTGTTTATGGCAAAGAAGAAGGTCTTTCACCTGCCCATGGGCAGGTGAAGCTGTACAGCTTCACCTTAATAGAGCTTCTTGTTGTTATTGCCATTATTGCCATACTTGCCGCTATGCTTCTGCCGGCTTTGCAGCAGGCACGGGCAAGAGCCCATACCACCCATTGCGCCAACAATTTCGGTTCTATCGCCAAAGCGGCTTTGATGTATGGAGATGACAATCATGGTCATCTTACCAAACTTTACAATGCCAAAAGTTCAAAAGGCTCCACCCGCACTGCTTTGAGCGGGAGCAAAACCGGCGGCATGCTGGCTCCTTATCTGGGGATCGACGAACGCCCCCCCATCGGCGGTTGGTTTCAGAGTACAAAGTACCCCTTTCATCCCAGCAAATTTGCCTGTCCGGCGGTTGACGGCAGACAGCGTTTCACAGCCCTGGATCTGTCAAGCCAGACGACCACGCGTGACGGTATCGGTCAGGCACTCCATTCAAGCCGCACCGCCACGGATCCTTATGTTGCGACTTTTTCCAGAGTCAAAAGAGCTTCAAGGACATGTTATTATGCAGAAGGCGCCAGGCAGCGGGTCCACTACACCGACTCTGCCGGTTCTGCGGGAACTTACCCTGTGCCTGTCCACAACGGCGGCGTCGTGCCTCAGGATTACTATGCGCTTCCGGCTTTGAAGGGGGCGTTCAACGTCGCCTTTGTTGACGGACATGTTGAGCTGCTCCCTATTTACAAGGTCCCGATCACCGATCTTTGCAACACCGGCAAACTTTATTACTGTTATTTCTGGTTTCCCATCAGAGGAAAAAATGATATCTGACGGCAGGTGCCGGAGTTTTTCAGGATGATCATACTCACTCCCCAGGGGGAACACTTCAAAAGGGAAACCGGTTTCCCTTTGCGTGTGTCGGGACTCTATCTCTGTCCCCGCCGCCGCTTTACGGAGCAGGAGCAGACAGTGGTCTACAACAAGTATGAGATCACTTTGCGTCTGGACTCCGACACGCCTTTGTGCACCGATGAGATCGACGGCGTCCCCATGCAGCTGCCCTACCCCAATGTAGTTTTCAAGACGCCGGGTATGAAGATCCGTTTGGGGGATGGCTCCCCGCGGGAGGCTATCGGATTCAGTTATCCTCTTGAGGTCATTGCCACGCTCCACGATTGGAACATGCTCCCCCCTGAGCCCTTTCTGGCTCTGAACATGACGCCGGAGCTGCAGCGCCTTATCAATGAGTTCCGTAAATTCATGATCCTCCACACCGATCTTCCTTACCCCGGGGACCGGATCGACAGCATTTGTTTCGGCATACTGCGTGAAATACTTTTGAACCGCCGTTCAGTTCCCAATGTCCGGCTTCTCCCCGAACAGCGCATCGCCGCTGTGGAGCATTATTTGCAGCACCACTTTGATGAAAATATCAATCTGGACGAACTGGCTGAAAGATTCGGCTTTTCCCACTCCGGATTCTATTGGCACTGGAAAAAATCAAAAGGGGGTACCCCCCTTCAATACATCGCCGGACTCAAACTGAAACACGCGGCAAAAGAACTGCTCCAAAGCCGCCGTTCCGTGGCATCCATCGCTCAGAAGGCAGGTTTTTCCGGGACGACCCCTTTTTACCGTAAATTCAAGGAACACTTCGGCATGACCCCCCGGGAACTGCGGAACCTCAGCTCCCGGGCAGCAGAAAAATTCCCGGATCTTTTCTGAAGGTTGAGGGAGTCGGGCAGCGCTCTGAGTGTGCAGTGCGGCGCACTGCCTGCCACGGGAAACTTCGACCTGTCAGACCTGTCGGACCTGTCAGACCAGCTTGCCGCGGCAGAGCGGCGCGAAGACGGGGCGGAGATGATCGGTGCGCCACCTCTGAAATCAGAGCGTTTGCAGTAATAAAAAGGCTGCTGCTTACCTTTTTTTAAGGTTTTGCAACAGCCTTTGGGGTTATTTTACTTGCCTTCAACGAGGCGCATGAGGTACTGACCGTACTCGGTTTTGAGAAGGTCGTCGTTGCCTTCACGGATCTGTTGGGCGGTGAGCCATCCGTTTTCAAAGGCGATCTCCTGCAGACACGCCACCTGGAGTCCCTGGCGGGTCTCGATGGTGTGGATGAAGTTCGCCGCGTGGAGCATACTTTCATGGGTCCCGGTATCCAGCCAGGCGTAGCCTCTGCCCATGGTCTCCACATGGAGTTTGCCCCGTTTCAGATATTCGTTGTTGACAGCGGTGATCTCCAGCTCTCCTCTGGCGGAAGGCTTGATGTTTTCGGCGATATTCACCACATCGTTGTCGTAGAAATAAAGTCCCACCACGGCGTAGTTGGACTTGGGATCGGCAGGTTTTTCTTCGATGGAAATCGCCTGTCCTTCATCGTTGAACTCCACGACGCCGAATCTTTCGGGGTCGCAGACATAGTATCCGAATACCGTGGCACCCTCTTTCTGCTCTGCCGCCTTGCGGAGAAGATCGGAAAGATTGGCACCGAAAAAGATGTTGTCCCCCAGAACCAGACAGACACTGTCCTTGCCGATGAACTCCTTGCCGATGAGAAACGCCTGCGCCAGACCTTCAGGACGGGGCTGGACGGCGTAAGTGAACTCGACACCGAAACGGGAACCGTCACCCAGAAGACGCTGGAACGAACTCTGATCTTCAGGAGTGGTGATGATCATGATTTCACGGATCCCCGCCAGCATCAGCGTGGAAATGGGATAGTAAACCATGGGTTTGTCATAGACTGCCAGCAACTGCTTGGAAACACCACGGGTGATGGGATGAAGCCGGGTACCGGCGCCGCCTGCAAGAACAATACCTTTCATATCACAATATTCCTTGTGTTTTGGGGGGAACACTCATTTTCACATTCCCCCGACTCCCCCCCGCCTTGAAAAAATGTTCCAGACCGGGAAGGAGAACTTTGATTTTTCACTCTCCTGTACCGAGACGCTCCATCTTGTATTCGCCGCTCAGAACGTGTGCACACCAGTCATCCTTATGGGCAAGGTACCACTCAACGGTCTTGCGGATACCGCTTTCAAAGGTTTCCTGAGGTTTCCAGTTGAGTTCTCTTGCGATCTTGGCGGCGTCGATGGCGTAGCGCAGATCGTGGCCGGGACGGTCTTTCACATAGACGATCTGTTCGGCGTATGATTTGCCATCCTGCCGGGGACGCAGTTCATCGAGCAGAGCGCAGATCTTGAGGACGACTTCAATATTCTTGCGTTCGTTGTGTCCGCCGATGTTATAGGTTTCGCCGGGAGCGCCTTCCATGGCGACCAGGCAGAGGGCACGGGCGTGATCTTCAACATAGAGCCAGTCGCGGATCTGTTCGCCTTTGCCGTAGACGGGCAGCTCTTTGCCGTCAAGGGCGTGGAGTATGACCAACGGGATCAGCTTCTCAGGGAAATGGTAGGGACCGTAGTTGTTGGAACAGTTGGTGACAACTGTGGGCAGTCCGAAGGTCCGTTTCCATGCGCGGACCAGATGGTCGCTGGAGGCCTTGGAGGCTGAATAGGGGGAACTGGGGGCGTAGGGAGTGGTTTCACGGAAGAAATCCTCAGGACCTTCCAGATCTCCGTAGACCTCGTCGGTGGAAATATGATGGAATTTGAAATTGTTTTTACCGGCATCATCCAGAGCGTTGTAGTATTTGCGTGCGGCTTCAAGGATGGTGTATGTTCCCACCACATTGGTCTGGATAAACTCCCCGGGACCGTCGATGGAGCGGTCCACATGGCTTTCGGCAGCCAGATGCATCACATGGGTGGGACGGAAGTCTGAAAAAATCCTGTCAAGGGCTTCTTTGTCGCAGATATCAGCCTTTTCAAAGCGGAACCGGGGAGAATCGGCAACTTCTGCAAGTGATTCCAGATTGCCGGCGTAAGTGAGCTTATCCACAACGCAGACACTGTGGGGCGTATTTTTAATCAGATGCCGGACAACAGCAGAACCGATAAAACCCGCTCCACCGGTCACGATGAACCGATTGACTTCAGACATAAATTCTCTCCTTTTTTGTTTGCTGCCGGTCCAACCGGCATTTTACAATAAAGCAATTTAAGAACAGAGGTAATTTCAAAACTCCTCAAAATTGTCAACGCCCCCTCCCTTTGAGCTGCCAAAAGAAGCGTTTTTCCGCCTTCGCTTAAAGCTTCGGCGGGACAAGCCGGACAACAGGTCAAAACTGCCCTTTGCAGCTCTTTGCGAAGGGCATCGAAAGCCATTTTTTGAATGACTTTTGAAATTGCCTCTACTGTTATATTGTTAATATAGTACAATATTTCTGATAATGCAAGCGTAAAAGTTGATTTAACGCAACCTTTACCGGATTAAACTGATCTGATCCCTGTAAAGAGTACATGAAAGAGGGGGCAAAATTCCCTGTTGAACAATGATTTCAGAGGCAACGGAGAAATCCTGCACCATAATATCCGTTTTTTTTCTTTTTGCGGGATAAAACAATTGAAAAAGAGACCAAGACAGTGTATATTACAGCAGCAGGAGAGTTTGTGATAATGAAAGATATTACCAGCAGCGTTTACAATTTTGAAGATCTGATACAGGGAAATTTCCTGTATGTGGATAAGACAGAGTACATCTGGCAGTTGATAAGACCCGCCAAAGAGATGTACTTTCTTTCCCGTCCCCGCCGTTTTGG
>JAZODE010000100.1:0-19567 GCA_045596885.1 Victivallaceae bacterium
CAAAGAGCTGCAAAGGGTAGTTTGCACTTGCTACCTGGCTTGTCCCGCCGTAGCTTTATGCGGAGGGGGAAAGGTAACAGCCGCTTGTCCCGCCGTAGCTTTATGCGAAGGCGGAAAAACGCTCCCTTTATCAGATCGAAGAAGAGGGCGCTTTGACAATTTTGAGGAGTTTTGAAATTGCCTCAACGAAAAAACGAATTACTTGTTCCCGGAGCAGAATCCGTTTTCAGTCATGTATTTGTAGCTGATTTCAAGAGCTTTCCACATCTCTGTGTCGCAATAATCAAGCTCAACGGTGACAGTGGATGCCTTTTCCGGAGCATTTTTGATCAGTTCGGGGATGGGAAGCGTACCGGTCCCCAGAGGCAGCAGGTCGATCTTCATATCCAGCAGACCGTCTTTCATGCCCCCATTGGCTGCCTGCTGTTTGCAGATGCCGTCTTTCATGTGGATCAAAACGCACTTGCCGGCGAACTTTTTCAGCATTTCGACAGCATCTTCGGAGCCTTTGTTGGTGCTCCAGAAGCAGTCGATCTCGTACTGCATACGGGGGCAGAGTTCATCGTAGATCTCATATTTGATCCTGCCGTCAAGCCGTTCAAACTCCCAGTAGTGGTTGTGCTGGAACATGGTGATGCCCTGAGCGGCGTAGGCGTCGATAAGGGCATTGGAGTTGTCAGCTGTGCGTTTGATGGCATCCATATCTTTGAAATCGTCAGGGCCGTAGCCGCAGACGCAGTTCTTCAGTCCCAGTGTGCCGAGGATCTCCACATTTTCGTTCACATCCTCGATGGTCCGTGCCCAGGGACGGTGGCTGGAGTAGATCTCAAGGCCCAGATCGTCGATGATCTTTTTGAATTCAGCAGGAGTCAGATCAAAGAATCCTGCCGGTTCAACGACCTTGTAACCGATCTCAGCAGTCTTTTTGAGAACTTTGACAAAATCTTCCTTGGCATACTCGCGCACGGAGTACAACTGCACACCCAACGGTTTGATCATAATATGATTTTCCTTATTTTGCGGGGCAGACCGCCCCTGTTATTTAACTGCTGAGCTAATATAAGTGTACTTATGTCAAAAAGCAAGGGGAGTAAATATGGATTTTTAAAGTTTTATAAAAATTATCCATTCCGGACAATATCTTTCCCGGATCTTGCGTTATGGGTGTGTCAACACTTCAAGAAGAGGAGGAAGATGTTATGTATATCGATGGAGGAACAGGGAGTATGCTCCTGCAGGCGGCAGCCGCCATGTTTTTTTCGTGCCTGATCTTTTTCAAGCAAATCAAAAATTGGGTCGTCAGTTGTTTCAAAGGTTCAGGAGGTACAGACCAATGAGCGGAAGAGTTTTCCGGGTACCGGGATCCTTCCGTGACCCTGCGGGGTATGTGTTTCAGAAAGAGGGGCGTTTTTTTCGCAGGATCACTGCAGCAGGGAAAGATGATTTTTCCCTTTTTATCAACTCGCACCTTTCCGAAAGTTTGTTGAACAAAGGGCAAATCGTCCCTTTTTCCGTATCAGATGAGGCGGAGCTGACTTTGGCACTGGAGATGCTTCCTTTTATTTCTTACCCTTATGAATGGAGTTTCAGCCAGCTCAAAGAGGCGGCTCTGCTGACTTTGGAGATCATGCTTGAGGCTCTGGAACACGGAATGATCCTTAAAGATGCTTCCGCTTTCAACATTGCCTTTCACAAAGGGAAAGCCCTCTTTCTGGATCACACATCCTTTACCATATATAAAGAGGGAACACCATGGTGTGCCTACAGGCAGTTTGTGAACCATTTTTTGATCCCTCTGGTGTTGATGCGGAAAAAAGATCTCAGACTTCTGGGGCTTTTCAAGAACGATCTCAACGGGATCCCTGCCGATCTGGCAGTCGAACTGCTGCCCTGGTACAGCTGTTTTGACCTTCATATATTGTTCCACATCCGCCTTCATGCCGCCTTTGAAAAAAGGTATTCCGGAGCCGAAAGAGAAAAGAAGGAAATTTTCATGAGCAGAAACCAGCTGAAAAATCTCCTCAGCTCCATGAAAGAGTATATTGCGGCTCTCGGATTTCCTGCCCGCAAAACCCTGTGGGCGGATTATTCAGGGAAATGCAGTTATTCAGATGACGCTCTGGAACATAAAAAGAAGATCGTGGCAGATTTCTGTTCCCGGGGAAAATTCAACACTCTGTGCGACCTGGGCGCCGCCGGAGGCGAATTTGCTGCCATCGCTGCCCGGTATGCAAAACTGGTTCTGGCTGCCGATATGGATCCTTGCGCCGTGGAAGATCTTTACCAAAAGAGCAAACTCCTCCCCAATATACAGAGTATTTTATGCGATTTGAACAACCCCGTTCCAGGACTGGGAGTCTTTACAGAAGAGCGTTCCTCCTTTTTTGACCGTGTCAAAGGTGACGCTGTCATGGGGCTTGCCCTGATCCACCATTTGCGGATCACCGGCAACTGGAGCCTTGAACAGATCGTCCGGCTGTTCAGAACGGTCGCGCCCAATGCTCTTGTTGAGTTTATTCCCCTTGACGATCCCCGGTGCCGCCAGCTGCTCCGGGGCAGAGAGGGGCTGTGTCCGGAGTGGGACATTGAAAATGTGACCGGAGCTTTTCAGAGGGCTTTCAAACACTGCCGCCGCCATACGCTCCCCGACTCCGGGCGGATCATACTTGAACTGAATGATTAAGAATCTATTATGGACTTCAAAAAATTTGACAGGACACTTTTTGTGTCCGCTGCTGTGCCGGGGAGTATTGCTGTTACGCCGTGGCTGGGGATGTTTCTGTACAACAGAAATTGCTTCACTTTAACTTTGCCGGGGGCGCTTCTCGTTGCCGGAGCAGCTTTCTGTGTCATCACTCTGCTGAGTGCAGCCTTGCTTTGGGCGGTGGATCTTTGCCGGTGGAAAGAGCGTATCCGGGCACTCTTTACCGGACTTTCCGCCGCAGCGATCGTTCAATATTACGGCTGTTACGATGCCTTTGACAAGGAGCTGCTGCACAGCCTTTTATGGATGGATGCCCTGTTGTTTTGCGGCGTTTATCTGCTGCTTCTGGGGGCGCCTGTCTTTCTGGCGCTCTGGCAGACTCAAAGATGTTACAAATGGCGGCTCAAGATCGCTTTGGTGCTGCTTTTGACGCAGCTGGTCTCTCTGGGATACGCCTGTATCTCTTCACCGCCCGTGGGGGAAGCGTATGATTTCAGAGAATACAGTTTTTCTGAAAAAGATAAATTTACCTTCGGCTCCAAAGAAAACATCATCGTTCTGGTGGTGGACTGCATGGGGGAGCGGCTTTTGAAAGAGGTTCTGGTCAAATATCCGGGGACAGCGGAAATATTCCGGGATTTCACCTGCTTCGACCGTATGACAAGTCCGCTCCCCAAGACCATGTACGCTGTTCCCGCTCTGCTGACAGGAATAAACTTTCCCCGTAATGAAAAAGGGGAGCCCTCTGATGATGACCACGCTGAATATTTGAACAGAGTCTGCCGTGAGGAGTCTTCGCTTTTCAAACTGGCACGGTCAAAGGGATTCCGAACAGAGGGGTATCCTTTTATATTGCAGACCATCAGCTACGCCCCCGATGTGATCGACAACTCTCAAGTCATTACCCAAGAGGTAAAAAAAGAATCCGTTGAGAAGATCACTGAAATCGTTTTGAGCCGCTTCATCCCCGCCTTTCTGAAAGGCTTTTTGGGGGATGGATTTGTTTCTGAACCGCTCCCCTTTGTTACTCCCGGAGGGAGTGAAGAGGAAGCTGTTTTCAGCTACGATCAGATTTTTTACCGCCGTCTGCAGCAGGAGTTCCGGGTGGGAGAGAAAGAAAAGCTCTTCAAGTATCTGCACATCAGCGGAGCGCACGATCCTCTGCTGGTGGATGAAAATCTTGTAAAAGGGAAAAATCTTCTAAGGACTCAGCAGCTCAGAGGCAGCTTGAAGATCGTTGCACTGCTTCTTGAAAAACTCAAGGCGCACAAGCTCTATGACGCAAGTACCATCGTCATCACCGGGGATCACACCGAAAAGTACAAGCCTGAAGTGGTGACTTTTATCAAACGCCCCTTTCAGAAGCCCAAGTCGCTGATCTTCAACTCTGCCCCCTGCCAAATCTCCCAAATCGCTGCCACCGTTGCCCGGGAAAGCGGACTCCTCCCCAAAGCGCCTTCCCTTTTCGGACTCCCCATTGTCAAAGGCAGTGTGTCAACGATACGGGAAGATGGATCACAGTTTGCACAAATGACACCATGGAAAAAACTTTCCACCTCCGCAACTCCGTGGGAACATGTGGAAACGGTTCAAGGCTCTCCTCTTCTTCACGATGGGCGCATCATGGTCGATCTCAGCGCTGAGAACCCCCTTTACAGCGCCAGCAAAGCGACCGTGTTCGCCGAAAACCTGAGGAACGCTGAAAAATATGTATCCACGATCGACCTTAAAAAACCTTTCCGCGATCTTCTTTTGCCCCCTGCGGCGTTCCCGGAAGGCGACTACCTCGTTTATATAGTTGAGGAGGGAAAAGATCAAGACAATGAGATCGAACGGACCTGCCGGATCATTCCGCCGTGGTATCACGTCTCTTCCAGGGGCATCACCGCCATGTCAAAACCGCCGGAGTTGTTCTCTCTGCCCATTACGCTCAACCGTAAGATGATATTCCACAGTTATTCTCTCTTTCCGGGGGTGCGTTTCTCCCGGAAGTGCACCACGGGGAGCAACGGAGTCAAGGTGCCCTCCGGAGAGGGGGTGACACTGCATCTACCTCCCTCCCGGGAAAAGTGCACAGTTCAGATCCGGTTCAAACCTCTTCCCGGAAATGAAGGGAAACTTTCCATTAAAGTCAACGGCAAAGAAAGGGGCAAGGTAAAGATCCCCGGAACGACAGCGGAGGAGTCCCTTTATATGTTCGCCGTCTCTCCTGATGAACCGCGGGTCGTCACTGTCACCTTTAATCTGCAGAAAAAGAAAGGAAAGCCGCAGTTTCTCCCCGTAGGAGTCCGGATCATTTCCTGCATTGCCGCAGCAAATATCTCAACTTCTGATGCCGGGAACGGAGCCAACTGAAAAAGGAGCGCAGACAGCACCAATGGACCGGGCAGAGAATTTCTTACCAGACCTTGACCGCTCCGGCATAACGCCAAACTTTCCCCGCAGACTGGGGCAGCAGCCAAATCAGAAGGAGCAGAAGCGGCCAAACAAAACCGGCAACAGTCATGCAAATCAGGGCTGCAGCAATAATCAGCATTGCTCTGATAAGGCGCCATAAAAATTTCAGAAAAGCCATGGGATACTCCTTTTTTTGTACAAAACAAATATAACACCCCCCTCCCGGAAAGTCAAGTCATTATACCGGGAAATATGGGCTGGCAACTTGCACAGAAGCATTGCCCCACCCTCACCCATAGGTTGTACTTGCATTTCGGGATGAGGAGTGTTATATTTATATGCAGAAGAGTTTATCTGCTGTTTTTGAATAACTTTTGATATTGCCTCCATAAGGAAAGAAAAATGCGTAAATTCATACTTGATTCTGATTGGTGGACCGATTGCGATGATGCTGTCGCACTTCGTTTACTCTGCAATGCCCACCGGAAAAAAGAGGTGGAAGTACTGGGGATCAATGTGAATGGCTGTATGCCGTATTCAATCCCCTCCCTTGATGTTTTTACCCGAAATTGCGGTGTTGAAATCCCCTTGGGACTTTCCCATGGAGCTGTGGATTTTCCCGGGGCGCCCTCCTATCAGGAACATCTTGCCAAATCCGGCAAAGTCCTGCGGAGCAACGACGATGTGCCCGAAAGTCTGGATTTCTACCGCCAGCTTTTGAATGATGCTCCAGAGGCTTCTGTGGAGATCCTTTCCATCGGCTTCACTCAGGAGCTTGCAAGATTGCTCCGGGAGCCTGAGGACGCCGCTCTGGTGCGCCGCAAGGTCACTCATCTCTGGATCATGGCAGGGAAATGGGACGAACAGGGGGGCAAAGAGTACAACTTCTGTCTGGATCCCCTCACCCGGCGCAGCGGAAACGAGTTGTGCGCCCGCTGGCCCTCCCCCATCACTTTTCTGGGCTGGGAGGTCGGTTTCGATGTCATAACCGGTGCCGGATTGCCGGAAAATGATCTGCTCCGGCAAGTTATGAGCGATCACGGTTCCATCAATGGACGCTCCTCATGGGATCCCATGCTGGTTTTACTGGCGATCACGGGTGATCCGGAGCGTGCCGGATACCGTTGCGTCAGGGGCAGAGCTTCGGTCGATGCCAATGACGGCAGCAACACTTTTACCGAAAGTGCAGCCGGTCCCCACCGGTATGTGATCAAAGCCCGAAGCAACGATTTTTACGTTTCCGCCATCAACGCCAGACTTCCGCTCCGGCAAGAGAACGGCGATCCCCTGTAACACTGAGAAAAAGCATTCTTTTTCTTTGGTCTGCCTCTGTCATATCCCCCTTTTTGCTCACAGCAGCCGGGGGATCGTTTTTTCGATAAATATTTGCAAATGAATTGAAAAACACATCAATGTGTGCTATATTAATTCCCTGTTTTTTTACTTGACTATACGATAATCAACATATCTGGGGAGTTTTGAAAGCTCTTCCGGACTGGAGGGAATAAAAAATGGCAGAGAATGTTGAGCATGAAAATATTTATGTAAGTACCATCAGTTCCGGAGCGACCCTGTCCGACGGAAGCACCATGTATGTTCAGTCAGGGGGAAAGGTCATTTCCACAACGATGGATGCCGGAGGAGCAGTTGTCCTTTTTCAAGGGGCTGCCGCTGAAAGCTCCCTCATCAATTCCGGGGGCGCACTCCATGTCTATTCCGGCGCCAGCGCCAGCAAAACCACTGTCAAACAAAATGGCTACCTGGGGGTGGGAGACGGCGCAAAAATTTATGAGACCACCATCGACTACGCAGGAGCTCTTACCGTCTGGGGCGGCGGTGAAGCCATTGACAACACCATCAATTCCTGGGGTGCCATCATCCTTTCAAGCGGCGCTGCTGCCAACTCCACCGTCATCAACCTTGACGGAGGACTCCATGTCTATTCCGGCGCTGCCGCCAGCAATACCACGGTCAGTCAGGGGGGATTTTTCGGTGTCGGAGAAGGCGCTTATGTTTATGAGACCACCATCGACTATGCCGGAGCTCTGACTGTCTGGGGCGGGGGCAATGCCATCGGCAACACCATCAACTCCTGGGGCGCCATCATTCTTTCCAGCGGCGCTGTTGCCAATTCCACAGTTATCAACTCAGACGGAGGGCTCCATGTTTACGCCGGTGCCGTTGCCAGCAACACCACCGTCAATCAGGGGGGATTTTTCGGAGTGGGCTTAGGGGCTGTCACCAGCAATACCAAGATCAACTATGCCGGAGCTCTGACTGTCTGGGGCGGAGGCAAAGTTTACAGCAATGAGATCCGCAAGTACGGTGCCATCATTCTTTCCAGCGGCGCTCTGGCGGTGGATACGGAAATCAACGCCGATGCCGGACTCCACATCTACGACGGCGCCGTGGCTTCTGATACGGTGGTCAAGTACGATGCGGCGCTGGGAGTGGGAGGCGGCGGAAAAATCTGCAATGCCGAAATCGATTACGGTGCCTCCGTCACTTTTTATGACGGTTCTTTCGTTGAAGGTGTCATTGATTTGAAAGGTTCCGCAACGATCCTCGGCGCACTTGATTTTTCAAAGGCTTCTCTTAATTTCAACCTTTCAGATATCTATTGGTCAAACGGAGTGCTGCTCAACTCGGCTGCCGCATGTCAGCAGGGAACGATTTCCGTAGAACTTGACGCAGCTGCTCAAAATCGCGGCAGCTACGCTCTTGCCGGGAACGCCGCAAACTTTGACCGGAGTATCTCTTGTTATGCCGGGAACGAATTGCTCGGAACTCTTACCGCAGGTGGCAGCGAAATCGTTTGCGGCAACGCGCTCTACTCACTGAGCGTCAGAGACAATATCCTCTATCTTGATGTGGACTTTATTCACAACGGAAACGATGTAAGACTCCAGGAATATGTGGATGACTCCTGGGAGGTCGTAAGTTCCGGAACCGATATGACCGGAATAACGGTCAGTGCAGGGCAGATCCTCGACGCCGACAACGGCGGTCTGCTTACGGAAATGACCGTCCATGGCGGCTCTTTGCGGGTCCGCAGCGGCGCCCTTGCTGAAAATGTGATCCTGAAAGCCGGAGAGCTTTCTGCGGGACAGGGCTTTATTGATACTGCGGCAGTTTCCGGCGGATACTTTACCGTGACCGATCATGGAGCGGTCAGAAATTTGACCGTGGAAGGCGGTGCCGTGATCGTCCGGAACGGGGGTATCGCCAGCTCCAACACTGTCAACGGCGGAACCATCGAAGCTTGCGGCGATGCCGCACTGCTGAAAACGACTTTGCGCAACAGCACCACGCTGCGCTCCTATTCCGGGGGGCACGCTGTGGATACCATCGCCTCCTCAGGAGCAGTCATTTATGTGGAAAACAGCGGAACTCTGGAAAAGGCGGATATCCGTTCCGGCGGGACCATTGCTGTTTTCAGCGGCGGACGGTGTGAAAATGTCACCGTTCAACAGGATGGAGCAGTCTACCTTTCAGCAGGTGCAAGTGTGGCAGATCTGGTTTGCGTCGGGAGCTATGTCAGGCTCCAGATCGGTATTTCCAGCGACACCAATGTACAGTTTGTTTCCGGCGGGAAAAGCTACGAGGTCCGCAACGGCAGTTTGACGGATATCACTGCAGATGTCAATACCTATCTTGAAATTTATGAAGGGGGCGTTGTTTCCAAGCTCCACACCACCGGATTTGTGGAGCCTGTGGGTTCCGGCTCCGGGGGTGCCATGCAGCTTCACAGCGGCGCCAGAGCCTTTGATGTTGACAACCATGCTTCCGGACAGGTCAATGTCTTTGCCGGAGCCACTCTTTCACGCGCCACAACTGACAATGACGCTGAAATCTATCTTTACGGGGGATACGCTCAGGATATCGCAGCCGGCAGCAGCGGCTATGTCTGGATCCATTCAGGGGGCGTCGGCTCCGATCTCCGTTTTGCCAGCAACGCCGGACTTACCATTTCCAGCGGCGGCAGCGCTCATGAAGTCCTGCTGGCAGGCGGTCTTGCCATTGTGGAAGAAGAAAACGCATTCATCACCGATGTGGTGATCGAAGATGGCGGCACCATGCAGATCGCCGGAGCCAATGCCTCCAATGTGGTGATCTCCTCCGGTGGTATCATGACATTTGTCAGCGAATACAAACAGATGGATGGTCCCTGGTTCTCCGTTTCCAACGGACAGGGACACCATATCACCGTCAGCGACGGCGGCGTTCTGGCTGTCCGGGATACCGGTTCAGCCACTGATGTGACGCTCCACTCCGGCGCTGAAATGCAGGTCTGGTCTGATTCAGAAGTAAATGATCTCACCGGTCATGAAGGCGCCTTTGCCATCGTCTTTGAGGGCGGTGTTTTGAATGGTGCCGCCATGGAATCCGGCACCCGGCTTGAAGTCCGCAGCGGCGCCACAGTTTCCGATCTGGTTCTTGCCGACGGCGCTGAGGTCTATCTGGATCTCTGCAAAGGAATGAAATTCAGCGGCAGCTATGACGGAGAGGAATTTTCCGTTTCAGAAAACACCCTTTCCAATTTTACCGTGACCGGTGAAGTGATTTTTGAAAAAGGTACTGCAGGCAGCTCCGTCACCGTAAAGGGCCGTGTCGATGTGGCTGAAGGCGCCCGGATCAACGGTATAACGATTCTTGAAGAGGGGACCTTCCACCTTTTTGAAGGCGCAGAAGCACACGATATTACGACAGAGGGCAGTTCATACATCCACGATGATACTGTTGCCGAAGGGATCACTGTGGGGGGCGGATATCTTACGATCTACGCCGGTGCTGCCGTGACAGACCTGACTGTGACAGATGGCGGCGCCCTCATCAAAGGCGGAGATATTTCAGGTCTCACTCTGACCAGCTCAGGCATTGCCCAGCTTGAATCCGGGGCCCGGGCGGAAGATGTTCTGATACAGGGGGGATTCCTCACCGTTTCCAGGGGTGCTGAAGTTACAGATTTGAGTGTTTCCGACGGCGGCGTCACCATTGAAGGGGGCTCCATCGGTGAATTGACGGTGACTGATTCCGGTACTGCCGGACTGGAAGGCTCTGCTGTTGCTGAGGAGATCATCGTCAAAGGCGGTTTCTTCTCAGTAGACTCAAAGGCGCGTGTCTCCAGTCTCATGGCGGTCAGCGGAGCAACGGAGCTCAAAGGCGGTGTCGTTTCCTCTCTCAAGTTGACCGACTCCGGCAGAGTTGAGGTGGCAAGTTCCGGACGCGTGGAAAATGTTACCGTCAACGGCGGATTTCTTACCACTGAAGAGGAAGCTGAAATCGCAGAGCTCTCCATCGCCAGTGGCGGAGCATTTATCAACGGCGGAACCGTCTCGCTCCTGACCCTGACCAGTTCCGGTACCGCTGAGATCGGTATTGCCGGTTCTGCCAAAGAGATCCTTGTTCAAGGGGGATATCTGACCGTGGAAGAGGGAGGCAAGATCACGGAACTTTCTGCTTCTGACGGTGTAAGTGTTATCAGCGGCGGGAGTGTGGCATATCTGGATGTGACCGGCTCCGCCCGTGCCCGGATCGAAGGCTCCGGCAGTGCCGAAGATGTCCTTGTTGCCGGAGGATTCCTGAATGTTGAAGAGGGCGCAGAGCTCACCGATCTTACTGTCACCAACGGCGGAGCCATCATCAACGGCGGTACCATTGACGATCTGCAGCTGACCGGTTCCGGCAGCGCCCGTGTGGGAACTGCAACTGTTGCAGATGCGACAGTAAAAAAAGGTATGCTTACAGTAGAAAATGGCGCTGTCATTTCTGAACTTGCCGTTTCAGGCGGCGGTGCCACAGTCAACGGCGGCAATGTTGGCGACATGGTCCTGACCGGTTCCGGCAACATTCAAATCGGCGTGTCGGGCAAGGCTGATGAAGCAACCGTCAACGGGGGCTATCTGACCGTAGAAAAAGGCGCTGCGATAAAAGAACTTTCAGTCACCAACGGCGGTGCCCTCCTCAACGGCGGCACCATTGACGATCTGCAGCTGACCGGTTCCGGCAGCGCCCGTGTGGGAACTGCAACCGTTGCGGAAGCAATCGTAAAGAACGGTATGCTCACAGTGGAAAATGGCGCTCTCGTCTCAGGACTTGCCGTTTCAGGCGGCGGAGCCACCATAAACGGCGGCAGGGTCTCAAACATGGTATTGACCTCATCCGGGAGCATCCAGATCGGTATTGCCGGAAAGGCTGATGAAGTGACCGTCAACGGCGGATTCCTTACAGCAAACAGCGGTGCTGCTATGGATTCTCTTTCAGTCACCAACGGCGGTGCCCTCCTCAACGGCGGCAC
Organism: Victivallaceae bacterium; assembly: GCA_045596885.1. Lineage (GTDB taxonomy): Bacteria > Verrucomicrobiota > Lentisphaeria > Victivallales > Victivallaceae > UBA1784. The sequence goes on from JAZODE010000100.1 coordinate 11,400, forward strand.
CATCAGTGCTCTGCAGCTGACCGATACCGGCAGTGCCCGTGTGGGAACAGCAACCGTTGAAGAAGCGATCGTAAAAAGCGGTATGCTCACAACGGAAAATGGCGCTGTCGTTTCAGGACTTGCCGTTTCAGGCGGCGGAGCCACCATAAACGGCGGCAGAGTGGCAGATATGGTCCTGACCGGTTCCGGCAATATTCAGATCGGCGTTGCAGGCAAAGCAGACAAAGTGACCGTCAACGGCGGATTCCTTACAGCAAACAGCGGTGCCGCTATCGATTCTCTTTCAGTCACCAACGGCGGAGCCATCATCAACGGCGGAAAATTGGGAGAGATCCTGTTGACTGACTCCGGAACAGCCCAAATCGCTTCTGCATCTGCTGACGCAGTTATTATCAAAGAGAAAGGATTCCTGACTCTTGAAAATGGAGCTGCCATTTCATCGCTGACTGCCTCCAACGGTGCCACATCGGTGAAAGGCGGAAATATCGCCGCACTTTTGGTAACTGACTCCGGCAATGTTCAAATCGGGACCTCAGGCTGCGCTGAAAATGTTGTCGTGAAAAACGGCTATCTGACTGTTGATTCAGGCGCCCGGATCGCTGAACTCAATGTTTCCAGCGGCGGCACCTTCATCAACGGCGGCATCGTGGAACTGCTCAATTTGAGCAACTCCGGCAACGCCCGGATCCAAACGGCAGGCTCCGTTACTGAAATCGCTGTTGCGAACGGTATTCTTATCCTCGATAAAGGAGCTTTGGTTTCAGAACTTTCCGTCGCAGGCGGTGCTGTCAACATCAACGGCGGCATGGTTTCCGCACTCCAGGTAACAGATTCCGGCAATACCAGCATCGGAGCCACAGGGAGTGCGGCAGAAATCACCGTCAAAGGCGGCTATCTGACTCTGTCAAAAGGTGCCGGTGTTTCAAATCTCACCGTCCTCAACGGCGGCGCCATCATCAACGGCGGAAACATCGCAGATCTCCTCGTGACCAGTTCCGGCGCTGCCCAGATCGGTTCGGCAACCGTGGAGGAACTCACCGTCGCAGGGGGCTATCTCTCTCTTGAAAAAGGTGCCATCATCACTGAATTCACCGCAGCCAACGGCGCTGTTTCAGTCAATGGCGGTACCGTTTCCACACTTACATTGACCAGTTCCGGCAACGTGCAAATCGGCGTCTCCGGAACCGCCCGGAACATCACCGTTGGAGCGGGTTGTCTGACCCTTGAAAAAGGCGCAGTGGTCTCAAGTCTTGAAATCACCGACGGCGGCGCCGTCATCAACGGCGGAAGAGTTGTCCACCTCGGTTTGAACGGCACCGGAAACGCCGTGGCGGGATCCAGTGCATTCATTGAGGAAGTATCACTCCAGGAGGGATACATTACTGTCGGAGCAGGGGCAAAAATCCTTGATCTTACCGTTTCCAGCGGCGGCGCCATCGTAAACGGCGGCAATATTTCGGACCTTGATCTTGTGGGCTCCGGAACCGCCCTCGTGGGTTCGGCAACCGTTGAAGAACTCTCTGTCGAAGGCGGTACACTGACAGTGGAAACAGGAGCCAAGATCTCTGAAATCGAAGTTATCTCCGGCGGGGCTTCCATCAACGGCGGTTTTGTTACGGAGCTTGAACTGGAGTCCGGCAGTGTCACCATCGGCATCGCCGGAAGTGCCGAAGATATCACCGTGGAAGGGGGATTCCTGACTGTTGCTCAGGGGGCTGAGATCCACGACCTTGTTATTTCCAACGGCGGCGCTCTCATCAATGGCGGAACCATCCAGAATCTGGAGTTGATCGAAAAGGGCAACGCTCAGATCGGCGTCTCTGCAGTGGCGGAAGAGGTGATCGTCCAGGGTGGATATCTGACCGTTACCGCAGGCGCCACGCTGTCGGATTTCACCGTTTCCAACGGCGGAGCTCTGATCTACGGCGGAAAAATCACCGGTCTGCAGCTGACCAATACCGGCAACGCTCTCATCGACGGTGCCGTAACGGTCAGGAATATGGATCTCTCAGGCAGCAAATGCGGCGTGACCATCAATTCCGGAGCCACACTCTCCGGCAGGATCGACTTGACCGAAGGAGCTGTGGCTGCCGCCAACGGCGTCAATGTGATCTTTGATCTTATCCACGATGCAGCGATCTCACTGAATACGCCACTGGTCACAGGTTTTGAATATCTTGGCAAGGCAAATCTGACAGTTTCAGTCAAGAGCGGACAGGCGGAAGGCATCTACAAACTTGCCTCCTATTCCAATGCTTCACAGTTTGCGGGCACCACAGTGCAGCTTACCATTGACGGCGAGGCTCTGGGAACCCTTACTGCGGGTGAAAAGCTCGTCCACAATGACATAGAGTATTTCCTCCATCAGGGCAACAGCAATGACTTGCTTATGGAAGTCCACTCTCAGGCAGAGCCGGAGTTTGAACTCTTTGCTCCTGAAATGTATCTTGCAGGAGCACTTGTTCCGGAGGAGGAAAAGGGATTCGATGATGGTGCCGGAATCTGGGCAGACCTCTGCTTTGGACCGGAGTTCCCCCAGGGACTTTGCGCTTTCAGCTGTGGAGAGAGCTCAGAAGACAGTCTGCTTCAGCAGAACCGCTCTGCGGCAGAGACCTTCTTTACAATGGGAAGTTGATCCCACTCTCAGAGTTCCGGAGTGCGCTGCGCTCTGAGTATGCTTTGAGTGTACACTGCGGCGTGATTTGCCCCATAAAGGCTAATCACGCCCATAAGGGGGGGGGATAAGTAAAATCTTCCACCAAAATCGGAAAAAAGTCTTATTTTTGCATCAAAGTTGCAATATTTGCAACAATCCCCAAAAAACAATCAAAATCGGACCTTTTTTGTTGTCATCGCTGTAAATTTTGGGTATAATAGGCATAGTTCGTAAGGGACTGTGGAAAAAAATAAAGTTTTACCGCAGTCCGAAAAGAAAAATTTTCCAAAAAACAAAAAAGGAAAGAGGAAAAAAATGAAAAAAAGTCGTGGATTTACTTTGATCGAGCTGTTGGTGGTTATCGCTATTATTGCAATCCTTGCCGGTATGCTTCTGCCCGCTCTGCAGCAGGCTCGTGAAAAAGCCCGCCGCATCAACTGCGCCAGCAACCTGAAACAGATCGGTACCGCTCTGAAGTCCTACTCCATCGATGCCGACAGCAAGCTGCCCGCCATCCCCACCCGTCTCGGCACCAACACCACCCACATCACTTCTGCCGAAGGTTGGGAATCCTTTGAAATCCTCCGTGGTAATGACTACCTGAGCGATTACGCTGTCTTTACCTGCCCCAGCTCCATCACCGCTACCGGTTCCGGCACCAACTCTCTGAAATATGCGGGTGACGGTACTACTGCTGCTCTGACCCCCAACCTCAGCTATGCCGGTAACCTCGGTATGATCGAAGGCGACAGCCAGAGCTATGGCCGTGCCGACTCCGGTATCGCAGCTGACCTTGCCGGCGCCGAGTATGGTGCGGACATCAATGCCACCAGCGCTCAGTTCTCCAACGGCGGTAACTCCAACCACACCAACTTTGGTAACATCCTGTTCCAGGGTGGTCACGTCACCGGTTTCAACGGCGTCGGCTGGTTCAGCGGTGCCAATGCCGGTTATCCCGACGTCAAAACTGCTAAGGTTGCCGGTGCTGAAGCTTCTGACGGCTCCACTGCTTACATTAAGCCCAACCTCATCCGTAGGGCTGACACTGGCGCTGTCTGCAAATAATTTATCGCAGAATATTCTCAAAAACCCGAAGAGCGATCTTCGGGTTTTTCACTTTTAAATGGCAGACTGTAACAGCTCCCCCGTCTATCTGCCAGACCTGTCAGAAATATTTATCCGGGGCAGACTCAGACTGCAGGTCTCATTTCACAAGGCGTAAAGGAAAGCTAATTGGTAATTGGAGCCATTCTATGTATATTTTTTATAGACAATAGGTTAGTCGGTAAATTATTCTCTTTTTGTGTTTCCGCTTGACAAGTTGGATTACAGATGATATATTACTTGCAGTGTTGATGTGAAAAACAAAACGGGTAGAACATTTGCGTTTCGAGTAACGATAAAAGAGAATAATTTAATTGCAAATGCATGATAGAAAGTTGTTTGTATGGAATGGCACCAATTACAAATTCCATTTTTATATCCTTTCAGTTGATAGTTACTAAAGAGACCGGGAAAGCTGCTTAACGCAGCATTTCCCCGGTGAGAAACCGCTGCCCGGCAAAAAAGTTTTAAGTATTGAGGAGTGATGATTGATTTTTAAGTCCTTGACCCTTAAATTTTGCTTGCAGAATCCATCTGCAAAACCTTATCAATATCAATCTCCTGGAGTCGGGCAGCTTGCCCGACCATTAATCGGGCAGCAGGTTTCTCTTGGTCAAACCAACAAAAATGTCAGTTTGACTTTTATACAGCGCCGATCATTTCAGCGGAGTATCAAATTCGATCTTATGAGTTGCATTATATGCATCAAGCTCATCTTGAAGCTGATTGCATTTTATCTGCAAACTCTTTTGCAATTTAAGTACCTCACTGGTTTTGATCTCGCAATTTTTCTTCAACGTGCGGTCTTGGTTCTCGCCCAGATAACGCACTTCTTCATCAGTATCGATATTGCCGTACTTGCTGATCTGACTTTTGTACTCGTCCAAAGCGTACATATTTTCAAGATTGCCAGCATTGGCTTTCCCAATCTTTGTTTTAAGCTCAATAAGTTTTTGAGTGTACTCATTGATCGTCTGCATCGTTTCGTTTACATCAATACTGCGGGTGCGGTTTTCCCAGCAGGCGTTTTCGCGCTGCACCAGCAGCCACAATTTGCTGATCTCACCAACGATACGGTTCTTTTCTTTCAGTGCCTGTGCCAATGTTATAAGCATAATATAACCCTTTCTTTTTGTTTTTTTGCGTAAGGCTTTCTTTTCTGCCAATATAATTAGCAAAAGGTGTGCCAATATTGATAAAAACGATGATTTTTTTGAAAAATATCTTTTTTGAGCGTAAAATTTTTATTGGAATGTTTTTAAACTTGTATTTTGCAAAAAGTGACATATATTAAAACATATAAAATATTATATATGATTATAGGATTTTATATTATGAATATCTTGATTTCACTTTTGGGTTCGACTCTTGACGGTAACGGCAAAGCTCGGGGGCTGTCCCGTTGGAATGTTTGGCGCCCTTCCGTAGCTCTTGCTATGTAGAATGATTTGCACTTTGACCGCTATCATCTGATATATCAGCCTAAATTCGAAGGTCTTAAAGAGCGGATCGTGGAAGATATAAAGCAATGCTCTCCATCTACCGAGGTGATTCCGGAAGCTGTTTTTATGGATGCCCCTTGGGATTTTGAGGAGGTTTACAGTAAACTTTATGAGTACAGCCGCAACCACGATTTTTCCGGCGAAGAAGATAATTATTATATACATATAACTACCGGTTCACATGTGGCACAAATCTGTTTGTTTCTGCTTACCGAATCTCATCACCTGCCGGGCAAGCTCATCCAGACCCACCCGGGAATGGGGCCGGAGGGTTCTTACAACATCATTGATCTTGACCTTTCGCGTTACGATATGCTTGCCAAACGCTTTGCAGTAGAGCGTGAAAACGACCTTGATTTTTTGAAATCCGGTATCGCTACCAGAAATCAACAATTCAATGCTTTGATCGAAACCATTGAACGGGTGGCGATCCGATCCGCTGAGCCGATCTTGCTCACCGGCCCCACCGGAGCGGGGAAATCCCAGCTTGCCAAAAGAATTAATGAATTGAAGAAACTCAACAATCAGATCAAGGGCGAATTCGTCAATGTCAACTGCGCAACTTTGCGGGGCGATCAGGCTATGAGTGTGCTTTTCGGACACAAAAAAGGTTCTTTTACCGGGGCGATCGCTGACCGTCCGGGGGCTGCTGAAAAAAGCAGACAAAGGTATTCTTTTCCTTGACGAGATCGGCGAACTCGGTCTTGGACGAGCAAGCGATGCTGCTGCGTGCCATCGAAGAAAAGAAGTTCTTTCCGCTGGGAGCTGATACAGAAAGCGAAAGCAATTTTGAATTGATTTGCGGAACCAACCAGGATCTGGAAACAGAGGTAAATGAGGGGCGTTTCCGCTCCGATCTGCTTGCCCGTATCAATCTGTGGGATTTTCAACTGCCGGGACTTGCCGACCGGCGGGAAGATATTGAACCGAATCTGGAATATGAACTCAAATAATTGGTGCCATTCCATGTATATTTTTTATAGACAATAGGTTAGTCGGCAAATTATTCTCTTTTTGTGTTTCCGCTTGACAAGTTGGATTACAGATGATATATTACTTGCAGTGTTGATGTGAAAAACAAAACGGGTAGAACATTTGCGTTTCGAATAACGATAAAAGAGAATAATTTAATTGCAAATGCATGATAGAAAGTTGTTTGTATGGAATGGCACCAATTACCAATTATTCTTGATAGAGCAAGCGTTCTGGATGAATCCGACTTTGCCAAACTCTTAAAAGAACACAAAGAAATGACCTCAGGTTTAAATCCGTTCAGCGAAACAAAATAAGAAATCCCTGACGAACTGGAAGCTGCAGTAAGAATCCACGTCAAACGCGTTTACGAAAAATACGACAAAAACCTGACTAAAACTGCCGAAGCCCTGAAAGCCGTAAGAAATACAGTGAAAAAATATCTGGAGGATTGAAAGGTGACAAATAAAATTACTCGTATAACTTATATTGTAAAGATAAACCGGAAATAAAAAATGAATGAAAATATAGAAAATCTGCTGAATGCGGCAAGTGAAATTATTGTCAAGCACCAACAGGAAAAGCAATCGGGCAAACATTTTAATTGTGTAGATATTTGTGGCGTGGGATCCATTGAAACCCGGCATACGGAAATTATTGCCGCTTTGCTTGATCCTTATGGGAATCACGGCTTGGGTGCTGAATCGCTTAAAGCATTTTTCCGGCAATGCAATTTGGCAAATTTCGCAGATCACTGCGAAGATTGTTATGTGCAAACAGAAGTAAAAATCTCCGGACGCCGTCCTGATATCGTTATTCACAGTAAAGATCTCTATGTGGTCATTGAAAACAAAACCAATACCTGCGACCACTATATGCAGCTTGCAGACTATCGGGATTGGGTTCAAGAGCAGAAAGTAACTTATAAAGCGTTGCTTTTTCTTACTTACGAGGGCTATAAGGCAAGTGATACTCATATCAAAGAAGGTGAATATCAAAGTATTTCTTATAGCAAAACAATTTGTAATTGGTTGCGGGAATGTGCTTGTATGAAAAGTACACCAGCTGCCTATTTCTGTCGCCAATATGCTGATTTTATCTACAAAACAATGATTCCGGAGGGGATAATGAATAATGGTATAACCGAAACGATACTTGAAAATATTGATTCTTTCAAGGCAGCAGCTTTTATCAATAAAAGTTTTGATAACGCAAGATTTCAAAAACTTATCAAATTGTTCAGAGAATGCTGGGCAGGCCCTGAAGAAATTACTGCTGATAAATGGACTGTTAATATTGTTTTTGCAGACAAACCTTATAGAATAACATTTCAGTATAATACTAATCCTCCTTACTTCGGCATTGCCAGAAAAGAACAGCAACCTGACTATACTCCATTTAATGAGTTAAACACAGAGGGATGGAGGGAAGCAAACGATTGGTGGATAGCGTACAAATATATTAATGAAAAAGAATTGCATGGTAATTGGAGTGATGCCGAATTTTTAAGTGAACAATGGAGTAAAGATAACTTCGCTTCATTTAAGGTTTTTATCAAAGAGTATCTCAATGATGTAAAAAAATCTCTTGAAGCAAATTCAAAAATAATAGATACTTATTCAATCGGAATTTCTCCAGATAGAGAGAACTGAAACTTCAAATAATCACTGATTGCCCGGCTTAACTCTTCGTTGGGGAGTTGGTAATAGCGGGTGTGGACTTTACGCAGGAAGGTTTTGGTGTACATTCTTGCGTAAAGTTTTTCGTTTATGGTCATATTTTTTGATAACGTCCGGAAAATTGCGCACATTTTAAAGAACAGGGCTTGAAAAATGCCTGTTTCTATGATTGATTATAAACACCACATCAACAATCAAACAAAAAAGGAAACAGGCACATGGAAAATGTAGCGCAAAAAAACGAAAAGTCAATCC